>DATCPG010000341.1:0-30944 GCA_036570225.1 Gemmatimonadaceae bacterium | reverse complement strand
CCCAACAGTCGGTTGCAGAGCCAGTCCGCCCGCACGATGCTGACCCTTAGCAACTGACTCTATGAAGCCTAGGAAAGCGGCGAAGTCGACTCGAGGGCGCTTGCAACCTCCTGCTCATGGAGCAGGAGGCGCCATCTCTGCACAATCGGCGGGCAACTGCCAGATCTTTTCAGCGAGGGAACCGCGTAGACTGGTCGCGCAGGTTCCATAACACGTAGCCCGATTGCTATCGTCCGCGACGACGTTGGCGTGAGCGACCACCTCGCGGGCTGACATTGCGGGAGTCTGCCTCCTGCGAGCTTTGCGACGCCCGGCCACCATGTCCATGCGCCGGCCGCCCCTGCCCATTCGCCTTTGCCCTCGATCTCGCCCGCTCGTCCGCCTTTCTTCCACGAATAGCCGCGATCCGCTCCCCGATCGGAATCTCGAGACGACCTTCCGGACGCGCGTTGTAATCGAAGTCGGGAATGGTTATCTGGGGCAGTCGCTTGCCAATCGCCTTCTCGATCGCGCGGAGATCGTTCTGCTCGTCCGGCGCCACGAACGTAAATGCATCTCCCACTTCGCCCGCGCGCGCTGTGCGTCCCACGCGGTGGATGTAATCGTCCGGCGCCTGCGGCACATCGAAGTTGACTACGTGCCCAAGCGCTTCGATGTCGATTCCCCGCGCAGCGATGTCCGTTGCAACCAACACTTTGTATTGGCCATTCTTGAATCCGGCGAGCGCCGCGGTGCGCTGGCCTTGAGAGCGATTTCCATGTATGCGTTCCGCCTTGATGCCGCACTTTACCAACTGCTCGGCCAGACGATTCGCGCGGTGCTTCGTGCGCGTGAACACAAGTGCTTGCGCCATTTCGCCGCGCTCGAGCAGCGCCAGCAACAGATCCTTTTTCAGATCCTGTTTGACTGGGTAGACGGCCTGTGTAATTCCCACTGCGGGCATCGAGCGTCGTCCGAGGTCGATCATCAGCGGATTGTGCAGCATTTCTCGCGTGAGCGCCGCGATCGGTGGTGGCATCGTCGCACTGAAAAGGAGCGTTTGTCGCTTCGCAGGCACCAGCTTGAGGATGCGCTTGATGTCGGGCAGGAACCCCATGTCGAGCATCCGATCTGCTTCGTCCAGCACCAGGAATTCGACGTTCCTGAGATTCGCGTAAGAGGAGCTGAGGTGGTCCAGAAGGCGTCCGGGAGTGGCGACGAGAACATCAACTCCCGCGCGCATTGCATGTTCCTGCGGCGCCATGCCGACACCGCCATAGATCGCAGCAGCCGTTATCGGCGTATGAACCGCCATCGATTCGAGGGCGGCGAGAATCTGCGCGGCGAGCTCTCGCGTCGGCGTTACGATAAGCGCCCGGGTTTTCCCGCGCGGCTTGTCGATGAGATGGTGCAGAATGGGAAGGACGAACGCGGCGGTCTTGCCGCTGCCAGTCATCGCGCAGGCGAGAACATCTCGGCCCTCGAGTGCGGCGGGTATTGCCTCAGCTTGAATTGGAGTCGGTCGCTGAAAGCCCAGCTCTTTGAGTCCTTTGTGGAGGCTGGGGTGAAGCTTTAGTGAAGAGAACGGCAGAATGGCGCCTTATTGATGTGATTGATTTGGTGAACGTATTGTGGTTGAAAGGTACCTAGGCCGGTGCAGCTGTTGGGCCCATTTACTCTCATATAGCGCTGGGAACGAGGGTCAACTGGTCCCTTGAGGGGCTACAACCGAAACAGGTAGCTGATCTTGCCGAAGAATCCGTCTCGCGTCCGCTGCAAATTCTGGAATCGAAACTCGCGCGGCTCGTCGAGCGTCGACCCATACCCCAAATACACCAGTGTACCAGGCACCGGACGATAGCTGAACAGCCAATCGGTCGAGAATTCATTGACTGTGCTCCCGGTGTCGATCACACCGTTCACGAGAATCGGATTTCCGTTCCGATCCTGGAGAGGCGCTCTCGACCTCGCGGCGTACTGAGTCACTAGCCGAAGGAAGATCGGCGGGCTCACCTGATACTCTACCTTGATCCGTGGGATCGTCTCTGACGAGAATCGCGAGCCATTTGACGTGCGCGCGATGGTGAGACGGGAAAACTGAAGTGAGCTGCGAATAGCAGTGCTTGGACGTATGTCGAGCGTCGCATCCACCCGGGAGCTGTTGCCGGGTGCTGCTTCGGCAAAAATCGGCACCTGGCTCTCAGTGATGCCCGCGGTTCCGGTGAAGAATCGAAAAGTGGGCGTCGTCACTCTGAACGATCCATTCCACTCATTTTTCTCTGGCGGCGGGACGACGAACGCCGCGGTATCGATTACCGCTCCCAATGACCGTTGCACGGTCAACCCCGCATACGGCGACGGATCGAACGCGAAATAGCTGTGGCCGAGCGCTCCACTCAATTGCCATCCTCCACGGATCGTGGCGCTAGGTTGAATCGACTCGTTGCTCTCGGCCAGACCGTGGCCCGCTCCAGCGTTGTTCCAGATTCGATCAAACAGATAAAACGCACCATAGGTCTGCACCAATGCGTCCGGTTCTCCGTAGAAACTCGTTCGGTTGATTATCCGTCCTTCGATGATTCCCGTTCGATTCACGAAACCAGCGGCAGCGTTGAAACCGGGATCGAGCGACCTGAGAGCGTAATGAAAACCCCATTGGCGGCCGGTACGGTCCCAGTCAGCCTGGTAGAGCGCGCCGTTCCGACGATTACCCAGACTATCCGTCCACGACCCTGCAGCCTGGAACTGCGCCCAGTAAAGCTTCGAGTGATAGAAACGGTAGTCAGCCGCGGCCACACGCGAGAAGTTGGTTCCATCCTCGCGAGTCGTGAGCACCGCACCGAGCGTGTTGCCGGAAGGGTAGTCGTATCGCAGCCGCGAAACCCCGAACAGCGGCGAATGGCCCCCTTCCCAGGAGTAGTGACGATCGTCGGCCACCACCATCGACGCGATATTCGTCCCCGCGAGTTTTCCGGTGAGCTTTACGCCACCCAGCGGTGCGACGATTTGTCGAGTGTATATCAGCTGGTTCGGGGAGTCGAAAAGCTCGAGTCCGTCGAGAAAGAACGGCCGCTTCTCGGGATAGAACAGCGCGAATCGCTCGTTGAGGAGCACCTGCCCAACATCGGCCTCGACCTGGGAGAAATCGGGATTGATTGTCCCGTTGAGCGTGAGATTCTGCCTGATTCCCCAGCGAACATCGCCACCCAGCTCGCCCTTCTGCTGATAGTCACGGCCATTGCCGAGCGTGGGTGCGCGATCCGCGTGGGCGGTGAGAGTGGGTGTCGCTTCCAGAACCAGTCCTCTATGCAGATCATGCAGCCCGTCCAGGCTTCCTGACTGCGCGAGGAAGTTTGCGTTGGCGCGCACCGCAGGAGCCCACGTGTCCTGAAATCCGGAGTGCTGCACGCGCCGGAGGATGTGAAGCCCCCAGCTTTGCACTTTCGCGTCCTGGTAGCGAAGACTCTTGAACGGTATCCGCACTTCGACCTCATACCCGCCTTCGACCAGACGACCCTTCGACTCGAAGAAGTAATCCGGATTGAGGTCTACGCTGCCTTCCAGTGGATTGACGTTCCGAAAACCTCCTCCGGTCGCCTGAGGACCTCCGGCTCCTCCCGCGAACTGCGCGCTCCGCGTTCCATCCTGCTGAACACCGTACGGGTTGACGCCAAAAAGGAACGCGATCTGGCGCGAGTTGTCGGTGTCGAGAAGAATCTGGATCTGATCTTCGCTGTCGATGTTGTCGCGGTTGGCGTGCGTCGCGCGGACGACGTTGCCGTGAATCTCGCGCGCCTTGATGCCGAAGTAGATCGCATCCGGTGAATACCAGACCAGAACTTCAGTCGGCTCGTCTGCCGGACGCCCATCGACCGGCTGATACTGTGAGAAGCCGGTCAGGCGCGCTGCTCGGCGCCACACCGCGTCGTCGAGGCTGCCGTCGATGTTGGCGGTCGCCTCGATCCTCGGCACATCGACGTGAATACGGTTGGCGCGTCCGTCGTACGCCGGCAGGGAGTCCTGGAGCAATGCCGCCGCAACCAGAGTGGTCAGGAGCATGGGTTAGAATCTATCCCCGACGGCCTGAGCGCACGACAACATATGAGGCAACCATTTAGTCATTTGCCTGCCTAACGGGTTATGACAACTATTGTCCGCCTACTCGTTCCGATGTCGCTCCTCGGAGGTTCCCTCGCGGCGCAGCAAGCGCCGCCTGATGCGCAGTCGATTCGGCCATCGCCGATTTCTGAGTCAGAGCTTGTGAGTCGTCTATCCCATTCAGTTGATAGCCTCGCCAAAGCGGGCGAGTTCTCGGGTGTCGTTGTGCTGGCGAACAACGGGACACCGGTTTTCCAGCACGCATACGGAATGGCCGATCGCGAGCGCAACATTCCCAACAATCTCGAGACTGCCTTCAACCTCGGTTCCATCAACAAGGTCTTTACACAGATCGCGATTCTCCAGCTCAGTGCCGCTGGAAAGCTCAATCTTGATTCCACGCTCGCCGTCTATTGGCGGGATTATCCGAACAAGGCGGTCGCGCGCAAAGTCACGATTCGTCAACTGATGCGGCACACTTCCGGGATTGGTGGAAACATCTTCGACTCGCCGCCTGGTGGGACGAGGCATGACGTGCGCACGCTCAAGGATTATCTGTCGCTCTTCGTGAATGAGCCGCCGCAATTCGAACCGGGGACGAGCAACGCGTACTCGAATGCGGGTTATGTCGTGTTGGGATTGTTGATCGAGCGGCTGTCGGGCCAGGACTATTACAGCTATGTGCACGACCACATCCTCGCGCCTGCAAACATGGCGCGGACTGGATCGTTCTTCGTGGACTCGTTACCGACTAATACGGCGATCGGATACACGACCGGGAGGGAGGACGCTCCACCGGGTGCATCATTGCATCCGAACACGCAAGAGCTTCCTGGACGGGGAAGTTCTGCAGGCGGTGGCTACTCGACCGCAGAGGATCTACTCAAATTTCTGAAGGCCTTGCGAGACCATCGTATTCCAAGCGGACTTCCTGCGGGGCTCGGAGTCGCGGGCGGCTCCGGCGGGATCAACGGAGTCGTCGAAGGAATGCTCCCCGGTGGTTACGATCTCATAGTTCTGGCGAATCTCGATCCGCCGGCGGCCGAGCGCGTTGCCCGGATGACGAGACAGTGGCTGGGAGTGAACGACGATCGCGGACCGGGCCCGCGGGGGCCGAGGCGCTAGACCGACTTCCGTCCAGCGAAGACGAGTACTGCACCGGCTACGATTGCGACGATCCCGGCAACAGGTGGAACCATGCCGCGTTCCTGCGAAGTCACCTTCAACGGGCCTACCTCTACTTCATTGTGACTCTTGGTGTACGGTATTCCGCGCATCGCGACGACCACAATGCCCGCGATGATCAGAACTACGCCAACCCAGCCGAGTGGCTTCATGATGTCTCCGGAATTCGGGATGACATATGCTGCGGAGCGCCGGGCGTCCCTGCAAGGCGCGCTCGGTTAGCGGTGCACCAGTTTCCTGTACGCGATCCGATGCGGCCGGTCTGCGTCCGCCCCTTTGCGTTTCCTGAAATCCTCGGCGTAATCGCGGTACGAGCCTTCGAACCACACCGTCTCCGAGTTCCCCTCGAACGCCAAAATGTGTGTCGCGATTCGATCGAGAAACCATCGATCGTGCGAGATCACGACTCCGCAGCCGGGGAAATCCACAAGCGCTTCCTCGAGCGCGCGCAGGGTGTCAACGTCGAGATCGTTCGTCGGCTCGTCGAGCAGGAGCAGATTGCCGCCGGACTTGAGCAGCTTCGCGAGGTGGAGTCGATTCCTCTCCCCACCGGATAGATCCTTCACTTTCTTTTGCTGATCAGCGCCCTTGAAGTTGAACTGCGCCAGGTACGCGCGTGTCTGCATCTCGCGCTTCCCGACCATTATCACGTCATTCCCTTCACTCACTTCCTTGTAGACGGTATTGGCGTCGTTCAGCTCGCGGGTCTGGTCGAGGTAAGCGAGCTGCACAGTGTCGCCAACGGTCAAGGAGCCGCCGTCTGCCTTTTCCCTTCCGGCAATCATCTTGAACAGCGTCGTCTTGCCCGCGCCGTTCGCCCCGATGATTCCCACAATCCCCCCGCGCGGCAACGAGAACGACAGATCATCGAAGAGCACCTTGTCGCCGTAGGCCTTCTTCAAGCCTTTGGCGATGACGACATCGTTTCCGAGTCGGGCCGGTGGCGGGATTACGATCTCGTTCTGCAGGATCTTCTCGCCTTCAGCCGCCGTCGCCAACTCCTCGTACTTCTGAATGCGCGCCTTACTCTTCGACTGCCTGGCGCGCGGTGACATTCGCACCCATTCCAGCTCGCGCTCCAGCGTTCGCTGGCGCGCTGATGCCTGTTTCTCTTCCGTCGCCAGACGCGTACGCTTCTGATCCAGCCACGAGCTGTAGTTCCCCTCGTACGGAATGCCTGCTCCACGATCGAGCTCGAGAATCCACCCTGCGACATTGTCCAGGAAGTAGCGATCGTGCGTCACCGCCACCACAGTTCCAGGAAATTCAGCAAGGTACCTCTCCAGCCAGGCGACTGATTCAGCATCGAGATGGTTGGTAGGTTCGTCGAGAAGGAGCATGTCCGGTTCTTCGAGCAGTGTTCGACAGAGAGCAACCCGGCGCTTCTCTCCACCTGAAAGCTTGTTTACATCGGCGTCGGCGGGCGGAAGGCGCAGTGCATCCATCGCGATCTCGATTTTCCGGTCGAGATCCCAGGCGTTGGACGCATCGATCTTCTCCTGCACCTTCGCCTGCTGATCGAGCAGCTTCGTCATCTCGTCATCCGACATCGGTTCGGCAAACTTGTTCGAGATCTCCTCGAATTTTGTCAGAAGATCACGCGTCGGCTTGACTGCCACTTCGACGTTGTCCTTCACGTTCTTGGACGGATCGAGCTGCGGCTCCTGCGACAGGTACCCGATCCGCGTTCCTTCATGCGGCCAGGCTTCGCCCTGAAAGTCGTGATCGACACCGGCCATGATGCGCAGCAGGGATGACTTGCCGGCGCCGTTGGCGCCGAGGACGCCGATCTTGGCGCCTGGATAAAAGGACAACCAGATGCCGCGCAAAATCTCCCGCGATGGCGGAACGACCTTGCGCAGGTCTTTCATTACATAAATGAATTGTGGGGGCATCCCACGCAATTTAAGCCGGCTTGCGGCTGTTGCGGAGTACGCACTGCGGACCAACGGCACTGCGGACTGCTGACTAGCTACGAATTGGGGACTAACTGCGAACTGCGGACTAGTTCGCAGTTAGTCCGCAATCCGTAACAGCACTCCTACCTAGCGTCGCCGAGCATGGCGTGATCGTGGTCCATGTGATCGTCGTGCCAGATGGACTTGAGATCGTTCCCCGCGAAGGTGTTGGCGTGAACCATCCAGCCGAACGCCTGAGGAATGAAGCGCCCGCCTGCATCCTTGCACTCCTGCTCGGTCGCGACACCCAGCGGACCAAAAACGGGTCGACCATTTCTGGTCTGATACCACTGGTCCTTCTGGCCGCGCGGGGGAACGCACCAGTTGATGTGCCGGTGCCAGTGCGCGACGCTCAGTGGAACGCGGGTGTTAAGGTCGTCCTCGGACGTCCGCTTCGATGCCGTATACATCGCGCCAACGAGTACGAAATCGCCCTTCGCGTTTTTCTTATATAGAAGGGAAGTCGGACGCGCTGGGTCGAAGCCGAACTGATTGCGCAGCGCATTCAGTCCTTTTGTAAAATGGTACTGCGGCTGATTCTTGATCTCAGGTGCGAACATCTTGTAGCCTTCCGACTCCGCCACCTTCACGTTCTGATACTTCGCGATCGCCTGCCGGAGCTCGTTGATCACGTAGGCGGCACGAGCAGAGTCCTGCACGGTGAGCGGCCTCGTCCCGGAATACGCCATGTGCTTCGCCATCGCGGCGCTCTTCCAGTCCCCATCCATGCCAGCCATCCCGGCCATCGGATCGGCCGATGTTGGCGAGCCGTGCACAGTAGGTTTCGCCGGATTCGAAGGATCGTGCGTATGCTGAGCGTCGAGCCGGCCTGCGACAGTCGCGAAGAGCGCTGCGATTATCGCACAGTCCTTGAAGAAGGAGCGGGGCATGCCTTTACCGCCTTCCAATGGGAGACAGGAAATATCCAATGTGCGTATCTAATTAGACGAGCCCGCTGACCGGTGGTTAACCCCCGAAATCCGCCAACAGCTTGCAGAGCGCCTTTCCCACTTTCTCATGAGGCAGCTGTTGGATTTCTTCCTCATTCCAGGCGAGGATCTCTCCCGGTGTGTTGTACGGCGCGTAGGGTCGATGCTCACGTTTGAGCAATACAAGCGAAGGCTTCCGAAATGCCGATGCCGCGTGCGAGATGCTGGTGTCGGGTGTGAATACCATATCAGCAGTTCCAACGAGTGCGAATGCGTCGCGCAGTTTCGGCGTTTCCGCCGGCAACGCGCGAACAGCGCTGGCGACCTTTTGCACGCTCGCCCACTCGCTCGGAAGTCCCATGACGATCATCGGCATATTGGGGAATCTTTCGCGCGCTGCTTGCAGCGTCACGATGAATTTCCCGTCGGGCCATCTTCGCTTGGGCTCGGACGCCGAGAGATTCACGAGCAACCGCTTTCCGCCGGTCTCCGGGTCCGCACTTCCTGAAGAGACCCGCGACTTGGCTTGCTTCCACAGCTCCTCGGCGTGAGCGCGCTCATCGGATGAAAGAAATATCTCCGGCTGCCAGTCAACACTCGCCGGATTTACCCCGAAGGGCACTGCGAGCGCCTTCGAGCCCTCGATGTAGTGATCGACGCGGTTCCACTCCGGCACTGACACGTTATAAATGCGGGGTTTTCTGTTGCCGCGCGCACCCACCCTGAACCGAGCGCGGCCCGCATACATCAGAAGCGGTGTCGACGTGAAAATCGGTGGGTTGTTGATTCTTCCGTCGACCATCACCGTGTGCCGTGCCTGCCTGAGCTGCTTCATGACGTCCCTGTAGCTGCGGATCGAGTTGCGGTCCAGCGTGAAGACGTTTCCCACATAGGGATTGCCCTCCAGCACCGGAGCAGTCACCGCCGTCGCCAGCACGTCAACTTTCCCGCCTGGCAGAGCATTCGCGATGTTGCGAATGAGCGATGTCGCCATGATCATGTCGCCGATCCGCTCGTAGCGGATCACCAGCACGCGATGTTCGGAATTGGTCATCGATGGAAGCGTTGCCACCTGCGGCCCGGGCAGCAGTGAGCCGAGCAGGCGCATCCATAAACCGCGCCACGCGATTTCAATCTTTCTGAGATCCACCGGCGAGTGGCAGCTCGAGGAGCTTCCGTGAAGGTTGTGGATCTCGCGTGTGATAAAGCTGGATTGCGCTTATCACGAACGGTTCCGGTATTCGGATCTTGAGCAGCTCACCGATCGCCTTTTCATCGAGCGATTGATAAAGGCTCAGTGTCGAATGTGGGCTAAAAGTGTACCTGGCCCGTGTAAAGGGCAGTCCGCTTGTAATGATTCTGTCATGCAGCATCCTCAGTGGACCATGCGGGTCGAGCGGCAGCACGATGATGTTCGTCTGCATGAATCGCTGGGGCGGCAGGAATGAGAGGGTAATTGGCGCTGTATCGCGAGTGATTGGCTCCAGTTTCTGCCTCATCTCCTCCACGCCCACCGAAGGCGGTATCGGCCCCGCCCCGGAAGACCCGGTGAGCGTCAGGTGCGGCGGCTTGTATCGCGACAGCCTGGGGTCATATCGCTCGTTGATCTCGCGCACGCGGTCCGCTATTTCGGCCGGCAGCTCCGCCAGAATGAAGATTCCGTTCAGCGGCAAGCATTACTCGCGCTTGAACGGCCGACCATCAGAAATGAATGGAAAACAGAACCGGATTTGCTTGAATTGCGGATTTCTTCCCCTTTATCAGCGCTTTATCGAGGCGATTCCCGGGGTTCGAGTGCGTGTAATTCACCACTTTGAGCCCAACGAGCGTGCCAATTGCCGCGCCGGCCATAACGTCGCTCGCCCAATGCTGGTTGTTGTATATACGTGACAGGCCTACTAGAGAGGCGCCTCCGTAAAAAACCGTCCCTACGTACCAGGTCGCGCCAGGCCGCCAGAATTTCACCTCCCGGGTCACGGTCGATGCGAAGGCAAAAGCAGTGATCGTATGCCCCGACGGAAAAGACCGCCATTGGTCGCCTTTAAGACCTCTCCAGAGCTGGAAGTTGTCCGGAGTCTTGACGTCGACAAACGGACGCTGTCTTCCCACAACCAGCTTTATCCCGCCGCCAAGAACGTCCGCGAACAGAATTGCCTCGACGCTGTGCAGTCCGAGGGATTGAACACGGCGGTTCCCTTCGGCACGGCCAAGCAGATACACGGCCGTGCCGGTTGCGAACGAGCCGGGATCACCGAGCAGGCGGAAACCCGTTGCGGCGGTGTGAAGAAATCGACTTGCCTGAGTTGCTGAATCCTGGAGTCTATTGGCAACCTTCAAGTCGAGCGGCGCGACCAGCGCCGTGCCGACCGTGAATGCTCCCAACAGGATCAGGTCCTTGCCAACAAAAAGTGGGGATTTCTTCCCGATGGTATCCTGAACCTGCGCCTGCGCAGTGGTTCCCAGAGTCAGGCAAACCAGCGCAATGCGAAACGGCTTTACGAACAAGAACGTCTCCCGTTGAACGTTGATGAAGCTTCTGTGTCGTTCCCGGAATGCAAATCTCTTACCCCTTGTAAATCGTGCTTCGAATCGCGATATCACCCAAATGCTGAAAATCGACCTCGCCGGCAAGCGCGCACTCGTCGCCGGCGTCGCGGATGACGCCGGATTCGGGTTCGCGATCGCCAAATCTCTCGCTGAAGCAGGAGCCAGCGTATCCGTAGGAACCTGGCCGCCCGCCCTCAACATCTTCACGAACCTGATGGAACGCGGCAAGATGGACGAGTCGCGGATGTTATCCAGCGGACAGCTTCTCCAGTTCGAAAAGGTTTATCCGCTCGATGCAGCATTCGACACGCTTGCCGACGCGCCTGAGGACATTCGGTCGAACAAACGCTACAAGGATACCGGCGATTTCAGCATCGACGGCATGGCTCGCCGAATCGAGGCCGATTTCGGCCGGGATTCATTGGATATCGTCATCCATTCCCTCGCCAACGGACCGGAAGTGAAGAAGCCGCTGCTCGAGACGAGTCGCCCCGGCTATCTCACCGCGTTGAGCGTCAGTGCCTATTCGCTGGTATCGATGGTTTCGCGGCTCGCGCCGTTGATGCGAAAGGGCGGATCGTTCCTCTCACTCACCTATATGGCAAGCGAGCGGGTTATCCCCGGATACGGTGGCGGCATGTCATCGGCGAAAGCGGCGCTCGAGAGCGACACGCGCACCCTCGCCTTCGAGGCGGGTCGCAAGTACGGCATTCGTGTCAACACCATCTCGGCCGGTCCTCTGGCATCGCGCGCTGCAAGCGCGATTGGAATCATCGAGAAGATGGTAGAGTACTGCGCCCAGAATTCACCGCTCACGGATCCGTTGGAGGCCGCGGAAGTCGGCAACACCGCGGCGTTCTTGTCGAGCCCTCTGGCGAGCGGTATAACCGGCACCATTGTCTACGTGGACAAGGGATATCACTCGATGGGGATGTCGCAGGACGCGAATCCCGCGAAGTGAACACTTAAGGCTTTTTCTTCGCGGCTGCGGCTGCTCTCTCTCGTTCGATCCTGAGCTTGATTTCCCTGAGGCGTTCCACGGGCATGCGTCCGGAGAGCCTCAGCATGTTGCCGCTAGTCGCGTCCGGCCAGCTGATCGTGGTCACTCCGTTCACGACATCGACCCGCAATGGTGGCGCGATTGGCGATGGTGAGGCCGCTTGCGCTGCTGCTGTCGCCGCTGATTTTTGCATCGCTCGACGTGCCTGTGGTTCTGCTGCAGGAAGAGTGGTCGTGACGGCGTTCAGCTGAACGTTCAGTGTCTCGGTCAAAGTAACCGTGTCACCAGGCGCTACTTCGTACAACGTCACCTTTGCGCCAATCACTCGGGAGGTGTCAACGACCTTGAGCGACGGATGTCTGGCTGCTGCCGACTGCAACATCGTCGCACCCGCTACACTGGATAGAACGGCGGGCTGCGGTGACGCGATCATGCCTCCGGAAACGGGTGGGGCCGCAGCCACACTTCTGCCGATTGCAGCATCAACAGCTGTATCGCGCGCTCGTTCCCTCGCGGCAACATCGGACGGCGTCGCACCACGAACTGATTTGCCGGAGAAATCCGCTGGGACAGTTGGCTTACCGGCCATTGCCACGCCAGAAGTACCGCCACTTCGGATTGGCATCGCAACTGATGGTGTTGCCTGTGGCTTGCGCGCCTGAGTTGATGCCGGCGATGCGCCCGGGATTTGGACTGTGGCGCGCATACCGCCAACACTGTCAGCCACGATTTGTGCGGTGTCTGTATTAACTCCGCCAATCATAGTTGGTGAACTGACAGTTTTGTGGTCGCCGTTTCTAACCACTACCAGACTCCCAACCGCGACTACAAGCACGGCCGCTGCCGCCCGCCACGCTGGGCGATTGTACAATTTGATGGAAGGCGCCGCAGGCACGACACCGCGCGGCACATGATCGAGCGCGGTAAGTATGCGGGATGAGGCTGCGATGAAACCTCTCGCCTCTGCAACGGCCGCCGCACACTCCGGACAGTCCGCCACGTGCGCCTGCACTTGCGCGGCTTCTTCAGCGCTCAAGGCGCCGTCCAGCCAGGAATGAATCGTCCCTTCGTCAGGATGCTGCATTTTTCTCTCTCTCTTCTCGACCTTTCTGCAAAGCTTCGTAGCTCTCCACCAGACGGCGGCGGGCACGCGATAGCGTGGTCCCCACCGATCCGGGAGAGAGCTGCAAAGCTTCAGCGATCTCGGTGTAGTCCAGTCCTTCCTCGCGCATTAGCAGCGCGAGCCGATCTCTTTCGGCAAGAGCATCGACTGCTTTCCGCGCCATTGCCGCTTCCTGTGCGCGCTCGATGGTCGTCTCCTCGGGCTCGACCATCGTCTCACGTTCCTCTTCCGCCAGCAACGCCAGATGCTTTCGACGCCTCATGTCCTTCCTCGCTTCATCCCGCACGAGATTCGTCGCTACGGCAAAGAGCCACGCCCGCTCGTTCTGTATCGAGGTCTGCCTGAGTGCGCGGACGAATGTCTCCTGCGCGACCTCCTCCGCCCAGTCGCGGTCTCCCAGACGCCGCGTTAGGTATCTCACCAGCGCGGCGTTGTACGTTCGGAAGAGCCGGTCGACGTCAGTCACTCGGTTACCAGCGTTCCCTGATCAGAGTCACGTCGCGATCGGTGAGACTCTCCTTGCCTGACGAGGTCACTTCGATTGCCATCGCACGGCCGGCAACCATGACCCGCTCTCCAACCGAGAATGCTTCACGCAGGTCTGGCACCATCTCTATCAACTTGAAGTACGCATCCGAGAATGGCTTCACCTGCAGGACCGTTCCGGTTTTCTTGTAACGAACGTCCGTCCAGACACTGTCGCGCAAGACGAAAGTGACGTTCCCACGCCGAGTCACGCTTCCACCGCGACCAGTGCCGTAATATCCACCGAAATCCGCAGCCGAGTCTGCCGCGGAAATGCTCGTCGCCGAGCGCTGTGCAGCCGCCGCCTTTGCCGCCTCGAACTGGATGGCGGGAGCATTCGCTGATGGTGTTGCGCCCCTGACAACCATGTTCTGAAGCTGCACACCCCCAGCTCCAATATCCCGGCGACGGTTCATTCCTGGCTCGACGACGAGATATGACGAGAACTCGGTCGGAATTCCGAAACGCTCTCCCAGATCGCGGATCTCGTCGTCGATCTCCTGCGAGCCGCCATGCTTTCTCTTCTCCGCGCTCAGATATCCTATTCTCTGAGTAGCCCACAGACGTGCCACAAATGGATTCTCGCGCGAACGGTCTGGAAAATTCACGTGTGAGGTCCAGGTCACCGGACCATTGGTGGTCTGCCCATCGAAACGCACGACCGCATCACCGCTTCCGTTGTACCGCGCGAGAACAACCAGATCCTCACCCGCAAATATGTCAACCGGTCCCGACGGGTGCATCTTGAGCAGACGCACACCGTCGCCGCGTATACGCACATCCGTAACGAGAGGGCTGGTCAGCCGGCTTGCCACGATTCCAACCGCGCGCTCGACCGATTCTTCCGGCCGCACAAAGCTCGCCGTGCCTCGGCCTTCTATGGCCAGCTGTTCGATCAGCGACACGTTGAGATCCGCTCCTACTCCAAACGTGAAGAGGCGTCGCGATCCTCTTTCTTTGGCAACTTGCGCTGCAATCACGTTTGGGTCGCGCTCGCCCACCGTTGGCTGGCCGTCGGTGAGAAACAGTATGATCGGGAGCCGCCCAGGTTGGGTCGGAGTGGACAGAGCTTCATCGAGCGCGCCCGAGATGTTGGTCGATCCCTCCGCATCGAGCTGATCGAGATACCGCTCCGCTGCGTGAAGGTTCTCGCGCGTTGCAGTCGAGTAGCCATCGCGGAACGTCCGCACATCGCTCGAGAAGTCGATCAGCCTGAATCGATCCATCGGCGACAATGTGTTCAGAATCTGCTTGCCCGCGGCGCGCGCCTGCTCGATTTTCTGGCCCGACATCGAGCCCGAGACGTCGACGACAAAAGTCAGGTCCCGGGGAACCGGTCGCGGTCGAACTGACGGAGGCGATAGCGTGATAAGCGCAAATCCATCGCCGTTGCCGGGCGCATTTGCCAGCAGCGAGATTGCCGCGCTCGTCGAACGGCGAATCGGAATCAGTATCGTTACTTCGCCTGTTGCATCCCGAACCTCGATCCTGCGCATCGAGCTGCGAGTGTTCGAGACAAAGGAGCGGTCTTCCGAGTCTTCCCCGTCTCGGACGTATCCACCCTCGTAGAGCGAATGCGTCGGGGAGTACGCCCTTCCATACATCGGCTCGTCGGGATACGTGAGCACAAACGACGCCCTTCCTTCAGGCTGTTGACTCAGTCCGCGTTGGGTGTTCCGCATTCCGCGGAAGTAGTCGACTCTCAGCGCATCTCCTTCGCGCTCCGCCACAGTTTGGAACCGCACGACGACCTTTTTCTGCTCGCCCGGTGCGATCGGAAAAATTCTCGCCCGAAGCAATCCATAGCCCATCCATTCGAGCAGGGCGGGATCACGCTGGCGTCGAACGATCTCTTCGTAGATCTGACGCGCCTGATTGGCGTTCATCGTTTCGCCCGAGACCATCTCTCCGTTGATCGAGAGCTTGAGGTCCTGGAATGCGGCGCCCTTGGGCAGCGGGAACATGAAGTCCGCTTCACCAACTCTGGATCCACGATTTATGAATGTCTCGGTGACTTCGTATCGCAGCACGCGATCGACGAGCTCGACTCGCACGTCGCTGCTTTGCCGGACCACGTAGGGGGATTGAATCTGGCAGACTGGTCTCGCACACGGCACACCGGACAGGCAGGGCGGGACCGGACACGGCCATCCCGGCGGACTCTCCACGATCTGGGCGGAGACGAGCTTCGAAATGCAGAGAGCGGCCAACAATGGAATTGTGCGCATGTGACACCAGTAGAAGGGGTTCTACTGTGGGACGTGTGTCGGTGCGTGACTTACACACGCGTGGCGCCCCTACCTTCATTCGGGTAGTTAGGCCGCGCTACGGCGGACTAATTGACCTTCGGTTTCCTTTTCCGACGCTTATGCAACGGACGCCGCTCGTCCACTCTGACCTCGAGCAGTTTCTGGTCTGCACGAACCATCGTTGTCTCGAAGCTCTCCCCATTTCTGCGCGCCGCCCACCCCATTGAGAAAGGCACGGGTGCCGACGTCGGCGCCGCTGTACGCAGTCGAGCGGCCACATGATCGGTCTGATCCTGATCCGAGTCGCACAGAACAACCAGGAATTCATCGCCCCCCACTCGCACCACCGCTTCCTCCGCGCGGACGTGGCGCATTAGGAAGCGAGCCATCTTCACCAGTACACTGTCGCCTTCGGAGTGGCCATTGGTGTCGTTGTACTGCTTGAAGTGATCGATGTCGAGATAGATGCAGCCCCACTCACCCTTTGGCTGCGCTTCGCACTGCCGTGAGACGGTATTCAGATAGCGGCGGTTGTAGCAGCCTGTCAACGGATCGCGGATGCTCAGCTCGAGCAGCTGGGTCTGCAGCTCTTTCCGCTGAGTGATGTCGACGAGAATGCCGTGACAGTACTTGTCGCCAGTCTTTGGATCGATCGAGAGAAATGCGCTGTCGACGACCGTCCTGACCTCTCCATCGCGACGCGTCACCTGAAACTCGATGTCCCGAACCGAGCCATCGCGCTCGAGCAGCGCCATCTCTCGCGCTCTCACTTCCGGTCTGACGAAATCGCTGGTCCGGAAGCCTTTCAGCTCGTCCAGCGATTCGACGCCGAACATCTCCAGAAACGCCGGATTCGCATCGATGATGTCACCATCGAGCGTCGTTATATAAATTCCTTCCTTGAGACGCAGCGCGAGCTCGCTGAGCGTGTTTGGATCGCTCAGACTTCGAAAGCGTTTTGTCTTTGTCTTTGTCTTTGGCTTTCTGGTTGGCTGGGGGCGGCTCACATCATTGCCTCAGCGAACGGCATATCCGTTGCTTCAATGGAAGGGTAACGATCGGAGATATTATGCCATCCAGGCGAGAGCAGGAACAAGTTACAAAACCCCCTATGAAACAGGGCGACGGCGATCCGGGCACCCGGTCCGGCCAGCCAAACCCCGAAGACGTCCCATCGCACCCCGGCGAACACAAGAGCGGTTATGGTGGCGAGGGAGGGTTTCCCCGTACGAGCACCGATCAGCGCGAGACCCCGAAGAGAAGCTAAGCAAGAATCGATTCGATGAGCTTCCGCACTGCCGGTATTCACCACGTCACCGGTATCGCGAGTGACCCCCAGAGAAATCTCGATTTCTACGCCGGAGTCCTCGGCCTCAGGCTCGTAAAGCGAACCGTAAACTTTGACGACCCGACGACCTATCACTTCTACTTCGGCGACGAACAAGGGAATCCGGGGAGCATTCTCACGTTCTTTCCCTGGCCTGACGCGCGGCGCGGAAGACAGGGGGGCGGCCAGGTAGCCGTCACTTCGTTCGCCATACTCCCCAGCTCCGTCGGTTTCTGGATAGAACGACTCATAAGGAAACAAGTCGAGTTCGCTCAACCGACTGCCCGTTACGAGGACGAGCGCGTCATCGCCTTCAAGGACCACGATGGATTCATGGGTGAGCTCGTCGCGCACCCGGCCGCCGACGCGCGAACGGGTTGGTCGGGCGCCGGAATACCTGCTGAGCACGCCATCCGTGGCATCTATTCGGTCACTCTCTGGCTCGATGCCAACGAGCTGACCGGTCAGCTCCTCACGAATACGCTCGGATTCAAGCTGGTGCGCGAGCAAGGCAGCATTTTCCGTTACGCGGCTGGTGACGGTGGTCCTGGATCGATTGTAGATCTCCGTTGCGTTCCGGGGATCTGGCCCGGAGTGATGGGAGCAGGTACGGTGCATCACGTGGCCTTCCGAGCCCCCGATGAAGCCGAGCAGATGAACCTTCGCACGGAGCTGACATCGCTCGGCTATAACGTCACGCCGCAGCTCGATCGCGATTACTTCAAATCCATCTATTTCCGCGAGCCAGGCGGCGTGCTTTTCGAGGTCGCGACGGATGGTCCCGGATTCGCGGTCGACGAATCCGTCGACGCGCTCGGCCAATCATTGAAGCTTCCAGAGGGGCTCGAGCCACGGCGGTTCGAGATCGAGGCTCTCCTGCCGAACGTACACACGCCGCTCGAGCTGCGCGGTCCCAACGCATGACCGGCGACATCGGGTTCACTCATCGCTTCGTGCCCCCTGAGGACAAGACGTCTGCGGAAACGCTGGTCGTGCTCCACGGAACTGGAGGCAATGAGAACGATCTCCTTGGAATCGGCCAGGCGATCGCTCCCGGCGCCGCGATTCTGAGTCCGCGGGGCAATGTTCTCGAGAACGGCGCGCCCCGCTTTTTCAAGCGGCTCGCGGAAGGCGTGTTCGATCCAAAAGAAGTGCGATCACGCGGTGAAGAGCTGGCGCGCTTCCTTCGCGCAGCAACCGCCAGATACGCGTTGAACCCCGAGCGGATCTTCGCGATGGGCTATTCGAATGGGGCCAACATCGCGTCGACCGTGATGTTCATCGATCCGGAATTGTTGCGGGGCGCGATTCTTTTTCGGCCGATGGTGGTACTCGAGACAGACGGACCCTCTGACCTCAGCGGCAGGGGCGTGTTCATCTCCGCGGGCACGATGGATCCGATAGTCCCCGTGAAGAGTGTCGCTCGATTGGTCGAGCTCTTCGAGGCCTCGCACGCCGATGTTGCTCTCAAGTGGCAGCGGGCCGGCCACAGCCTGCTCCCCAGCGAAGTGCGCGAGGCAACCGACTGGCTCGCGCTGCAACGCGCCCGCGTATGAGCTAGCTTGTAAATAATGCTCTTTCCACGCCTGGCAGTTCTCTAAACCCGATCATTTCCGTCCTACGGCGCACCTGGTTCACTAATGTCTGAGCCCACCGATACCGCGACCGCTCCGCAATCAGCACCGCCTCCTTCTTCGCCCGCGTCTGGTCAATCGCTGGAGCAGCTCTGCATCAATGCGATCAGAGTCCTGTCGATGGATGCCGTCCAGAAAGCCGATTCCGGCCATCCGGGAACGCCGATGGCGCTGGCCCCGCTCGCTTACGTCCTCTGGACTCAGCACCTGCGATACAATCCCGCGGATCCGAGCTGGCTCAACCGCGATCGCTTCGTGTTGTCAGCGGGTCACGCTTCGATGCTGCAGTACAGCGTCCTCTACCTCACCGGCTACGATCTCACTCTCGATGATCTGAAGCAGTTTCGCCAATGGGAGAGCAAGACGCCGGGGCATCCCGAGTACGGCTATACCCCCGGTGTCGAGACGACTACCGGCCCGCTCGGGCAGGGAATCGGCAATTCGATCGGGATGGCTGTCGGTGAAGCACACATGGCCGCGGTTTTCAACCGCGACCAGAAAATCTTCGACCACAACATCTATTTCATCGCCAGCGATGGCGACATGATGGAAGGCGTCTCGCACGAAGTGGCGTCCTTCGCCGGACACCACAAGCTCGGCAAGGTCATCGGGTTCTACGATGACAATCACATCACGATAGAAGGCGACACAGCACTCACGTTCAGCGATGACACGGCCGCGCGATATGCTGCCTACGGCTGGCACACCCAGCACGTCGCCGACGTCAACGATCTCGCCGCCCTCAATCGCGCGATCGACGCAGCGAAGGCGGAGACATCCCGCCCCTCATTGATTGTCGTTCGATCGCATATCGGTTACGGGAGCCCCAACAAGCACGACACCGCCGAGGCCCACGGATCCGCGCTCGGAGTCGAGGAGATCAAGCTCACCAAGCAGGCGCTCGGATACCCATCACAGGAGCCGTTCTACGTCGCTCCCGAAGCTCTTCGTTATTGGCGCGACGCGGCGAAGAAGAGAGCAGCGGCGCAGGATGAGTGGAAGAAGGTCTACGACGCTTACAAGGCGGCGAACCCTGCTCTCGAGAAGGAGCTCCAACGTCGCTTGGCCGGTGATCTTCCCGACGGATGGGAAGCCGCGCTTCCGACATTCACAGCCAAAGATGGAAACGTGGCCAGTCGTGCCGCCTCTGGCATCGTCATCAATGCGATTGCCAGCAAGCTCCCGGAGCTGATCGGCGGCTCCGCCGACCTGGCGACCTCGACGAACACGATCATCAAGGGTGAGCCGAGCTTTTCCGCCGAGAACTACGCGGGTCGCAATTTCCATTTCGGAATTCGAGAGCACGGGATGGGAGCCATCATGAACGGAATGTCCCTCACAGGCGGAATCGTACCGTACGGGGCGACGTTCCTCATCTTCTCTGATTACATGAGGCCTCCAGTCAGGCTCGCGTGCATCATGGATCGGCACGTCATCTACGTTTACACACACGATTCCATTGGCCTCGGCGAAGATGGACCGACCCACCAGCCTATCGAACAGCTGAGCACGCTGCGCGCGATCCCCGATATGACATTGATCAGACCTGCGGATGCATCAGAGACCACCGAGGCCTGGCGCGTGGCACTCAAGCACAAGAAGGGACCCGTCGCTCTGGTTCTGACTCGGCAGAAATTGTCGTTCATCGACCGAACGAAATACGCGTCGGCGACTGGACTCGCGCGCGGAGCCTACGTCCTGGCTGACGCACCGGGTGGTGCGCCCGAGGTAGTTCTCATCTCGAGCGGATCAGAAGTCGGGCTCATTCTCGATGCACAGAAGAAGCTTGAGGCCGACGGCATCCGCGCGCGGGCAGTCAGCATGCCCAGTCACGAGCTGTTCGCCAGACAGGATGAATCATATCGCAACACGGTGTTGCCCAAGGGAGTCCGGCGCATTGCGATGGAGGCCGCGCACCCGATGTCGTGGTACCGATGGGTCGGCGATGACGGAGTCATACTCGGCCTCGAGCGTTTCGGCGCATCGGCGCCGGCAGCGACGATCTACACACACCTCGGCATCACCGTGGATCGGATGGTAGAGACCGCGAAAAAACTCGTGGGAAAGAAGTAGGCTCGACCTCGTGAACGGGAACGAGCCGACCCTTCGCGATATCAGCGTCATGCTCAATCCCGACACACCCGAGTGGCCGGGCGATACGCCATTCACTTGTGGATGGGCCTCGTTGATCAGCGCGGGGGCGAGCGTGAACGTTTCGTCGTTCAGCTCGAGCCCACACGTCGGCACGCACGCCGACGCTCCGATCCATGTTCGCGAAGGGTGGTCGGGCTCACACGAGCTGTCGCTGGACGCCTATTTCGGACCCGCTATCGTCGTGGACATCTCCAGTCTCAGCAAGGAGATCGAGATCGAGGAGCTAGAGAAGATCCAGTCGCTCCCGTTTGTGGAGCGGCTTCTCCTGCGTACCGGGCGCACCATTGCCAGCGGTGCATTTCCGGAAGACTGGCCGACACTGTCCGAGTCTTGTGTCCGAACACTGCTGGGTCGAGGGCTGCGTTTACTCGGTGTCGACGCACCCTCGGTCGACTCGAGGGAGAGCAAGAATCTTCCCGTTCATCACATGCTCTTCTCGGAGAACGCCGCGATTCTCGAGAACCTCGATTTGCGGCGAGTGACGCCAACGATGTACGAGCTAATGGCGTTCCCGCTCAAGCTCATGGCCCTGGATGCGGCGCCTGTCCGCGCGGTGCTTCGCCAGATCGTTGGGTGACACCGCGGGATCGCTCGATGCATGGATGACGCGTGCCGTGAAACGGCTCGCCAAAGTGTCTACAAATCATCGACATTCGGCCTGACCCTCTGATGGCCAACGACCAATATTCATGCTCAGACGCACGTTGATTGTCACCGTCGTAATGGTATCGTTGGCTTTCTTTATTCAGGCGCAGCAGGGACACCCAAATCGAGGGAAGCGAGACAGAAATCCGACGAGCCGGCGCGCGGCACGCAAACCAGCCCTCCCACGCGTGACAAGCTTCGTAAATGATTCTGGCGGGGGCGAGCTGATTGTTCGCGTACTCGATGTCGGGCAGGGAGACGCGACATACGTAAGAAATGGGTCGAGCAGAGTGATCATCGATGGCGGACCCAGCATGGCAGTGTTCGGCCGTTATCTGGATTCACTCGATCTGAACAACTCGACCATCGATGTCGTGATCCTGTCCCACCAGCACATCGATCACTACAGCGGCCTCCGTGAGCTTTTCAGGAGCTCGCGTCACATTCACGTGCGCTACTTCTTCGAGAACAAGGATCCGGCTCCCGCGGTGACGCTCGCAATTCTGCGAGATTCGATTCTATCGCGAATGGACCATGACAGTCTGATCTATCGGGATACCGATGATCCGTGCTCGGACGGCCGAAGGATATGCACAATCACGATGACCGGTGGGGCAGAACTGCACATTATGGCGCCGATGCCAAGTGGCGACAAACCCAACAATCGCTCGACCGCAGTGAAGCTGATTGGACCCGATTCCGCGTCGTTCACGATGTGGCTCGCTGGCGATGCAGAGCGCGAGGAGATCGGCTGGTTCGAAAGTGCCGGGTACCACCGTGATCCCGGAATGCGTGTGAGCGTTCTCAAGGCGGACCATCACGGAAGCTGTAACGGAGTGACGCCTCGTTATCTCTCTTTCATCGCACCCGAGTGGGTGGTCGCATCAGTTGGCGCCAGTAATGACTATGGTCACATGCACACCCAGGCGAAGAACATGTATAGACGGGCAGGTGTGCCGTGGTACCGCACGGATCAGAACGGAACGATCACGATTCGCTCGCCCGGAACGCCGGGCGGAAGTTTTACGATCGAGCCGCAGCGACGGGGTATCGATCTGAATGGGCCCAGTGATCGCTTTTCGGGACAATTGTACTGCGCCACGCCTTGATAGCCGAGCTGACTACGCAGCTCCGATCATAGTTTGACGTCCCCACCGCGATCGTTGGTCGGCTTTCTTGCGACCTGCCTCGCCGACCTGTCGAGCGCTTTCTTCTTCGCCTCGGGGTCGGTCTCGATGAGAAGCGCCGATTGTCCCTCCTTCCTGTCGTGAGTCACCGAAAGTACATCGCCTTCTCTTACGCCTTCCGGCAGCATCCATTGTGGAATTGGGGTCACCGTACGCCCATCTACTTCGATGGACGCGGAGCCGTCCTCGATCACGTCGACGATCCACGTGTGCCTGGAATGTTTACTCATTGGTTCTCCGTCATCCGATAGGGCTCAGAATTCTAGAGTAGCACATGGCATGTCCTATGCGCCATTGCCTCGCTCCCTGGCAGCATTACTTGCACCAATTACCCCCAGATAAGATCTATGCAGAGTGACTCAGGTCATACGACCTCCGTCTGGATGGCCAACACCGAAGTTCCGCAATTCCAGCCGCTCAATCAGGATCTGCGCACGAACGTCTGCGTCATTGGTGCTGGAATCGCCGGAATGACCACGGCCTACCTGCTCGCACGCGCTGGCCGTGCAGTTGTGCTCATAGATGATGGACCAATCGGAGGTGGCGAGACCGGTCGCACGACGGCCCATCTCACTGCGGCACTGGACGACCGTTACTACGCCATTGCCCGGCTCCACGGCGAGGAGGGCGCGCGCATCGCGGCTGAGAGTCACATGTCGGCGATCCATCGCATCGAGACGATTGCCTCAATGGAGGACATCGACTGCGATTTCGAGCGAGTCGAAGGCTTTCTTTTTCTCGGCGGCGACAAGCCGCGAAAGGAGCTCGAGCGGGAGCTCGCGGCAACGCATCGCGCCGGAATCAACGACACCCAGCTTGTCGATCGCATTCCTTTCAGCTTCTGGGACAGTGGTCCCGCGCTTCGATTCCCGCGCCAGGCAACCTTTCATCCTCTCAAGTACCTGAAAGGCCTTGCGCGCGCGATTCTCCGCGACGGTGGGAAGATCTATTCCGGCGTTCACGCCGAGAAGATCGTGGACGGTGAGCCGGCGCGAATTACGACGAGCGACGGCCACGTGATCAGTGCGGACAATGTCGTCGTCTGCACCAACACGCCGGTTAACGACTGGTTGATCATCCACAGCAAGCAGGCCGCGTATCGCACCTATGTCATTGGAGCACGCGTTCCGCGTGGGTCAGTTCCGCACGGATTGTACTGGGATACGCTCGACCCCTATCACTACGTCCGTCTGCAGCAGCCGGAGGACAGCTCCGGAAACGAGCTCGATTACGAGATACTCATCGTCGGCGGTGAGGATCACAAGACCGGCCAGGCCGATGACATGCCGGAGCGTTTTACACGCCTCGAGAAGTGGACCCGGGAGCGTTTCCCGATGGTCGAACGCATAGAGTATCAGTGGTCGGGACAGGTAGTCGAGCCTGTGGACTACATGGCATATATCGGCCGGAACCCCGGTGGTGACGAGCACATCTACATTGCCACCGGCGATTCGGGCAACGGAATGACGCATGGTACCATCGCCGGAATAATCCTCAACGAGCTCGTGCAGGGGCGAAAGCACCAATGGGCAAAGCTCTACGATCCTTCCCGTGTCTCGCTCCGAGCGACACCAGAATATCTCAAGGAGAATCTGAACGTCGCCGAACAGTACAAGGATTACTTCACAACGGGCGACGCTGGCGATGTCACCACAATCAAGCCAGGCGAGGGAGCCGTTGTCGGTCGCGGTCGTGGCAAGATCGCCGTGTACCGGGATGACCGCGGCGGCATCCACCAGCACTCGGCCATTTGTCCCCACCTGTACTGCGTCGTTCACTGGAACGGCACTGAGAAGACGTGGGACTGCCCGTGTCATGGATCGCGCTTCGATCCCTACGGCAAAGTCGTCAACGGTCCGGCTATAGTCGGGCTTTCTCCTGTTGGGTCGGAGCCGAAGAGGGAGGAGGAGAAGAAGAAATCGAAGAAGGTCGCATCGAAGCGGTGACGTTGTGCGCTTTCCCGTCATCGACAAGTGAAACGGCTTTCTCGACGTGGCGACCGTCTACCATCAGCTCGGTAAGTCCGCGCTGCAGACCATCGGGGTTCTCCACCTTGATCAGGTAGGTCGATTTCTTGAACCGGTATTCAACCGTGAACTCCTTCCAGCTCGCCGGAATGCACGGTTCGATGTACAGAAGCTCGCCTCGTTGCTGGAAACCGAGTATCGCCTCGAGCGCGGTTCGATACATCCAGCTGGCCGAGCCCGTGTACCATGTCCAGCCACCGCGTCCGAGATGTCCTTTCGCCGTATACACGTCTGCCGCAACTACATACGGTTCGACCTTGTAGATGTCGACCGCCTTTGGATTGTCCGAGTGCGTTATGGGGTTGAGCATTTGGAACAGCTCCAGTGCGCGATCCCCGTCTCCCTGTAACGCAGTCGCGAGCACCGCCCACAACGCGGCGTGTGTATACTGCGCTCCGTTCTCGCGCACTCCCGGCAAGTATCCCTGAATGTATCCCGGGTCGTGCGTCGTCTTGTCGAACGGCGGCGTCAACAGCATGATTAATCGGGCGTCTTCCCGCACGAGATACTTATTGAGTGATTGCATCGCGGTGCGGGCGCGCTCGGGTTGGGCCGCTCGGGAGATTACGCTCCAGCTCTGCGCGATCGAGTCGATCTTGCACTCGTCGCTCGTGCGCGAGCCCAGTGGGGAGCCATCGTCGAAGTACGCGCGGCGATACCATTCACCGTCCCACGCCGATCGTTCGACAGCTTCTGCGTATTCATCGGCTTTCGTGTGCAGCTCGTCCCGCACGGCCAGATCTCCCCTCTGCTCCGAGTGCACTGCGAATTTGCGGAGAGTGGCGATGATGAACCACGCCAGCCACACGCTCTCTCCTTTCCCCTCTATGCCAACTCGATTCATTCCATCGTTCCAGTCACCACTGCCGATGAGCGGAAGTCCGTGCACTCCTTTCGTGCACGCTCTTCTCAGAGCACGAACGCAGTGATCGTAGACGCTCCCCGTCTCCGAGGATACCTTCGGTAGATCGTAGATCTCGTGCTCGTCAGGATTGAGCTGCCGCATTGTGATATACGGCACTTCTATGTCGAAGATCCCGCAGTCAGACGCGACATTCACATAGTGGTCGATTACGTACGGGAGCCACACGAGATCGTCTGAAAAGCGGGTCCTCACTCCGCGGCCACTATGCGGATGCCACCAGTGCTGGACATCGCCCTCCACGAACTGGCGGCCCGCAGCGCGAACGATGTGCTCCCTCGCTACCTCTGGTTCGGAGTAAACGAAAGCCATCACGTCCTGGAGCTGATCGCGGAATCCGAATGCGCCACTCGATTGATACAGCGCCGAACGCGCCCACATTCTGCACGAAAGCGCCTGATAAAGGGCCCATCGGTTCACCATCAGATCGAATGTCGGCTCGGGTGTCTTGACCTTGATCGTGTCGAGCCTGCGCTCCCAGCTCGAGTTGTTCGCATTCACGCTCCGGTTTGCCGCCGTTGGCTCCCGGTGGCGGGAGATTATCTCGCGAACGGCATCTTCCCCATCGGCGGCCCCAAGCAGCATCACAATGTCGCGCGATTCGCCGGGCTCGATCATTACGCTGACCTGCATTGCGCAGCACGGATCTATCGTCGCTCCAATCGCGCCCGACAACCCCGCCCGCTCCAGCCCCGCTGGACTCGAGATGGTTCCGTTTCTCCCCAGGAATTCGCGGCGGTCCGCTGTGTAATAAGCGACACGCTCGCTTATCGAGGCGAAGGCAACCGTCTCGGCGAATTCCGAGTCGAAGTAGTTGCGGGCGAACATCGACTGGGTATCCTCGTCGAAGCTCGTGCGCACCTGATACTGCGTCAGCTCACGCGTGACTCCGAGCACCCACTCCAGATACCACGTCAGCGTCAGCTTCTTGCGCGTCACTCCTTCGTTACGAAGCGTCAGGATGCTGATCTTCACGGGGTCGTTCTGGTCCACTCCCAGGCGCAGTGAGCTCGCGAGACCCTTATGAGTGTGATCGAACACCGAGTAGCCCGCACCGTGGCGCACACGATACGGTGTCGGCTCGCGAATGGGACACGGCGTCGCGGTCCACAGATCGCCGTTGGCATCGTCGCGGAGAAATACGCAATCGCTCGACGGGTCACGGACTGGATCGTTGTGCCACGGTGTAATGCGATAGAAGAAACTGTTCTTCGTCCACGTTACTCCGCTCCCTCCCTCGCTCACGCAGAATCCTCCGGCGGGATTCCCGACGACGTTGATCCACGGCGCGGGCGGAAGGTCGCTGCCCGTCAGATGGATCTCGTATTCGCCTTCCTTGTTGAAGCCGCCCAGCCCGTTGAACGACTGAAGGCCTGTCCCCGGATCCGGCGTCTTTGCGTGAATCGCTACCGCGCCGAGAGGAACGATGTCGCGATTCATGATCTCGAGCTTGGGTGGATATCTGTCCTCGACCCCCGGGAACTCCAGGAAATTCCCGAGCCCCAACCCGTCACAATTCACCTGAACGCGAGCCATCGCTTTGAGGAGTGTGATCTCTTCCGGCTTGAGCAGGTCCGACCGTCTTATGAAAACGCCGCCCGGTCGATCGAGCAGACCGGCCTCGCTCGAGGCCATCGTCGTCGCCAGAAGCTCGTCGCTGAGCTCCTGCATGTAGCTGGCTGGATGCATGTTGAGAATCACGAGGTCGCAGCTGATTCCCTTCAGCCTCCAGTAGTGGTGAGTTCTGAGCAGCTGTCGGATGCTCGGCATTCCGACCGGGCTTTCGATGGTCGCCAGCAGGATCGGCCAATCACCGGAAATGCCGAGGCTCCACAACGCCTGCTGTCCCAGCTTGTTCTCCTCGACCGCGCTTTGCGCCGGACGGAATCCCGGGTGAGGGAACATCAAATGTCCCGCGAGATCCTGGTACAGCGCCGCGTCCGCTGGCGCGATACCAAGATCCCGGAGCTCTGCCTGCGCCTGCGCCCATGACAGATCGAGTGCGCGACGCGCGCTGTATGGGTCGTGATACAGGTCGGCGAGCTCTATCGCCCGTTCTTTGTTCTCGGCGATGAACGTCGTGAATGCAACGTGCGCCGAAGCGCCAGGTGGAATGCGAACCCGCACCCGCAGCGAGAAGATCGGGTCCAGAACGGCTCCCACCGTTCCGCTGAGTTCCGCGCCTTCATCGAGAGCCGCCGCGTTCCTCACTGAGCGGCCTCTTCCCACGAATTTTGCTCGATCGGTTTCGCATGTGACGCTGCCCACGATCTCCGGCCCGACTGCGACGACGTGCGCGCACCAGATCGACGCTTCCGTCGCCGACCGCGGCCGCCGCGTCGCGAGCAGTGCTGCATTCGGACCGAGGAACTCGGTCTGCACGAAAAGATTCTGGAAGGCCGGATGCGCACGATCGTCCTCAGGGGGAGCCAGCACGACTTCGGAATAGCTCGTCAGCTCGATCTCCTTCGGTTGTAGAGACCTGTTCGTAAGAATTATCCGCCTGACTTCCGCCGCGTCGTCCGAAGCGACGGCGATCTCGGTGACAGTGTCGATGTCACCATCGCGGCGAATGAAAGTGATTCGGTCGCTGGCGAACAGCACGCGGTACCACTGTGGCTCGGTTCCCGATGGCTGATGTGCTGTGGACCAGACATGGCCGCTGCCCAGATCCTTCACGTAGCACCACTGTCCGTAGTTGTCGCGCGTCGAATCGTGACGCCACCGCGTAACAGCGAGATTTCCGTAACGGCTGAATCCCCCGCCCGCGTTGGTGATCAGCACGGTATATGGCACGTTACCGAGGATTCCAACTACCGGCTGTGGAGTGTGCGGCGTTTCGATCTCTCGAACAGCCGGCTTCTCCGTCTCACTCGGTACACGTGCGGTATCTGTCCCCGACACGTCCTGCATGACCAGGCGCCGTGGGATCCTCTCCTGCAGCACCAGCTCCGCCGACCTCACCAGCGGATCCGTGTGGAAGCGGCGGGGCCATATCTGGCGGTTGAGCGCATTGTCGAGAGCGACGATGCTCATTCCAATGTGGTGCGCCATGAAGGTGCACACGATTGTCTTTCTGGAGCCGGGCGAGGGACGCGTATAATCGAGCGCATCCCGGAAGCCGAACGGCCCGAGCGCACCCTCGGCTTCGAGCGTAGTCAGATTCTTGAGAGCCTGCCTCGGCTCGACGATCATCGCCAGAAGCGTGGCGTACGGAGCGATTACCAGCTCCTTGCTCAGGCCGCGCTTGAGCGCGAGATCGGGTACTCCGAATCCTCGGTACTGGTAAGTGTGCGATCTGTCACGCACCGCGTACGCAGACTCCGAGACTCCCCACGGCACGCCCCGCTCGAGGCCGTACGCGATCTGCCGTTTGACGCATCCCTTGTGCGTCTGGTCGAGCAGCGTGAATGGAAAGGTCTGCATCACCAGCGCCGGCATCAGGTACTCGAACATGCTGCCGCTCCACGAGAGCAGAGTGCGCGTTCCTGCGGCCGCAGTGAGGGACCGTCCAAGCCTGAACCAGTGATCGACCGACACATCGTCCTTGGCAACCGCAATGAAGGAAGCGAGCCGGGATTCCGACGCCAGCAGATCGTAGTACGAGTTGTCGACCGTGTTGCTGCCGATATGGTATCCGATCGTGAACAGCTTGCGCTTGTCGTCGTACAGAAACCGAAAATCCATCTCGACCGCGTAGGCATGGGCTCGTTCAGCGATTGCCCGGAGTCGCTTGGCATCCGCCTCTGAGCAAGCTGGATCTTTCAGCATCTCGTAGCACGCCTGTTTCAGAGCGATCAGGTGACCGGCAAAGTTGCCGCTGTCGACCGTCGAGACGTACGCCGGCTCCAGGACTCGCAGCTCGGACAGATCGTACCAGTTGAAGAAATGTCCATGGAACCTTCGCATTCTTTCCAGCGATCGGAACACTTTCTCCACACGATCAATCATGTCCGGCCGCGTGATGAAGCCGAGATCGGCGGCGCTGACCGTCGACAGGAGCTGGAGGCCGATGTTGGTTGGTGATGTACGGAGGGCCAGTACTGGCTCGGGGTCTTCCTGGAAGTTGTCCGGAGCAAGCCAGTGAGTCTCTTCGGTCACGAACTTCTCGAAGTACGTCCAGTGCAGCTTCGCGTACCGCAAAGAGGCCTGACGCTCGGCCTCGGTGAGGTGAACTTCGCCAAGAATCGCGGGCCGGCTGAGTGCGGAAGCAATGCTCGGGCTCGCGAACCATGCGAGCACCAGCGGAAGCGTCCCCATGATGAACAGGAACCGGTCGCCGGAGCTTGCCGCTCTTCCCACCGTCACGTGAAGGTCGATCGCTACGGTCAGCACGAGACAGAGCACGGTAACTGGCCACATCTTGCGCCATATCTCGAGTTGCGAGCCCGTCCCCATCGAGCGTTCAACCTGCGATGCGGTTTGCCACTCGAGCAGGTGCCGGTGCCCGATGAACAGCCTGTACAGCGTTCGGAGGATAGCATCCGCCGAAACGACAGCCTGATGCGGAAGGAAGACAAGAGCCAACAGGAACTGCTGCGTGTTCGTTACAGCGTCACGTCCGACCGCCAGGTAATACGCGAGCCACGATTGATCCCGGGGCGGGCGCAGCAGCGAGATGGTGAGCGAGAAGAGCCACGGGAACGCAATCACCACCATCACGATCCCGGTCCACCGGATGACCGAGCCCGGAAGTGTGAACCAGCCGACGATGAGCATCACCAGCTGTGCGATCTCGGCCGTGCTGCGACGCAGATTGTCGAAAATCTTCCACCGCGAGATCGCCGACAGTCTGTTCGGCACCGGGCCGTCGGGGCCCGGGACCGTTCCCTTGAGCCAGCCTATCAGCTGCCAGTCACCGCGAATCCAGCGATGCTTCCGGCGCGTGAAGGTGAGATAGCGCGCGGGATAGTCGTCGTAGACCTCGATGTCGGTCGCAAGCCCGGCGCGGGCGTACGTCCCCTCGATCAGATCGTGGCTGAGAAGCGTGTTCTCCGGAAATCTTCCATGCGTCGCATCCTCGAACGCATCGACGTCGTAAATCCCCTTTCCGGTGAAGCTCCCTTCTCCGAACAGATCCTGATACACGTCGGATACCGCCGTCGTATACGGATCGACACCTGGATGCCCCGAGTGTATCGCTGCGAAGAAGGAACGGTGCGCGCTTGTGAGCGACACTCCGACCCGTGGCTGGATGATTCCGTATCCCTCGAGAACCCGACCGGCATCTGGATCGTAACGCGCGCGATTGAGAGGATGCGCGATGGTGCCGACGAGAAGCTGCGCTGCGTCGCGAGGCAGAACGGTGTCGGAATCGAGCGTAATTACGTAGCGGACGAACCCCAACCGGCTTGTGTCACCGACGATCGTCGAGAAAGCATCCTTCGCACCTCCCCGCAGAAATTTGTTGAACTGCGAAAGCTTTCCCCGCTTGCGCTCCCAGCCCATCCACACG
>DATCPG010000340.1:0-1732 GCA_036570225.1 Gemmatimonadaceae bacterium | reverse complement strand
GTTCAGGACTGGAACGACCTGGCGGGCGTGACCGTACTCGCCGTCAACATGCCGAACATCGCGGGCGTGCGGAACGATCCATGGCAGAAGTACCTGACGACAGTTGACAAGATCGAGACGGCGACCGGGTTTGATTTCCTCTCCCTGCTTCCGGTCGCATTTCAGGATGCGCTCGAGGCAGGAGACCATCCGCCGGTGGCCGAGTTCGGCGCCTCCGGAGCGCTCAACGAGGGCGCGTCCATCAATTTCGACGCATCGGCGAGCACGGACCCTGACCTCGGGAGCACCGACCTCGGACGCACCGAAGCTCTGACGTACGCATGGAGCTTCAGTGATGGTGTCCACGCAAACGGCAAAGTCGTGACGAAGTCGTTCGCCAACGATGGTACGTATAGTGCCACGCTTGTTGTCAGCGACGCGTTCGGCTGGCAAACGACCATCTCGCACACTGTCGCTGTCGCCAACGTTGCGCCGGCAATCTCCGGTTTTGCCGGAGCGACGCTCCTGCGGGGCGAAACCTACACCGCAACCGGCAGCTTCACCGATCCGGGTGCAGACTCGTGGACGGGAACGGTGAACTTCGGTGATGGTCCCGCCACGCCGTCGATCGACCTGACCGACAAGACCTTCACGCTGATGCACACATACACGTCAGCCGGATCCTTCTCGGTGGTGGTGAGCGTGAGCGATGGAGAGGCGACGTCAACGCGCAGCGCGACGGTCGTTGTGAAGTCAGCGGCAGAGGCCATAGCCGATCTCGACGCAACGCTCGCTGGACTTCCACTGAACAAGGGCGAGCTGAATTCGCTGGAGGCAAAGCTCCAGGCTGCGGCGAAGCAGCTCGATAAGGACAACGCGACGCCGGCCATGAATATTCTCGGAGCGTTCATCGATGAAATGCAGGCGACAATGCAGAGTGGACGTGTCAGTCAGACTGTCGGGTCACCTATCGTGGCCTATGCTCAACGCGTGATCGCAAGCATCGGAGCGCCGTAACAGTCGATCCACCATGAAAAAAGGGGGAAGTGGGAGATCATCGCTCTCACTTCCCCCTTCTTTTTTGACGCGGGTCTAGCTCTCTGCCTCGAGGTTGATTCCCGCCTCGGCCAGCGCAGTCAGCAGGTGGTCTGTCTGACCTTCTTCATTGAGAGTCTGCTGTAGAATCTCCGCCTGATTTTCGAACCCGAGCTGACGCGCGTATGTCCGCACGGTTCCGTAACCGGCCATCTCGTAGTGCTCGACGTGCTGTGCCGCCGAAATCAGGCCAGCATCGAGGACATCCTGCTCCGGCTTTTCCTTGATGAGCTCGCTTCCCTCCTCGATCAGTCCTTCCATGCCTACGCATTTCTTGCCGCGGGGACTGACACCCAGCTCCTTGCAGATCATCTCCAGACGCTTTGCGTGCTCGCCGGTCTGGCGGAGGTGCGTCTTGAAAGCGGCTTTGAGCTCCGGGTGCTTCGTCGCCTTGATCATCTTTGGAAGCGCCTTCACAATCTGCTTCTCGGCGCTGTAGAGGTCCTTCAGCTCTTCTACATAAAGATCCTTCAGGGTGTCAATATCCATGAGTCTCCTCCGCTCGATTGGGTCGTCGTCGATGTGATTTGTATGACCTAGGGAAAGGCAAGTGCGGTGCCGCCGAGCAATTTTTCCGACCCTTGATTCCGGCGGGAAAATGTGCGGAGTCGACCCCAGCGTTTGGTGTAATCGGGCCCTTCACCCCTCTGTTATATTG
>DATCPG010000339.1:0-8486 GCA_036570225.1 Gemmatimonadaceae bacterium | reverse complement strand
TCGAGTACACACCTCTGCATAAAGGGACACTCCGTCTGGAGCTGCGCGGGTCCGTCGGGGGGCAGAAAAAGCTCGAGACCGACCAGCTACTCTTCAGAGTGCCGATTCGCGTGGAGTGACGCTTGCGTCGGGTACCATCGGCCGGATTTTTGGTGCGGATCCCGCTCGCCTGGTTGCTGGTCGAGTATTCGCCGTCGGTTCCATTCCAGCGCGTGCGTTGGTCTTCGTTGAAAGCCTGTACGGGTGTCATTGATTGAGTTGGTCGAGTTGGAGCGAGTTCTTCATTTTAGAACCCGGGCAATGGCGGCCATATCGAGGCAGTTGATATGATCGCCAGCGAATCCATATGGAACAAGACATGGAATAAGACATGACACGAATTTCAGTGACGATATTGCTTGTGGCCGCCTTTGCCACGGCGGCATGGTCCCAACGGCCCGCCGCGCCATCGACCCTTCCTCAAGACGGGCAAGTTCTTCCTCTCTGGCCGGGTGCGGCGCCTGGCGCCCACGGGACCGAGGACCGCGATATCCCCACGATGACCGTCTACCTGCCGCGCACGATTGCGCCGGGTATGACGGCCGTGGTCGTGTGCCCAGGCGGTGGTTACACGCATCTGGCCATGAACCACGAAGGCCGGCAGGTGGCGAACTATCTGAACTCTCTCGGCATGGCCGCATTCGTTCTGAAGTACCGGCTCGGGCCGCGCTACAACCATCCGATCGAAATCGGCGACGCACAGCGCGCCATCCGGACCGTGCGCGGAAAGGCTGCCGAGTGGAGCATCGCGCCGGATCGCATCGGCATCATGGGATTTTCGGCGGGAGGACATCTGGCGGCCACGGCATCGACGCACTTCGACGCAGGCAAGCCCGGCGCGGCCGATCCGCTCGACAGGCCGTCCAGCCGCCCGGATTTCGCGGTGCTCGGTTACCCGGTGATATCGCTCACCGCCCCGTGGACGCATCAAGGCTCGCGGAAGAATCTGCTGGGCGATCACCCCGATCCCGAACTGGCAAAGAGCCTTTCGGGGGAAAACGCCGTGACGGCACAGACCCCGCCGACGTTTATCTTCCAGACCAACGCCGATACCACCGTTCCGGCCGAGAATGCCATCTACTACTTTCTTGCGCTGCGCAAGGCCGGCGTGAAGGCCGAGATGCACATTTTCGAGAATGGCCCGCACGGCGTGGGCCTCGCGATGAACGATGCCGCGTTGAGCGAATGGCCGCGCCTGCTCACGAACTGGCTGCGGGTGAATGGGTTCCTGAAGGAATAGGGTCCGTGGGGCAGACGATCGGGTTTCGTCGTCTGCCGGCGTGGCGACGCTTGCAAGGACTGTACAGGCGAAGCGCAACGGTCGGCGCGGATGTCGGCGGGCGGCGCGTCGGCGATCCGGTCGCCGAAACGCCGGAATTTGCACTAGTAGCTTTGCATTAGGCCCGGGCGCTCAAAGGAAGCGCGATGGTTCCTTCTGACCTTTGGTGCCCCCTCGCGAAAGGGGGGCATACAATCGTGATCGCCGCGCGAGTGCACTCAACTCTTCCTCAAGACTCATTGGGCGGCCTCAATCCACTGTCGGTTACTGCCCGTTGCGAACCATACGCCGACAGGGCGTGCGCCGTTTCGCTACTACCCGTTACTACCCGTTGGGTGTGCAAAACCCGGCAATGGGGACCGGCAGGTTGCGGCTGTAGCGGCTCCTGCTAGAGGTAAAACCGGCCCCGTGCCGGAAATCACATTTCTGCCTTGCACACTTTCCAGGCGTGCGCCTTAAACCACTCGGCCACCCGTCCCAACATCGTTTTGCGGCGCTAAGAACTGCAAACGCGCAAGAGCGGGCGCGCGAAGCAATGAACGGACAGGGAGAGATTCGAACTCTCGATACCGGGTTCACCGGTATGCCGGTTTTCGAGACCGGTGCCTTCAACCACTCGGCCACCTGTCCAACAGCGTCGCAAGTTATTGTGGCAGGAGGTCCTGTTCAACCCGCTGGAGGTTACCGAACCGGCAGCTCCAGCTTCACGTTGGAGATGATTGTGGTAGACGGCTCGCGGCTGGGCGTGATGTAGGGACTGTCGACGTTCGAGATCTCGAGGCGAATCTCGTGATTCGCGGGCACTGTCCAGTAATTGCCGTAGGTCGGGATCACAATCGTTCGCCGCCCGATGTCCACACCAATGCCGGCATCGATCGTGTACGTCCCACGCGTGATCAGGTAATCCGTCGGGCCGCCTTCATCGATCAGGCGGACGTTGAGCTGAACTCTGTGTCCGGTTACGACGGCGTCGAGTGTGACAGTCGGTTGACCCGAGATCGTGAGATCGCTGCCACCCGAGAACTTGTTCGCCTTCACCTGATAGCTGGCGTGACTGCTCGCGACAAAGTCCGGCGTAGGCGGAATTTCGAGATATGGCTTCAGCTGTTCGGCACCCTCCATCACGAATGGATCCCATGTGACTCCGCTCTGTGCGAACGTGACCGGGTTCACGAGCGGACGCGGACCGTCGTGCCACTCCTTGGTAACGGTTGACGTCCAAAGCTGATCCCAGGTGTCGACGGTCAGCACGTCGCTCGATGAGAATGGCTCGATCCGCGGCCTGGTCCGGGCTGCATAGATCTTTGGCGCGGGCGGAGTTCCTCCCTTGAGATACGCGGCAAGCCAGGGGCGAATCAGACTAAGCACATAGTCGACTTCTTCAGTCTTGTTGCTCGCTCGAGGATGACCGATGTCCCCAAAGTACGAGGTAATCGGATACCCAGGCTCGACACTGTTGATGGCGAGGAGCATTCGCTTCGCTTCGGGAAGCGGAAAAAGGTCGTCAGTGAATCCCTGTACTTGAAAAACCGGAATCCGATTATGGACCGTGTTGTCCCAGAACTCCCTCTGCCAGTAAATCGATCGGTACCCAGCCACACCGTCCCGCATCTGGAGCCAGATGGGATCGGATGAATTCGGCTCCGTGACGTTCAGGTAGGCGTGCCAGGCGCTGAAGTAGAGAGGGTAATTGTCATAAGGGCGCGCCGGGTTCTTTCGGATACCCGACGCGTAAAGCCCGTTCACGAAACTCAGCTTCAGTCCGCCGAATCCGTCTATCGATTCGTTCGGCCTTCCATTGGGAAGCAAGGAGTAAAACAAGTCAGTCCATGGCGCGATCGGCGCGACAGCAACAATGCTCACATCTTTTCCGCCCGGACTCTTGAACACCGGCTTGACAAGAGCCAGCCACGAATGCCCGCCTCCGTATGATGCGCCCGTGATCGCAACCTTGGTGGGATCGAGGTTGCAATTCGAATCGTCCATGACCCGGCCAATCATACTGCGAAGGTCGGCGATTTCCAGATTTGGATCCGCGAGATTCACTTGCCCCCACGAATCGCCAAAGCCCCGTGTCGAATACCGAAGCACCGCGTATCCGTCAGAAAGGAGCTTGGCGGCGATATCTCCCGATCCCGATTTGCTTCCCGCGTATCCGTGAATGAGAGCTACGAGCGGGAATGGGCCCGAGCCGGCAGGAAGCTCGAGCCTGGCATCGAGGGACGTCTGATCCGCGTCGGTAACGAGGTATCCGTCATACGTCGCTGTCGAACCCTGATCCCTGTATCCGCAAGCGAGGGGAGGCAGTGGCGCTCCGATGTTTGAAGGATTGCTGGGCTGGTAAGTATCCGGTCCGAACGGGTACGATGACGGCGGCCCTTCGGTGGCAGAAGCAACGCGGGAATTTGGGGGAAGCGATGTTGCAGACGGACCCGTCTGATCCGAATGACACGCTACAAAAAGGAAGAGGAGGGCGACGACAGCGAGGCGTTGCATTAGGAGGAGCTCGCGGTTGGATGCTCGGCTGCTCTACTGCAAACTTCGTCCCCCTGCGACCAGATGTTTGCGAAAAAAATCTGCGAGCAGTTGGGCGCACTCCTCGGCCAGCACCCCGGCCCGCACTTCAGGCCGATGATTCAGCTTCGGATGGCGCAGGAGGTCCCCGACGGAACCAGCCATCCCGGCCTTCTCATCCCACGCACCGAACACGACGCGCTTCATCCGGGAAAGAACTATCGCGCCTGCACACATCGCGCACGGCTCGAGCGTCACGTACAGCGTGCATTCGTCGAGGCGCCAGCTATCGAGCTTGGACGAAGCGTCGCGGATGGCGAGAACCTCGGCGTGCGCGGTGGGATCCTGATCGCGAATCGTCCGGTTGGCTGCCGCAGCGAGGATCGACCCCTCGCGCACCACGACCGCTCCGATCGGGACTTCGTTTCGCTTTACTGCTTCGCGCGCGAGGTCCAGCGCATTCCTCATGTACTGCTCGTCAATCATGAGGCGGGATGCGCCGATGCCCGGTGGTTCGACTGCCGTTTTGCTATCTGCCGGCAACGGCTGGCTCTTTCTTTTTGGTGAACGTAAGCTCTCCCTTGGGATCGCGCTCGACGACGATGTGATCTCCCTCGCTGAACCTGCCCTCGAGAACTGCAAGAGCGAGAGGGTTCTGCAGCAACCGCTGAATTGCCCTCTTGAGCGGACGGGCACCGAACGCAGGGTCGTAGCCTTCGGTAGCGAGCACCTCGCGCGCTTCGGGCGTCAGCTCGAGTGTCAGCTTCCTGTCCGCGAGCAACTTTTCCAGCCTCTTGAGCTGCAGATCGATGATGTGCTCGATCTCGGCCTTGCCGAGTGGGCGGAAGATGATGATGTCGTCGACGCGATTGAGGAACTCCGGCCGGAAATGTTGCCTGAGGGCGTTCGTGACCTGCGCCTCCACCACTGCTCGGTCGTCGCCGGTGTGCTCGAGGATGTATGTGCTGCCGATGTTCGACGTCATGATGATCACGGTGTTCCGGAAATCAACCGTCCGTCCCTGTGAGTCGGTCAGCCGACCGTCGTCGAGTATCTGGAGCAGGATGTTGAACACGTCCGGATGCGCTTTCTCGATCTCGTCGAACAGCACTACCGAGTACGGCCGGCGACGGACGGCTTCCGTGAGCTGACCGCCCTCCTCGAAGCCGACATAGCCAGGAGGCGCTCCGATCAGCCGAGCGACCGCGTGCTTCTCCATGTACTCGGACATGTCGATGCGCACCATCGCCTGCTCGTTGTCAAACAGGAATTCAGCGAGCGCGCGGGCAGTTTCGGTTTTCCCGACGCCCGTTGGTCCGAGGAAGATGAACGACCCGATTGGCCGATTGGGATCCTGCAAGCCTGCGCGCGAGCGCCGAACGGCATTCGCCACTGCGCGCACCGCCTCGTCCTGGCCGATGACGCGACTCGCCAGCACCTGCTCCAGACGCGTGAGCCGCTCGCGCTCGGCCTCCATCATTCTCGACACGGGAATCCCGGTCCAGCGCGCGACGATCTCGGCGACGTCTTCCGCCGTGACCTCTTCCTTCAGAAATCGGGCTCCGCCCTCTTGCCTGCTCGCGAGCTTCTGCTCCGACTCCTGCAGCTGCTTCTCGAGCTGCGGTATCTGTCCGTAAGAAATCTCGGCGGCCTTTTGCAGATCACCGCGCCGAGTGGCCAGCTCTGCCTCGGTGCGCCCCTGCTCTATCTGTTGCTTGATCTTGGCGACGCTGCCGAGGACTTCTTTCTCCTGCTGCCACTGCGCTCGCATGGTCGAGGCTTTTTCTTTCAGCTCGGCGAGCTCGCGCTCTAGATTTTTCAGGCGTTCGCGCGAAGCCTTGTCTTTTTCTTTCTGCAGAGCCTGTCGCTCGATCTCCAGCTGGGTGACACGGCGCTCCACTTCGTCGATCTCCTGGGGTACCGAGTCGATCTCTATGCGAAGCCGCGATGCCGCCTCGTCGATGAGATCGATCGCCTTGTCGGGCAGAAAACGGTCGCCTATGTAGCGGTTTGACAACGTGGCGGCGGCGACTATCGCGCCGTCGGTGATGCGAACGCCGTGATGGGTTTCGTACCTCTCCTTGAGGCCGCGCAGAATCGCGATCGTGCTCTCGACGCTCGGCTCGCCGACGAACACGGGCTGGAAGCGACGCTCGAGTGCGGCGTCCTTTTCGATGTTCTTCCGGTACTCGTCGAGGGTGGTGGCGCCGACGACCCGAAGCTCTCCGCGCGCGAGCATCGGCTTCAGCATGTTGCCGGCGTCCATCGAACCCTCGGCTTTGCCGGCACCGACGAGCGTGTGCATCTCGTCGATGAACATGATGAATTGTCCTTCCCCTTCAGTCACTTCCTTGAGAACGGCCTTAAGGCGCTCCTCGAATTCACCGCGAAACTTCGCGCCGGCGATGAGCGCGGCGAGATCGAGTGCGACGAGGCGCTTGTTCTTGAGTCCCTCTGGTACGTCGCCGTTGGCGATTCGCTGGGCCAATCCTTCGGCGATCGCGGTCTTTCCCACACCGGGCTCGCCGATCAGCACGGGATTGTTCTTGGTGCGGCGGGAAAGAATCTGGATCACGCGCCGAATCTCCTCGTCGCGGCCGATCACAGGATCGAGCTTGCCTTTCCGCGCGGCTTCGGTGAGATCGCGACTATACCGCTGAAGGGCCTGGTACTGGTTCTCTGGAGTCTGATCCGTAACACGGTGCGAGCCTCGCACGGACTCGAGGGCCTCGAGCAGCGCGTCGTGCGTCGCACCGGCGCCAGTGAGCAGACTACGGCTCTCAGTGCCCTTCACGTCGGAAAGCGCGAGCAGGAAGTGCTCGGTCGAGACGAAGTCGTCGCCCAGCTTCTTTGCGTCTGCTTCGGCCTTATCGAACACCTGATTCAGCTCGCGCGAAAGCGTGGGCTGGGCGTTGGATTGTTTGGGATACCGCGCCATCTCGCGGCCGACTGTTTCGCGAAGCTGCGCGACGCTGACGCCGAGCTTCTGTAGGATGGGAACGATGATTCCCTCATCCTGCGACAGCAGCGCGACGAGAAGGTGGAGATCGTAGACGAGCGGATTTCCCGCGCGTCGAGCGAGCTCGACCGCTTCATTCAGCGCTTCGGTTGCCTTTACAGTCAGACGGTCAGAATTGATCATGAGGGCTGGCTTGGGTGAGTGCGCAAGACGGGCTCACGAGTGCAACGGCGGTGCCGCATAAAACCCGCCAACCTGGCACACTGCGCCTGCAAAAAAGAAAGGCGCGCACCGGCTCTGCCAGTGCGCGCCCCAAAAATGCTCGCGACTACCTTCGTACGATCAGTTTCTTGACGAGAACCTTGCCATCGACTTCCAATCTGTAGAGGTAGATGCCCGAGGCAACGTCCTCTCCAGTCTGAGAGTTCTTCCCATCCCAGTACGCGAGGTACTGGTCGCACGTCAACTGTACTCCATCCAGCGGCTCGCCGCCGGCAGCGTTCCCACCACCCTGCAGAAGTGGCACAGAAACCAGCTGCGCCAGCAAATTGTAAATCCGCAGACTAACGCGGTGCAGACGTCCGGAATCCGTGCATCCCTGCGCATCGCCGATGACGAACGGAATCCTTGTGTCTTGATTGACCGGGTTTGGGTAATTCTGGCCTAGCTGCAACCCGGCGCCTTGTCCTCCGCCGGTTTGGGTGGTCCCCTGCGCCGCCGAACGACTTGGCATGAACACGCCTAGCACGAGCACAAAAAACAGCGCCCGCCACAGGTGCTTCATGTTGTCTCCAAATACTGACGAAAGAGGGTCTCTAGACGCTAACTCCTACATAAGTGGACATATGTTCTCTTGGCGCGAACTTACGGGTGAGCTTGAAAACTGTCAAGCAGAGTCGCAGATGTTTGCCTCAGGGTTCTACCCTCCTCTCGCCGTTCTGTTACACCGATTCGATCACAAAACTCGAGAAACGGAATCAGGTACTTCCTGGAGAATCCCAGCACATCTTTAAGCTGGGCAGGAACGTAGACACGTCCTGGCACCAGCTCGCCCCGCAACTTCGCCAGCAGTGCGTCAACCGCACCACGATCGTAGTAACGCTCCGTCTCCACCTGGACGACGCGTCCCTGCCGCTCGAGGTAATGAAGCAAGCCAGGAACCGAATTCCCGTACCGTTCAACCAGCTCACCCACGCTCGGCGGCTCGCGATCAGCAGCGCAAATATCATGCGCCAGCCTGTTACTGGTCTCGACATCGCTGAGAGTGGGCGAAGGCACCCAGCCCTTCCGTCGCAAGACCGGACCATGTGCCTCGATCGTTCCAGCGCGCTCCATCTCGCGGATGGAGATGTCGGCCAATTCGGCGTCGACGCGCAGCCCTTCTCTCAACGTCCGACTCGGGACGCCGGGGCTGAGAGGAGACTTGATCTCATACTCCGCGACTATTCGCTGAACCGTTGCCATTACTTGTTCGACAGCCTGCGCCGAGAAAAGGTTGTGCGTGCCAACGTAGATATTTGTCGTTTCGATGAGCTTGCCCAGCTCGGACGGAGTGCAACCAACCCGAACGGGAATATCCCGAACGGGGATTCCACGCACTGACTCGGCCTCGAGGAGAAAGCGAAAGCGGGCATTCGGTTCAACGCGCAGCTTCGCCAGAAGGTCGCCGTGAGGAATCGGCAGCGCCCGCCGTCG
>DATCPG010000338.1:0-16468 GCA_036570225.1 Gemmatimonadaceae bacterium | reverse complement strand
CTCCAGGCGCTCTATGCGTGCGAGATGCGGGGCGGTGAGAATCTCGACCGGGTTGCCACGCAGGTCTGGGACGATCTTGCCGTTGCTCCCGAAGAACGACGCCTCGCCGGCCTGCTGGTGCGGGACGTCGCGAGTGGCGGCGCCGAGCTCGACTCCCGACTCGCGGACGTCACCACGAATTGGCGACTCGAGCGACTCGGCGCTATCGAGCGGTCGGTGCTTCGACTCGGCGCTGCGGAGCTGATGAAGGGCGACACGCCCCCGCGTGTAGCCATTCAGGAAGCCGTCCGCCTGGCGGAAAGATTCGGTACCTCAGCGAGCGCGAAGTTCGTCAACGGAGTGCTCGACGCATTCGCCCGCCAGGCCGGCATGATCTAGTGCGCATACTCGTACTGAACTGGCAGGACCACGAAAATCCGCAGGCTGGCGGGGCCGAGCTTCATCTGAGGGAGATTTTCTCGCGATTGGTCGCGCGCGGCCATAGCGTTGACCTACTCTGCAGCTCGTGGCACGACGCGCCTCCGCGCGCCACTCTCGACGGGATCGAGGTCCACCGAATCGGGAATCGCACGACCTACCCGTTCTTCGTGCGACGGTACTTCGAAAGAAATTTGCGCGCGAACAACTATGACGTCGTCATCGAGGACCTGAACAAGGTCCCGCTCTACACACCCATGTGGGGCGTGCCAAAGCTCGTGGCTCTCGTCCATCACCTCTTTGGGGCGACAGTATTTCGCGAAGCACCCGCGCCTCTTGCTGCCGCAGTCTGGCTGTCTGAGCGGGCGCTCGGCACGCTCTATCGGAAGGTTCCGTTCCAGGCCGTCAGCGTCAGCACTGCCGACGATCTGGTGAGTCGTGGCATTCCCCGCCACGCGATAAGGGTGATTTACAACGGAGTGGATTCCACTCGCCTCACGCCGAATGCGGCGGAGCGATCGGAGAAGCCGCTGTTCGTTTACCTCGGGCGGCTGAAAAAGTACAAGAGGGTCGACCTCGTCATCCGTGCGTTCGACGAGCTGAACGTCCCCGAGGCTACTCTCCAGATTGCCGGTACCGGCGACTATCGCGCCCAGCTCGAAGGACTGGTAAACTCTCTTGGGCTCACTGACAGGGTGCAATTCCTCGGATTCATTCCCGAGGATGAAAAAGTTCATCTTCTTCGCCGAGCGTGGGCGTCTACGTTGGCATCGCCAAAGGAAGGGTGGGGAATCAGCAATCTCGAAGCGGCAGCATGCGCTACTCCAGTCATTGCGGCCAATTCGCCCGGCATCCGTGAGTCAGTTGTCGACGGCCAGACTGGATTCCTCGTGCCGCCCGACGACGCCGGCGCCATGGCCGCCGCCATGAGGGGAATAGTCGAGTCGCGCGATCTCGTCAACGTGCTCGGCGCGGCCGGCCGGCGCTTCGCCCAGAACTTCACGTGGGAACGCGCCGCGCACGACACTCTGTCACATCTGGAGGAAGTGGTCGCGAAATGAAACAACGCACCTTGTTCGCAGTGGAGGGGCGATGCCGAGCTCGAAGGTAACCGTCGGCCAACTTCTCGAGCGGTTGCGCGGGACGCTGCAGCTGGAGGAAATCGAGCCAGGGACGGGTCACGATCGCCCGGTTGGAAACGCCGAAGTCTCGAGTCCCGGCATCGTTCTAGCCGGTTACGTCAAGCGATTCTCCGCTGAGCGCCTTCAGGTGCTCGGCGAGACGGAGATCACCTACCTCATGTCGCTGGACACCCAGGAACGGAAACGAATCCTCGAGCTCTTTTTCTCGTTCCCGATTCCGGCTGTCTTCGTCACGAAGGGGCAGCGCCTACCCGCCGGCCTCAAGGAGACTGCGAGCGCCGCCGGAATTCCGTTGATACGCACCAAGCTCAAGACAGCGGAGTTCTACCGGCGGATCAAGCCTGTGCTGGAGATGGAGTTCGCCCCCACGGCGACACTGCACGGGTCGCTCGCCGACGTTTTCGGAGTAGGCCTCTTTTTCACGGGCATGAGCGGAATCGGGAAATCGGAATGCGTGCTCGATCTCGTCGAGCGGGGACATCGGCTGGTTGCCGACGATCTGGTGATCGTCAGCAAGCGCGGTAACGACGTCCTCATCGGACGCGGCCACGAGATGCAGCGCCACTACATGGAGATCCGTGGTGTAGGTCTTATCGATATTCCTGCGATCTTCGGCATTCGCGCAGTCCGCCAGCAGAAGCGGATCGAGGTCGTCGTGCAGCTGGAGCAGTGGAACCAGGATGCGGTTGTGGATCGAACCGGTCTCGACGTCGAGACGACCACAATGCTCGAGGTGGATCTGCCGAAGATCACGGTATTTCTCAACCCCGGGAAAAACATCACCGTCATTGCCGAGGTGATCGCGCTCAATCACCTGCTTCGCTACTCAGGCATTCATGCCCCTGAAGCGTTCAATGACCGGCTCATCAAGAAGATGAAGACCGCAGCGGCCTCCAACATCCGCGAATACCTTCAGGAAGATCATGAGTAACGGCGAAGAATCAGGGCCAGCCAATGTACGGGCGATTGTCATCGGGCACGGGGATTTTTCCGCCGGCCTTGTCTCCGCCGTGGATCAGATTTGCGGCATGGCTGGAAGGCTGGTTGGTCTTTCGATGATGGGACTCACCCCCGAGGACATAGAGACCGCGATTCGAGCCGAGCTGGCGCGGACGGGAGCTCACGTCATCTTCACCGACCTTCCAGCAGGGAGCGCCACACTCGCTGCCCGTAGAATCGTGAAAGGGGATGCCAGCATGGTGCTCGTCAGCGGGGTCAATCTCGCTACGCTGCTCGATTTTGTCTTCAATACTGAGCTCTCTCCCAGTGAGGCCGCGAGATCCGCTGCCGATCGCGGGAAAGCCTCACTGATCGTTGTTGAGCGGAGCTGATGGGGATCCACCTTTACCGCATCGATGACCGGTTGATTCATGGGCAGGTGGTTGTCGGTTGGGGTCAGCCGCTGAACGCGCGATTTCTGATTCTTGTGGACGATCTCGTTGCATCGAGCGATTGGGAGAAGGAGCTGTACCGAATGGCGGTCCCACCCGAGATGGACATCTACTTCGCCGATGTCGACACCGCGATCAAAGAGCACGCGCGCTACGCCGCGGATCCGCGTCCTGGAATTCTTATCGCGGGAGATACCGAGAGCATGCACAGGCTCGCGAAGGGCGTGAAGGCGATCGGCAGTGTCAACATCGGTGGAATCCATCATCGCGCCGGACGCGCCGAGAAGTTGCGCTACATTTTCCTCACGCCCGCCGAAGAGGAGCAGCTCCGCGCGCTCGAAGCCTCAGGGGTCGAGGTGACGGCGCAGGATGTACCGTCCGCGCGCGCCGTTCCGCTCTCCGAGGTTCTCGCCGGGGCGTCGAAGTGAATCTGCTTCAGGCGCTCCCGCTCGCGCTCCTTGGCGGATTGCTCGGGCTGGACGTCGTGAGCTTTCCACAGGCGATGGTGTCACGCCCCATCGTGGCGTCGACGCTGGCGGGGGCGTTTATCGGGCACAGCGAGGCTGGGCTCCTGATCGGAATCGTTCTCGAGCTCATTGCACTGGACACCCTCCCGTTCGGCGCGTCGCGCTATCCAGAATGGGGATCGGCCGGAGTTGTCGGCGGCGCCCTGTTCGCCGAGCAAGGGCACGGGCTGCCGGGCGCGCTTCCAGCGTCGATTCTCGCCGCACTCCTCACCGCCAGCATCAGTGGCTGGAGCATGGTTGTCCTCCGTCGCATCATCGCCGGCCGACTGGAAAAGACGCGCGACCGGATCGAAGAGGGATCGAGGGATGCGCTCCTTTCGCTTCACCTGTCCGGTATGACGCTCGATTTTCTGCGTGGAGCCCTGGTTACAGCGATCGCGATGTTGATCTTCAGCCCTCTGGTCGGAGCGATCGTAGCCATTTGGGGAAGTGAATCCGACTATTCGCGTGCTGTGGTCGTGATCGTGGCGGCGACAGTCGCTGGGGGCGCGCTCTGGAAGGTTTTCCATTCAGTGCGGCACGTGATCTGGTTTTTCGTCGGCGGCCTGGTCGTGTCCGCCGCGCTGCTCCGCTTGTCATGACAGCAGGAACGTCGACGCAAATCGCCCTGCCGGCTCGGGTCAAGCTGGCGATGTTCGTCCGTATGCTTGCCGTCCAGGGGTCATGGAACTACGAGACTCTTCTCGGGACGGGTATTGGGTTCGTGATCGAGCCCGCGCTGAGGTACCTCCCCGGCGGGGTCGACGGCCCGCAATACCGCTCTGCGCTGGCGCGGGAATCGCGCTATTTCAATGCGCACCCGTATCTCACGGGAGTCGCTATCGGTGCGCTGACGCGGGCTGAGCTCGAAGGCGTTGATCCCGCGAGAATCGATCGGTTTCGCAGCGCGCTCGCGGGCCCGCTCGGCAGCGTTGGTGACAGGCTCGTGTGGGCGAGCTGGTTGCCCTTCTGCTCGGTCGTAGCGCTCGGCGTTTTCGGTGCTGGCGGCTCCGCTCTGGTGGTTGTCGGTACATTTGTCTTGTTGTACAACGCCGGACACCTGCTGCTCAGAGCCTGGGGACTGCACATCGGCCTGTCTCGCGGCTTGAACGTAGCGCCGGCCCTCGGCAATCCTGTGTTCCGACAGGGACCGCAGTATATCGGGAGTGCGGCGGCGCTGGTCGCGGGGATCGCGCTACCGGTGGCATTGCAGCGGGTGGTTGGGCCGGGCCGGGTATTCGCGGGCGGAATCGTCGGCGCGGCTTTGATCGGGATTCTCCTGCTCGCTCGCCTGCGCGAACGGGCGGAGGGTTGGCGCATTGCTCTCGGAGTCCTCGCGGTGTTCGTACTTTACTCGGTCCTTACCTGATGCCTGAGCGCGAAGCGAAGATCGTCAACAAGCTGGGCATACACGCCCGACCGGCCGCCGAGATCGTGAAAACGGCGGGAAAGTTCAAGAGCAACATCACGATCGTGCGCGACGACCTCGAGGTGAATGCCAAGAGCATCATGGGAGTGATGATGCTGGCCGCCGAGCGCGGTGCTGTTATCACTCTCCGCGCGACGGGCGACGACGCCGAAGCCGCGCTCGACGCGCTGTGTGCCGTGATCGCAAACAAGTTCGGGGAGAGTTGATGTCCACGGGACTTGCCGGCATGCCGGCGTCTCCTGGGATCGTGGACGGACAAGTCCACCTTCTCCGGTGGGAAGTCCCCGACGTTCGGCACCGCATCATTCCCGACGAGGCGATTCCGGACGAGATCAAGCGCTTCCATCAGGCTCTCGCCAAGTCCCGGGAGAGAGTGCAGCACGTGAGGGCGCGCGCTGAAAAGCACGCCGGCCCCGAGGAGGCGGCGATCTTCGACGTACAGCTGTCGATTCTCGAGGACGGCGAGCTGTTGCGTCAGGTCGAGGAGCTCATTCACCAGAATCTCGGGGCGGAAAAAGCCTTCGACCTCGTCCTCTTCGAGTGGCGCCAGCAATTCGCTGCTCACGCGCGACCGATGCTGCGCGAGCGCGTCGGTGATCTGATCGACGTCCATATCCGCGTTTTGTCGATCCTCCTCGGCCTTCCGGACCACGACCCGGTCGATCTCCCAAAGGGATCCAACAAGATCCTGGTCACGCACGATCTCACGCCCAGCCTTACAGTGCAGCTCGATCGAGAGGCGATCATTGGCATCGCGACAGACGCCGGCACCCGCACTTCGCACGTCGCGATTCTCGCCCGATCGCTTGGCCTTCCCGCCGTAGTCGGCTTGCGCGACGCGACCGAGCGTCTGGATGGCAGCGAGTACGCCATCCTCGACGGCACATCCGGCGTGTTGCTGATCAATCCCACTCCCGCCCAGCTCGCCACCTATCGCGAGCGCCAGGCGCGGGAAGCAGCCGAGGTAATCGAGCTCCAGGCGATGGCGACCGCCGATTCAGTGACCCTCGATGGGCACTGGGTCACGTTGCGGGCAAACGTCGATCTGCCCGAAGAGGCCGAGTTCGCGGCTCACAGTGGTGCGGAGGGCGTAGGCCTTATGCGCACGGAGTTTCTCGTGGTGGGCAGGGCGACGATGCCGGACGAAGAAGAGCAGTATCGCGCCTACCGACACGTCGTCGAAGCATTCGGAGGCAGGCCGGTGGTGATCCGCACCTTCGATGTAGGCGGCGACAAGCTCCCGGTTGGAGGGTATCCAACGGATCCGAATCCGTTCCTGGGCTGGCGCGCGATCAGGATGTGTCTGGATGAGCCGGAGCTGTTCAAGACGCAGCTTCGCGCTTTGTTGCGGGCGGCGATGCACGGCGACGTCCGCATCATGTTTCCGCTGATCATCACCCTCGACGAGGTAAGGGAGGCGCGCGGTCTTCTCGACGAAGCGGCTGCCGAGCTCGATGCGCGGGGCGTGGAATACCGTCACGAGCTTCCGCTCGGCGTGATGGTCGAGACGCCGGCCGCTGCGTTGTCGATCCACACTCTGGTGGACGACGTCTCGTTCTTCAGCATCGGCACCAACGACCTTGTCCAGTACACACTCGCCGTCGACCGCGGAAGCGCGAATCTGGCTTCACGCTTCACACCACTGCATCCCGCTGTGCTGACTCTTATCAAGCGGATCGTCGACGTGGGAGTAGCTCATCACCTGGAAGTCGCCGTCTGTGGGGAGATGGCTTCGCAGCCTCTCATGGCGTTTGCGCTCATCGGCCTCGGAGTTCGCTCGCTCAGCGTCGCCGGCCGGGCGGTTCCGCTCGTCAAGCGGATCGTGAGGGGCGTCAGCGTCGCAGTGGCCGCGGAGGCCGCGAACGCCGCGCTCGAGTCAAAGACCGCCCGCGAGGCGGAGGGAGAGCTGCGGCGGCGCTTGCTCTCCGCGTTTGGTGACGCTCCGTTTTTGCGCGACGGGTTGCCTGGATTCGTGGATGGAAATATCTTCGAAGGCTCCGGTGGGTCGAAAGCTTCCTCGGCGCACGAATAGTACGGCGTGCGACCGTTGCCACCGATCATCCTCAAATTCCCCAGAGGAATTTCGTGCTCGATCGACATCTGTTCACATCCGAGTCCGTAACCGAAGGTCATCCTGACAAGGTCGCGGATGCGATCTCGGACGCCATTCTGGATGCAATACTCACCGACGATCCCCAGGCGCGCGTTGCCTGTGAAACTCTGGTAACAACCGGCCTCGCCTGCGTAGCGGGTGAGATCACCACCAAGACGTACGTGAACGTTCCCGAGATCGTGCGCTCCACGATCGACCGGATCGGATACAACAACGCCAGCATGGGCTTCGACGCGAAGACGTGCGCGGTGATCAGCACCATCGACAAGCAGTCACCCGACATCGCGCAGGGCGTGGATCACGGTGGTGCTGGCGATCAGGGAATGATGTTCGGCTACGCTACCGATGAGACGGAAGAACTGATGCCGATGCCGATTCAGCTGGCGCATCGCCTGACGGAGCGCCTCGCGGCCTTCCGCAGATCCAAGGAGGGAAGCTGGGTCCGCCCCGACGGAAAAGCGCAGGTGACGGTCCTCTATGAGGACTCCCTTCCCATCGGTGTAGAGACTGTCGTCGTCTCCACCCAACACTCGGAAGACATCGCGAACAAGAAGCTGCGCGAAGCGATTATCTCCGAGGTCATCGAGCCCGTTATCCCGAAAGAGCTGCGCGACAAGACGATCAAGTTCCACATCAATCCGACGGGGCGCTTCGTGATCGGCGGCCCTCAGGGTGACGCCGGGCTCACCGGCCGCAAGATCATCGTCGACACATACGGCGGAATGGGCCGTCACGGGGGCGGGGCATTCAGCGGCAAGGATCCGTCGAAGGTTGACCGGTCCGCGTGCTACGCGGCGAGATGGGTGGCCAAGAACATCGTTGGTGCGAAGCTCGCGCGGCGCTGTGAGGTACAGCTCGCGTACGCGATCGGTGTGGCGCAGCCGGTGTCTGTGAACGTCGACACCTTCGGAACCAACACCGTCCCCGAGACGGCGATCATGAAAGCCGTGCAGGAGGTATTCGACCTCACTCCGAAGGGCATCATCAACGCGCTCGATCTGAGAAAACCGATCTACAGCCCCACGTCTTCGTACGGTCATTTCGGCCGGGCGCCGAGGAAGAATGGAAAGGGCACACTGTTCACGTGGGAACGGCTCGATCGGGTCGCCGACCTCAAGAAGGCAGTTCACGGGAAATAGGCCGCCGAGCGCGTCGGGGTGTATGATAAGCTGGCCACGTCCTGGTCAGCTTTTCTACTTTCCGCCCATCACGTTAACTTGAATTCATGCAGCTGGTAGAAGTCGAGGTGATGCGACTCGGTCTCGACCGATCGACGAACTCCTATGTGGTTATCCTGCAGGAGAAGGGCGGAGCGCGCCTGCTGCCGATCTGGATCGGGCAGCCAGAGGCCGAGTCCATCGTGATAGAGATGAACAAGCTCAAGCGGGAACGCCCGCTCACGCACGATCTCTGCAAGAATCTGATTATTGGGATGGGCGGCACGCTGAGACGCGTGCACATCACCAAAGTGGAAAACCGGACATTTTACGCGGAGCTCCACATCGCGCGCAGCTCGGGCGCGGTACACATCGACGCACGTCCATCGGACAGCATCGCGATCGCGCTCAGATTCGAGGCACCTATCTTTGCGCAGGAAAGTCTTCTCACGGCACTGCTCCTCGAGGAAGGACAGACACCACCTGAGACGCTCGCTGAGCCTTCGGAAGAGATGTCGGCGGATCAGCTGAAAGAGTATCTCGAGAACATGCGTCCCGAAGACTTTGGGAAGTTCAATATGTAAGCTGGCGGTCCTGCTCTTCCTGCAGGCCGCTCTTCCCACCGCTCCGCAGCAAGTGTCCGGGCGAATCACACGACCCGGAACTCATAGCATGCTTCCGGTTCCTGGGGTGCGGGTGGTTCTCCACCGCGTGGGACCTGATCGAGCCGGCCCGCTCGATTCGACCGTATCCGATCCTCGCGGTCGCTACGCGTTCAACTACGTGCGGTCGGGCAGCGAAGACGCCATCTATTTCGTGTCCGCGTCGTATGACGGCATCGCCTACTTCACGCCGCCACTCGCCGACGGTAAGGTGAGCGGCGATGACGGGGAAGTGTCGGTGTTCGACACGACATCGCATCCCGTCCCCATAACTCTGCGCGGGCACCACGTCGTGGTGTCGGCGGTCGATGCCAATGGATTGCGATCGGTCGTCGAGGTCTACGATCTGTCCAATGACTCATCGGTGACCCGGATTTCGCCAACCGACACGCCCAAGGACGCCACGTGGCAGACGCACGTGCCTCCGGGTCTCACCAATTTCCAGGTCAGTCAGGGCGACATTCCCGCCAGCGCCGTTTTCTACGCGAAGGGTGTCGTGTACGTGTACGCTCCAATCGCGCCCGGCATCAAGCAGCTCTCGTTTTCCTATTCGCTTCCCGCGAAATCGTTTCCGTTAAGCCTGCCGCTCGAGAAAGAAACCGGGATCTACGAGATGATGATCGAAGAAAAAGCGGGAAGCGTCACCGGTCCCCACGTGCGTGAGGTAGATCCGGTGACAGTCGAAGGGCGCAACTTCCGGCGATTCCTCGCGTCGGACATGCCTGAAAACTCCGTGGCGGTCATCGATCTTCCGCCGCCACCGCCAGATCGAGCCATCGATCCGCGATACATGGTCGCGATTACGCTGCTGATCGGCGGGACGATGGTCGTCGCGCTTGCGCGGGCGCTGCGGCGTAGATAGTTTCGCCAGACAATCGATCGCGGACGGGAGCCACGGAAACCGGTTTGATGCCGGTGCGGCCCCGCCACTGTAACGGGCACTAACGCAGACTCGAAACGCCACTGACCGCGGGAGCGGTTGGGAAGGTGAGTCCAGCGGTCCGAAGCCAGGAGACGACTTTCGTCCGCGCCACTTTCGCAGAACCTCGGGGGAGGTGCTGGTGGCGGTCAGGCGTCTTTTTGACGCGTGCTCGTTGCGGGCATTCCTCTGTGAGGAGTGTCCGTTTTGATTTTTCGCCCTCGATCGACCGTTGTTGCGCTCGCGCTCGCTGTCGTAGCGTGTGGCGAGTCTCGCGCTACGTCCCACGCCGCGAGCGACGACTTCGGTGATTCCGTTCGGATAGGCAATCCTCCGACGCGGATCGTGTCACTCAATCCTGCGACGACGGAGATTCTGTTCACGCTTGGCGCCGGAACGCGGCTCGTCGGTCGGACGAAGTTCGACTCCTGGCCCGACTCGGCCAACCTGATTCCGCCGCTAGGTGATGGGATACAGCCAAACGTCGAGGCAGTGCTGGCCGTGCATCCCGATCTCGTGATTCTCTACGCGAGTCAGGACAATCGTCCCGCCGCAGGCCGGTTTCGAGCGGCTGGAGTGAACACTCTCTCGCTCAAGGTCGATCACATCTCCGATTTCCGACGCACGGTTCGCTTGTTGGGCGCGATACTTCACGACTCCGCGCGAGCAACAACGGTCATCGACTCCGTAACTCGAACACTCGCCAGCGTTCGCGCGGCCACGGCGAAGCTCACGCGTCCGAGCGTCTTCTGGCACATCTGGGACGCGCCCGTCATCACGATCGGATCCGGCAGCTTCATGAACGAGCTGGTGGACATCGCTGGCGGAAAGAACGTATACGCCGACATAGCTGGTCCCTCCGCTCAGGTCTCGCTGGAAGACATATCCCGCCGAAATCCCGATTTCATTCTGGCCGGGCCAATCGGCAAAGCTCAGATCGCGTCCGATCCCCGCTGGCGAATAGTCCGCGCAGCGCGTGACAACAAAATCTTTGTCGTGGACACGCTGCTGGTCGCGCGGCCATCGGTCAGACTCGGCGAAGCGGCTGTATCGCTCGCGAATCTCCTCCACCCCGGCACGCTGCGTTGACGCACTTCAAGGGGTGGTATTGGCTGCTGCTCATTGCAGTGCTGTTTGCGATTGCGGCGCTAGCCGTGGCTCGCGGCGCAGTATCGGTTCCACTTGCGGCTGTGTTGGAAGCGTTGCGCGGGCGAGGTGATCCCACCGTCGTCGCTATCGTGCGCGACTTGAGACTTCCTCGCGTTGCTCTCGGCGCGCTCGTTGGAGCGGGACTGGGAGCCAGCGGGGCTGCGCTTCAGGGTTCGCTGCGAAACCCGCTTGCCGAGCCGTATCTGCTCGGAGTGTCCGGCGGAGCAGCGGTGGGAGCAGTGATAGTGTTTGCGCTGGGGTTCACCGCTGATTTCGCGGTCACGCTGGCCGCGTTCGCCGGCTCGGTCGGTGCCGTACTCCTGGCCCTTGCCGTGAGTCGGGTGGGAGCCAGGGGAGCAAGAACGGATCTTCGTACGCTGCTTGTTGCCGGCGTGATCGTCGGCGCATTCGCCAACGCCGCGATTATGGTCGCGCTGGCTAAAGCGGAGCCCAACACAATTCGCGGCGCGCTCTTCTGGATGATGGGATCGGCCGCTGATGCAAACTGGCAGCGTGTGGGCTGGCTTGCGGCCAGCATCGTTGCGGCTGGAGGCGCGCTCATCTACTGGGCGCGCGAGATCGATGTTCTATCACTTGGAGAAGAGACTGCTGCATCGCTCGGGGTTAACGCCGAGCGATCGGGGCGGCGGATTTTCCTGATTGCCGCTCTGCTGGCGGCGGCTACCGTAGCCGCCGCGGGGCTCGTGGGATTCGTCGGGCTGGTCGTGCCACACATTGCGCGCCGCATGGGTCTTCGCGCCCATCGTCCACTTGTTCTCGCTGCCGCAATCATAGGAGCGACTCTCGTTGTCGCCGCCGATCTCGCTGCGCGAACGGTTGCACCGCCAACCGAGCTGCCTCTTGGCGCCATTACCGCGCTTCTTGGCGTGCCGTTCTTTCTCGTGCAGCTGAGACGCGCGGCGTGATCACGGTGTCCGATCTCGCCGTGACATATCCCCGCGCGGCGAGAAACGCTGTCGATGGAGTGAGCTTCGTCGCCGCTGCTGGCAAACTGACCGCACTGGCCGGCCCCAACGGTTCGGGAAAGAGCTCGATCGTCAGAGCATTACTTGGTCGGGCCGATGTCGTGCGCGGATCAGTCGCCGTTGCAGGCACCGATGTGCGGACCCTATCGCTTACCGAGCTCGCGCGTCGCATTGCGGTCGTCCCGCAGCGCGAAGAAGCCGCGTTTCCCATACAGGTGCGCGATTACGTGGCTCTTGGCCGCTACCCACACCTCGGGCTTTGGCGGACAGCAAGCGCCGCTGATGACACTGCAATCGACGATGCTCTGGAACAGGCAGGCGTAACGACGCTCGCTGTGCGGGACACAGATGCGCTGTCCGGCGGGGAATGGCAGCGTGTGCGCATTGCCCGGGCACTGGCCCAAAAAGCTCCGGCACTCGTGCTCGATGAGCCCACCACGTTCCTCGATGTCGCGCACGAGATGGCGATCTTCGAGCTGCTCTCATCGCTCGCACGCTCTGGACTGGCAGTGCTCCTGGTGAGCCATCAGCTGAATCTCGTGGCGCGTTTCGCCGACACGATCGTGCTTCTCAACGAAGGAAGAATTGCCACAAGCGGACCGCCGCGCGACGTAATGAAAGCGGACCGGCTCGAATCGATCTACGGGTGGCCCCTGGTGGTCACGCATGATCCAGCTGTTGGCGCTCCCGCGCTCGTTCCGTTGCGGCGCCCGCTCACTCTCTGAACAACGTCGAACCCTTTCCACTACTCACAGATGAAATACCGATCTCTGGCTTTTGCCCTGTTGGCTCTGACCGTGACGCTTCGGAATTCCGCGATCGCCCAGGAAAAGGACACGACACAGCTTCGCACGGTCGTGGTGTCTGCCTCGAAGGTTCCGCGTCCGGCGAGCACACTCACTCAGCCCGTCACCGTTCTTCTGGGCGAAGATCTCCGTGCGCGTGGTGTCACGAGGGTTTCGGACGCGTTGCGCGAGATCCCCGGAGCCATGCTCGTGCAGAATGGATCGTTCGGTGCCGTTACGTCGCTGTTTCTGCGCGGCGGCGAGAGCCGCTACACCAAAGTGCTCATCGACGGCGTCCCCGTGAACTCCTCCGGAGGATTCTTCGATTTCAGCCACCTGACCACGGACAACATTGACCGGATCGAGATCGTGCGTGGACCGGCGAGCGTTCTCTACGGAGCGGATGCCGTCTCGGGTATAGTGCAGATATTTACGCGCCGGGGTCCGGACGAACCACGCGCATCACTCGGCGCCCGCGCCGGGAGGTATCGGTCATTCGACGTGGACGCGGATGTCGCGGGAGGCATCCCGCCAGGACAGTTCTCCCTCGCCGCGGCTCGCCATTCGACCGACGGCATTCTGCCATTCAACAACCAGTACAAGAACGGCACTCTGAGCAGCGCATTGACTCTCGGACATGACACCGAAGGCAATGTGAACCTTTCCGCCCGGTACACCGCTGCTGAATTTCACTATCCGACCGATTTTGCAGGACAACCGGTCGACACCAACTCCTATCGGACGCAGCACCGGCTCACCGTTGGCCTCGATGCGGGAAAAACCCTGGCCGAGTTCGCGCAGGCTCGCTTTCTAGCCGGCACGAACGAGGTTTCCGATCTTACCGAAGACATCGCCACACCATTCGGGGCGTCGGCGCCCGCGCATTCGGCATCCAGGTCCCGTGGATTCAGGCGCAATGCGGAAGGGAGGTTAAGCTTTTTTCTGCCGACAAACGCCACCGCTACCGTCGGAGCGAGTTACGAGCGGGAACACGAGAGAAGCTCCAACGGCTCGGGTCCCGTCGGTGGCGTCACGACCGAGACCGATTCTTTCGACGCGTCGCGCAGCAACATGGCGTATTACTCGGAATTGCTCGGCAATCCGGTCGATCGCTTTTCATACACGGTCAGTGGGAGAGTCGATGACAACTCGGACTACCATCGGTTCGCCACGTACCGCATTGGCGCGAATGCCGGAATTCTTTCCGCCGTGCGCCTGCGCGCGTCATTGAGCACCGCCTTCAATGCTCCCGCGTTCAACGAACTCCGACCGACTCTATACACAGTCGGAAGCCCCGAGCTCCGGCCGGAAAAGAGCCAGTCGGCCGAAGTAGGATTGATAACGGCGTCGTGGGCAGAACCGATCCGCTTTAGCGCGATGTACTTCACGCAACGGTTCTCCGATCTCATTCAGTACGTGAATGGCGGACCGCCCAGCTACAAGGGAAGCTACGCAAACCTTACCCGTGCGAGCTCCGACGGTTACGAGGCGGAGCTCGCTCTTTCTCCCGGGCGCCATTGGCGCGGTAGCGCGAGCTATACGATCGTCAATCCGCGGGTCACCGAGATTCAGCCTGGCTATCAGGGAAGCGATAGCGTCGGAGACGCTCTGATCCGGCGTCCGAGCCATTCGGGAAGCCTCGTGATGTCCTATTCTCGCCCGGCAGGCGCAGGCGGCGCCGTTGCCGTCAACTTCATCGGAAAAAGACCGGATACCGACTTCGCGCAGTTTCCATCGCCCCGCGTAACGCTCCCCTCGTACACGAAGCTGGACCTTTCTGCGGAAGTTCCCGTCACTGTTCGGGCTCGCGGTGGACTCACTTTGAATGCGCGATTGGAGAACGCACTGAACAAGCGATATGAGGATGCACTTCATTTCCCGGCTCCCGGACGCACCCTCCTCGTCGGCGCGCGCGCGTCGACGCTCTTCTAGTATTTGCGCTGCGGGGCCGGGGCTGAGGTTGCTCGCGGAGCATTAGATTCCCGTCATGTCCCTCACCGTCACTCAAGCGATTGTCCTGCACGCTTTCGACTATCTCGAGAGCTCCCGGATCATTCGCCTTCTGACACGGGAAGGAGGCGTGCAATCGGTGCTCGCGAGAGGCGCGAGAAAGTCGCGCGGCCGTTACGGGTCGGCGCTGGATCTGTTCGCCGAGGGAACGGCACAGATCTATGTCAAGCCAAACCGCGAGCTCCACAATCTCTCCTCGTTCGAGGTATCCCGTTCCCGCAGCGAGCTTGCGCACGACATAGGTCGATTCACGGCCGCGTCAACGATCGCCGAGCTCGCCCTCCGGTTTGCGGGAGAGGATTCCGGTCCCGATCTCTACGACACTGTCGTCGATGTACTGGACCGGATAGCGCGATCGACGCCGGAGCGTACGATCGAAGATGGCCTCGCCGCATGTTGGCGAATCGTCTCCGTGCTCGGCTTCACTCCGGAGCTCTCGAGCTGCGCTCTCTGCCACACTCCGCTGCGGGACGCAGATGAAGCAACATTCTCCCACGGATCCGGCGGAATCATCTGCGTGTCGTGCAGCAAGCTCGCGCCCGCCGGACGCAAGATTCCAGCGACGGCGCGCACGGCGATCAAAGGCTGGCTCGAAGGCAGCGAGTCGACGAGCCTGAGCGATGCGGAAGCACGGTCGCACCAGCGCTTGCTGCGCGAATTCCTCGGCGCACACCTGAGCGACGATAGACCGCTGCGCGCGTTCGCGGTTTGGGAACACGAGCGCTGGTCCGCCGCGTGATAATCGGAACGGCGGGCCACATTGACCACGGCAAGACAGCTCTCGTTCGCGCGCTGACCGGTGTTGATACCGACCGGCTCCCCGAAGAAAAGCGCCGCGGCATTACCATCGACCTTGGCTTTGCTCCGCTATCACTGGACGGCGTGGGAAGCGTTGGCGTCGTCGATGTTCCGGGTCATGAAGACTTCGTGCGCAGCATGCTCGTCGGAGCAACCGGAATCGACCTGGGCCTGCTGGTTGTAGCGGCAGACGAAGGCGTGATGCCGCAGACTCGCGAACACCTGCTGATTCTCGAGCTGCTGAAGATTCCGCGCATCGTCGTAGCGGTCACCAAATCCGACCTGGTCGACGCAGAATGGCTCTCGCTCGTTCGGAGCGAAGTGGAATCGCTGTTCAATGCCTCGATCGGCGCGCCCGAGGTGATTCCATGTTCGAGTCGAACGGGAACGGGAATCGGAGCCTTGCGCGCAGCATTGTCCGAGGCACTTCTCACCGCGACACCTCGCGCAGTAGACGACATCTTCCGCCTGCCGGTCGATCGTGCGTTCTCCATAAAAGGCACGGGGACCGTGGTTACCGGCACAGTCTGGAGCGGCGAGTTACAGCAGGACGCCAACGTGCGCGTTCTCCCAGGTGGGAAGACCGTGCGGGTGAGGAGGATCGAGCAGCATGGCACGTCCGCCGATCGCGCCCAGGCGGGCGGTCGCGCTGCGATTGCACTGGCGGGCATTGAGGTAGGGGATGTCCCGCGCGGGAGTGTCCTGGTCACCGACCAGTCGTGGCAAGCGACATCGATGTTCGAGGCCGTCGTCGGCATCGCGTCCGATTTCGCTGATCGGCTGTCGACCCGCACAGAGCTTCGGGTTCACGCCGGCGCCAGCGAAGTCGGAGCACGAATCAGCTTCGCCGATGGCGGTTCCAATGCTGACTCACACGCGCTTGCCCGTATCACGACCGACGCGCCGATAGTCCTGCGGGGCGGTGACCGCTTCGTCATAAGACTTCCAGCTCCACTCAGAACAATCGGCGGGGGAGTCGTTCTCGATCCCTATGCCCGACGGCG
>DATCPG010000337.1:0-13193 GCA_036570225.1 Gemmatimonadaceae bacterium | reverse complement strand
CGGTGGAAAAATCTCTTCCCACGCCGACGCTGACGTCGTGCGGGCGGTTGCTGAGCCCGAGCCATTTGTGCCGGACGGGAAACTCACCTTCAGCAAGCTCGACGCGGTGTTCAAGTCGGGAAACGCAACGCGCGACGACATCCCATCGCATCTGATTATCGGTCCTGACATCACGCCCGACGTCGCGGAGCTGTACACCCACATGTGCCCAGCGGGAGTCTACGAGCGCGACGGGGAGCGGCTCGTGGTGAGTCCGGCGAATTGCATCGATTGCAAGGCGACGGATGTCCTAGGTCCGCGCTGGACGCCGCGCGAGGGCGGAAGCGGGCCCAAGTACAGACAGATGTGAACACGGATACCCGGACATGGAGCGGATCAGAAGCATCGCTCCGTGATCATCCGAAGCATCAGCGCTCTATCCGGAGCATCCGTGTTCTAGGTTCGTCCGATCTCGTAGAGATCGATCTTCTGCTTGATCTCTCCAGCCTCGAATGGCCGGGTTTCCTTGTTCAGGATTACCAGCCCGTTCGCTCCGCACGCTTCGACGAAGACTGGTGCTGCTACCCTCCCCGGATCGGCAACCAATGCGATCCCGCTCGGCAGCAGTACCCGGTCAAGAATCACGGGCAAGAGCTGCGCGTACTCATTCTCGTACAACACGTCCGAAGCGAATACGAGGTCGAATTTCCCCAGATCATCCGGCAGGTGGCGCCAGTCCACGAGTCGCGTTCGCGCCAGCTTTCGCAGATTCCGAAACACATTGGCTCGCGTGACATCGAGCGCGTCCTCGTAGTAATCCGTCGACAGCACATCGTAGCCGGCCTTGGTCGCCGCAAGTGTGCTGAGCCCGACTCCGCAGCCGAGCTCCAGGGCTGTCTTTCCTCGTCCCGTCAACTCGAGGAGTTTACCCGCGAGAATCAGTGAGGACGGCCATACGTCCGCCCAATAGGGAAGTCTTTCGTCCTTGACGAAGTCCTCCTCCCGAATGAGATCGTCCGAATTCGCCGGCTTGAGAATGCTGAAAGTGTGGGCGTCCACCGTCGCGTCTTCCACTGAAGTCCGGAATCGACTGTTGAGCGCCGTCACCAGAGCGTCTCCCGCCAGGTCGATACTCGAGAGATCGCCTTTGTCGATCACAGCGAGAACGCCGAAGTCTCTTCGAGACTGTGATCGACCATCAGCGCATGGAGCTGCGCTCCCTTGGCCACCTTCTGCTGCGTGCCGGGCACGATGAGCAACCCGTTCGCTTTCACCATCGAGGTTAGAGCGCCAGAGCTCTGGTGACCCGTGAGCCGCGCCGTTAGTGTCCCGTCTTCACGCCTGGTGATGCAGGCGCGGAGAAAGTGCGTAAGCTTTGCCGCGATCTTCACTTCCTCCTCGAGCGTCACGTCTACCGGGCGCCGGAAGAGCGCCGAATAGCCCTGCATTTTTCGCAGCGCCGGTCTGACGAACAGCTCGAAGCTCACCATGGCCGAGACCGGGTTGCCGGACAGTCCGAGCCAGGGCACTTCATTGAGCAGTCCGAAGGCGAGCGGCGCGCCCGGCCTCATTTTCACCTTCCAGAACTTCTGCTGTCCACCCAGCCTGGCAAAAACATCGCGCGTGTGATCGAGATCTCCGACCGATACTCCCGCAGAAGTGAGAATGAGATCGTAGCCACCGGCGCTCTCGAGTTTCTTCTTGAGCGATGCTCTTGTGTCGCTGGCTATCCCGAGGTCCTCGGGCATTCCTCCCGACACCCGCGTCAATGCTTCGAGCGTGTAGCTGTTGGTCGAAACTATCCGTCGCGCGGCAACCACTTCGTCGAATTCGTCGATGTCCACCAACTCGTTCCCTGAGCTGATAATCGCGACGCGGGGACGTCCGAAAACCTTTACTGTCGCCTTGCCGCTCGACGCGAGGACGCCCAACACCGCCGGCTTCACTGGAGCTCCGCGTTTGGCCAGAACATCGCCGCTCTGAAAATCCTCTCCGGCGTTGCGGATGTTCTTCCACACGTCGCGCGCTTCGCGGATCTCCACCTTCTCGCTTCCGCCGTCGGTGTCCTCTTTGCGGATGACGGAATCAGCGCCACCGGGGATCGGCGCTCCCGTCATGATGCGCATTGCCTCGCCGCGCTTGAGCGGCCTCGGCGCAAACTCTCCGGCGGCGATGGTTGCGATGACGCGCAGCTTGACCGGCTCACCGCTCATCACCGGCGTGATGTCGGCCGAGCGCACCGCGTATCCATCCATCGAGGAATTGCTCCACGGCGGCATCGTCACCGTGGCACTGACATCCTCGGCGAGCACGCGGCCCAGAGCCTGGCGCAGTGGCACAGTCTCCGGCGCCAGCGCCCGTATCTCGGCCAGGATGCGCTCGCTTGCCTCAGCGACGCTCAGCATGGGAAGGTCAATGCTCGCGGTAGGAGGCCAGTGCGGCCGCTATGGTGTCTGCGACGTGCGTCACCGCCGAGCCGGGCGTCGTTGTATTGTTGGCGAGAATGCTGAAGATGAGCCGCTCGCCGTCGGCTGTAGTGACGAAGCCAGACAGAGAGCGGGCCTTGGCGAGAGTTCCGGTTTTCGCGTGAACATTTCCCTCGGCGGGCGTCCCTTTCATGCGCGTGTCGATCGTCCCATCCACGCCAGCGATCGGCATCGAGTTGTAGTACGTCGCGAACGCTGTGTCCCGCTGGATTCTGTCGAGAACGCGCACGATCGTCTCCGGCGTCAGAAGATCCTGATCCGAGAGCCCGCTGCCGTCGCGTATGACAAAGCCATCGGGCTGAACGCCCCACGCCAATAGTTGTTGTCCGACGATCTTGCGAGCGGTGTCCGCCTTTCCCAAACCCGCTCGCTCCAGGCCGATCGTCCGCAACAGGATCTCGGCGATCTGATTCTGCGACGGCTTCATCAACGCCGGAAGAATCTCGCGTAGCGGCGGCGAGACGAGCACGAAGAGCGTGTCCATCTTGAAAGGAGTCGGGAGAATGCCGTCCCGGACAGTGCCATCCATCCTGATGGACTTTCGCACGAGCGCGTCATGCAGGGCGTCGAGGTATGCCTTCGCTGGATCCTTCGCCGGGCCGGAGTAAAGGCTGTCACGCGCTGTGTCGGGAGGCGGCCGAAGCGTCGTCGGCGACATCCCCTCGTTGAAGATCAGCTCGTCCACTCCGGCACCGTAGTACTCGCCGAGGTCGTCCCATTCCCAGCCGTATCCGTAGATGGAATCGGGGAAGGCATTCCCCACTCGAGCGAGCGAGCCGCTGATTTGCCTTATCCGATGTGCGCGGAGCGAATCCGCCAGCGCATCCATAACGGTCGTCGCGGTGCCCCTCATCCGATCGCTCACGGTAGGATCACCCCGGCCAATCACGAGGAGATTTCCATCGAGCAGCGAGTCGCGCACCTCGCCGTCGGTGAGAAATGTGGTGCGGTACCGGTAATCGGGCCCGAGCAGCGTCAAAGCGGCCGCGCTCGTGATGATCTTCATGTTGGAAGCCGGCATGAAGAGCTTGCCCGCGTTCTTCGAGTAGAGAGTGTCACCGGTGCGCGGATTCACGACGAGAACGCCCCACTGCGCATTCCTGAACTCTGGCTGCGACGTCAGCGAGTCGATCTCATGGCGCAGCTCCGAGCGCGGCGATTCGCGGTGCGCGGTCTTCATCACGGTAACGCACGCCGTGAGCGCAAACGCCGCGATCGCGACGAGAAGCGCACGCGCGTTTCTGCGAGTGAAAGAAAGTCGCACTTCTTCCGTTACTCCCTGCTGTAGGTAGCGCTCAGACTGTCGTCTTCTCCGACAGTTACGCGCATCACTTTCGCCGGCTTCGGCAGCTCGCGGTCGACGCGGTCGAAAATGAAGCGCGCGAGATTCTCGCCGGTCGGGACGAGCTTTCCATCCGCGAACTCCGGCACGTCGAGATTGATGTTGCGGTGGTCGAATCGCTCCTTCACCTGCTTCATGAGGATCTTGTCGAGCACGCCCAGGTCGACAACGAAGCCGGTGGCCTCGTCGATCGGGGCACCGACTGTCACGTCACACACGTACGTGTGGCCGTGGAAATTCGGCCACGCGCACGCCCCGAAGGTCGCGGCGTTTTTCTCATCGCTCCAGTCCGGACGGCTATAGCGATGCGCGGCAGAAAACGAAACCCGTCTGGTAAGAGTAGCGCTCGCCAATTAATGGTCGTCGTTCATCACGTTCGGAGGCGCGTCCGTCCCGAGGTCGCCTTCCGGCGTTGGTCCGTCCGGTGGATTCCATGGAATCCCCTCCTCGATCGACTCGTGAACGTCGGTTGTCCCGAACATCTCCGCGCGGATGTCCTCGTGGAGGTGTTCCGCTTCCGGATCGTCCTGTCTCGGCCGGTCGCCAAGCAGAATCCCCTCGTGCAGCTCCTCGTCGGCGAGATGCTCGTCTATCGCGACAGGGCTCTCGGCGCGACGGAGTGGATCCACGACAAGGTCGTTTTTCACTTCCTTGATGCCGATGAGATCGGTGATGACATGCTCGACAATGCGAAGCTCCTGCTCGGTGCCCACGCGCCCGGAAAGGTGCACGACTCCGCTTCGCACGGCGACTTCCACATCGTTCGGGTCGAACGCCACTTGCTCCTCTAGACGATCCCGAATCAGAGCGCGCAGCTCGCCGTCGGTGAGCTCGTCGATCTCGTCGATGTCCTCAAAATCCTTTTCCACCGTTCCTCCGAGTCCGCCGTTTTCCGGCGGTTCAGGTTACCGAAAGAACAGGAGTGATGCGCCGAGCGTGAGGGCCCGATTGTTCTTCCAGAATGACTTGGCCTGTGCGCTGCCCGCAGCGGCAGTTCCGTTGGTCGGCGTCAGGTAGTACGCGTTCGGGTACTTCAATTGATAGAGGTAGTCTCCCCAATCTGCCCGCAGCTGGAATCGTCCACCCGGCACGAACCGCAGTCCGCCGCCAAACGAAAATGCAAACGGGGTGCCGAAGGAGTATGGATCGGGCTTGACGGTGCAATTGCAGCTCGCGATGCCCGCACCCATGTTGATCACCGGAATGATGTGATGAAAGCTTTTCTCGCCGGTGAGACTGATGACCAGGTTCACATCGACGAGGTTGAGCGAGACGTTCTGTTTGGGCAGCTTCGACGCTGCCCCGCTCTTGGTGGGATCAATCGGGAAGCGCTCGCTGTTCACGTGCGCGAAGCGCGCCATGAGGAAAGCTGGCCCCCCTACGTGAATCTCGTAGCGAAGGCCATACATCGGGCCACCCCGCGGGGCGACGCCGAGCGGATCCTGTCCGGGGGAAAAATGGCCACCGAAGAAGGAGATCTCCTGACTCGCCTCGAGGTCGCGATAGGGACTGTTTTCAGGAAGATGTCCGGCGACTTGCGCGCGGGCGGTGGTCGCAACGAAAGCAAGCGCCAAAGCGCCCATGAAAGGCTTCACTAATCCACTCCAAGATTGACGCCGCTCATCTCTGACGGCTGCTCGATTCCGAGCATTGATAATATAGTTGGCGCGACATCGCAGAGAGCGCCGCCCGAACGGAGCCGCTGCTCCTGATTCCAGTCGATCACCACGAGCGGCACCGGGTTCGTGGTGTGAGCCGTGTGCGGGCCACCGGTCTCCGGATCGATCATCATCTCTGCATTGCCGTGATCCGCCGTGACGATGAGACGCGCACCCGCGGTCTCGGCAGTCTCGAGAACGCGCGCCAGCATTCGGTCGACTGTCTCGACGGCTTTGATCGTCGCGGGAATCGATCCACTGTGTCCCACCATGTCGGCATTCGCGTAGTTGCAGAGAATGAAATCCTGGTCACCCGACGAGATACCCTTGCAGAGAGCTTCCGTCACGCCCTCGGCGCTCATCTCCGGCTTGAGATCGTACGTCGCCACTTTGGGGCTGGGAATCATGACCCTGCTCTCGCAGGGATACGGCTGCTCGACGCCGCCGTTGAAGAAGTAAGTCACATGTGGGTACTTCTCGGTTTCCGCCGTCTTCAACATCGACAGCCCGCGCGACGACAGAACCTCGGCCAGGATTCGCGCCATCGATGTCGGCGGGAAGGCAACAGGAACGTCGAACGTCTTGTCGTAATTCGTGAGAGTCGTGACCGACGCGTTCGGGCGGCGCGACACATCGAATCCGTCGAAACCCGGATCGATCAGAGCTCGCACGATTTGTCGCATTCTGTCCGAGCGGTAGTTGAAGCAGATGATCGCATCGCCGTCACGCATCGGCGCGACAGGCTTTCCATTCTCGGTCACGACTACCGGAAGCATGAATTCGTCTGTCTTGTCCGAGTTGTATGCCTGTTTGATTGCATCAAGGGGATCCGTGACGGCGGTCCCCTCACCCAGGACTATTGCCCGGTACGCAAGCCCGGTCCGGTCCCATCTCTGATCGCGGTCCATGGAGTAATAGCGTCCGGAGACGCTCGCGATCTTCGCCGGCGAGCCAATCTTCTTGATGTACTCGAGCAGCTGCTGCATATAGCCGAGCGCCGACCGCGGCATCGTGTCGCGCCCGTCGAGGAAAGCGTGGATCGCGACGCGCTCTACACGTTGACGCTTGGCGAGCTCGAGCAGCGCGCAGAGATGTTGGTCTATCGCGTGGACTCCGCCCGTGCCGATCAATCCTAGCAGGTGGAGCGTGCCCCCGTTGTCCTTCACCTGGCGGCATGCACCCAATAGCGCGGGGTTGGTGTAAAAGCTCCCGTCGGAGATGGCCGAAGAGATGCGTACAAGATCCTGCATCACGACGCGTCCGGCGCCGAGATTGAGATGTCCAACTTCGCTGTTGCCCATCTGCCCTTTCGGCAGGCCGACGCGAAGTCCCGAGGCCTCGAGCAATGTGCGCGAGCCTCGACTCCAGATGGAGTCCCAGGTGGGTGTGTTGGCGAGTGCGATTGCGTTGCCCTCGGTCTCGGGGCGGTAACCCCATCCGTCGAGGACGATGAGCGCGACTGGCCGCGCGCGCTGTGAGATAGCCATAATATCAGTAATGTAATCCCACCCTGACCAGCGGGACACGAAGGCGCACAATGGAGATCCTCAGACCGAAAGAGCCGGGGCCAGAGACGCGACGCAGCGCCGCCCGGGCCGACGAAGGCGATCGCCGCCGCGGCGGATGGCGCGATTTCCGCCGCGCCTATCCGGGATTCGTGTTCGTGCTCGGCATCGGGTTGGCAGCGATGGTCACCGTCGACGCCTGGCTGTTGTTCAAGCGCGTCAGTTACAATCGCGACGTCGCGCAGCTGCGGGCCCACATGACCCAGGCCGAGCGCGAGCGGACCGACGGGATAGTCCAGGCGGAGCAGAACAAGCTGCGAATCGCGATCGAGCTCGCGAAGCGACAGGCGAAGTTCGACAAGAAGCTGCACCTGAACGTGTCGATCGACAGCGCGCGGATGTATCTCACTCGCGAGGGAGCCCTCCTTCGCGAGATGCCGGTGCAGCTCGGTCCGGAGCGCCCGGCGTCCGAATCCTCCGATGCACCACCCGCCGCGGTGCCCCGCGGAGAGCGAACGATCGCCGATCTCTCGGGCGACAAGATCACCCTCGACGGTGGGGCAACCATCTTCACGTCGAAGGCCTCGCAGCTCGCTTCCGACACCACCGCGATACCACCGGGCTCGCTGCGAATGAGCCTCGAAGATTTGAAGGCGATCATGCCGAACCTTAGTGCAGGTATGAAGGTATACTTCTACTGACGACGCGTGGATTCCACACGCCGCTGACTTTTCAGGGGTAGCGAGATGGCTGTAAGAATTCTGTCCTATGGCGGCAAGACCGTCTGGATGCTGATACTCGGCTTCGTGGCCGCGGCAATCCTGAGCGTCATGCTGCTGACGAGAACTGCGGAGCTCAGGTACCAGCGCGATGTGAATCGCATGGTTTACAACGACAACCTCGGCGTCCTGAACGAGGTCAAGTCAAAGCTCGGAATGACTGGCGACAGCCTCAAGGCATTGCTCTCCGAGTCCCCGGCTGCCGCAGCCAACCAACCATACATAGTCGTGAGCATGGCGGATCATCGCCTTTGGTACAAGCAGGGCAAGGAAGTTCTGTACGAAGCGCCCGTCGCGACGGGCAGTGGCAAGGAGCTCGTAGGAGGCTCCGCCGGACAATGGCGCTTCGAGACTCCGCGCGGCCGTCTGACCGTGAAGGCGAAGGATGAGGATCCAGCCTGGGTTCCACCCGATTGGCACTACGTCGAGCAGGCCCACAAGAAGGGATTGGGGATCGTCCACCTGGCTCCCGGAGAGAGCATCTCCACGGGCGACGGCGTGATCACCACTCAGAACGGTGAAGTCGTCAAGCGCTACAGCAACGGCAGCACCGTCTCATTGGGGGGCGGTGTCGAAGGAAAGGAAATCGTTGCGAATGGGAATATCGTCGTTCCACCGTACGGTACTACAGCGCGAAGGTACGCGGGAGTGTTGGGGACGAGGCGTCTCGAACTCGGCGATGGCTACGGAATTCACGGTACGGATCATCCCGAGACGATCGGGCAATCCGTGAGTCACGGCTGCGTCCGGATGCGCAACGAGGACATCGAGAAGCTGTACCCGATGGTCCAGGTCGGAACGCCGGTCTACATCTATTAGGACAGGCCCGTGGAGTCCGCGGGCGTAGCAGACCGGCGCCACCAAACGGGCGAAGAGCTCGAGCTTCCGGACGGGCTCCCGGTTCGAAAGCGCCACACAACGCGAATCGTGTGGATCACGGTTGCGGCGATCGCAGCCGTTGGAGCTTTCCAGTTTCTCCAGGCTTCCGATGACACCAAGAAACCAATCGGGACATATCTCACGCGCTCAATCGTCCCGATGGCCGAGCCGTCGATCAGCGCGTTCGGCGCGAGCGGTGAGGTAAAGCTCGCCTTCGCGCTGCCGGGCCAGGAGATCTCGTATCCTCTCGACGTGCACGGCGATCCGACAGAGCTGCAGTATGCCTGGGTTCGGAACGGCGACACGACTCTCTCGACGGTGCCGAGAGTACTCACCAGCGACAAGGTCTTCGCGCCGCCCAAGGCGGGTTTTTACAGACTGGCTCTGCTGAAGAGCGGCCCTCACCGCGAAATAGAAGGGCTGACGCTCGCTGTGCTCGTCCCTTTCGAGGAGAAGGAGGGCGCCATGCTTCGGGGCTATCGTATCGGGACCTACATCGCCGAGCGCGTTGCCGGACGTCAGCCGCCGCCGACCGGGTTTCTCGAGATCACGCCCGCCGATGTCGACCTTCCGATCACGAAGCACCTCCGGGTGGGTGATTTTCTGAACCACGATCAGGTGGGTGTTTGGCCCAGCTATGCGGCGGTGAACCCGAAGCTGCTGGACAAGCTGGAGCTCGTGATTCAGGAGATCGCGCGCTGGCACGGCGACAAGGCCGTGGCAAACATCGAGCTGGATGTGCACTCAGGATTCCGCGCACCAGAGCACAACCAGAAGATCCGTCGCGCCGCCCGCGACAGTCAGCACCAGTACGGGGATGCGGCCGACGTGGCCATCGACGCCAACGGCGACGGAAAAATCACCGCCATCGACAGCCGTATGGTAGGTTTGGCGGTGGAGATCGTCGAGCTGAAGCACCCTGATCTGGTCGGTGGGCTTGGCATCTACACCAGTGGTCATTCGAGCACCAATTACGTACATATCGACGTGCGCGGCAGGCGGGCGCGCTGGCGGGGACGGGGTTGACGGTGAATGGAGAACGATCGAAATGAATGATATCCTGCGCGAGAGACTGATCCGCAAGCTGGACACGCTACCCGAGGAGAAGATCTATCAGATCCTCGACTACATCGACTTTCTGGAGTCGAAGTACGCGCCCAAGCCGTCGACCGCCCCCAATCCGCTCAAGCGGTTTGCCGAAGGAGTCGAGGACACGCTTCGGGCCGGGAAAGTGTCGGCGAACATGATCGGTGGTACGATGAGCGTGATGAACAAGGCTGTTGGAGTGCTCACAGACGTGGCTAACGCTGGCAAGTCAGTTGCAACGGAGATCGCAGGGGTTGCTTCGTCGGTGGCTTCGTCGAAGCCGCAGCCACCCCAGACTGGTGCCGCCACTCCGGCTGCACCGCCGTCTTCACCGTCGACACAGACTCCGCCAACACAGCCACCTGGAGATCAGCGCAAGTGAGAGCTCAATCGGCGCGCGCGAGCGCAGCATCATCGCGAAAGAAAACCGCAAATCGCGCACGATCTGCAGGCGCGGCTCGCTCGGCGACGCGCGTTCGCGAGGTCGAAGCGCCCTCGGTGGCGGGGCCCGCCCCAAGCCCCAAGAGAACTGTAATCTCGACGATGAAGGAGCTGCCGAATTTTCTGCGCCTCGTTGGGGGATTGCTGACCGACATGCGTGTCTCGAACACCGACAAGCTGTTGGTCGCGGGCGCGATCGGATACGTGCTGCTGCCAATCGACTTCGTCCCGGACTTCATTCCGTTCATAGGTGAGATCGACGACGTATTCCTGCTCGTGCTTGCTCTCCAGAGATTGATTGCCAACACCGACCGTTCGGTGGTACTCGAGCACTGGATGGGCGATCCGAAGCAGCTTCGCTCGCTGGATCTGGAACGGGTACTCGTGGCCGCCGCCTTCTTTTTGCCTCGTCGAGTGCGACGTCGGCTGAGGACGATCGGTCGCGACATCTAGAGTCGCACTGCTCTTTGCGGCCGCCTCGCTGAGGCGAATCCATAGGCGGCGCCCGGGAAAACCCCAAGCCGCCGGTCGCATTCGGTATTGACCGACCCAGGCGGGCGACGAAAACTCCAGGACGCCCGCAATCGTTTTGAAACCTAAGGGTGTCAAACCCGTAGTACGACAAATGGAGCGCGGGCATTTCCTGACGCCCTCCCGAAGTCTCTACACACCCAATCTTTCCAGAGAGCTCGTCCCATGAAGTGCATCCCGCTCGCCCTACTCGCTCTGGTTCTTGGCGCCGCAACGTCTATCCAGGCCCAGAACCCCACACAGCCCAAGCCGATGGCTCCGCTCCCCACCGCAAACGGGGAAGTGCTGGGCAGCGTGGTCGACACGGCAACCAAAGAGCCTGTCGCTCGCGCATCTGTCGCGGTTCGCAGCAGGAAGGATTCGTCTCTCGTGACCGGAGCAATCACCGGCCCCGACGGAGCGTTTCGAATTCAGGGATTGCGGCCTGGAGACTACTACCTTCGCACGACGTCGATCGGATTCAAGCCGCGCACCTATACGTTTTCGATAACGGACGCAGCTCCCCGCGCGAACGTCGGCCCGCTTACGCTGACCCGCGTCGCAGTCACCCTCCAGGCCGTGCAGGTCGCCGGTCAGGTGCCCACGATGGTGATCGAGCCGGATCGTAACTCATATCGCGCGAAGGACGTTGCCCCCGCCGCGGCAAACGCGAGCGAGGTCCTCCAGGCGACGCCCTCCGTGGAAGTGGATGGAGACGGAAAAGTCAGCTTGCGTGGTAACGAGAACGTTGCAATTCAGATCAACGGTCGCCCCACGCCAATCACTGGCCCCCAGCTCGCAGCTTATCTCAAGCAGATCCCGGCCAACATCGTCGAGCGGATCGAGGTCGTCCCGAACCCCTCGGCCAAGTACGACCCGGAAGGAATGGCCGGCATCATCAACATCGTTCTCAAAGCGCAGACCGACTTGGGAATAAGTGGTGGCCTCAACGTAGGCGGTGCGACCCTCGATCGTATGAACGCCGGCACAAACCTCGGCTACCAGAGCGGGCCTATCACGCTGTTCGGCACGTACGGCTACAACGCGGACAACCGAGACGTCAGCGGTCTCAACGATCGCCTGCAGTACGACGGCAGTGGATCTCCTCTTGCCTACACGAATCAGCTGATCGACGGGAATACCACCAACGGAGGTCACAACTTCTCGACGAACGTCGACTACAAGTTGACCGATCGCGATGTGATCTCGAACCAGTTCTCGGTTAATCGCCGCCACGGCTTTGACAACTCGCTCGCCGGATACACCGACCTCGACGCACAGCAGGCATTCGTCGACCGCTACGACTTCTATCGCAACGACAAGTCCAAAGGTCTCGTGTTCGACGACGCTGTGTCGTTCAAGAGAACGTTCGAGGCGCGCAAGCACGAGCTTTCATCGGAAGTTCGCTTCAATCGCACCAGAGACGAAGACAGCACCGTGCTCTGGCAGCAGCCACTCACGCAGGATGGTTCCATCTCCGGCTCGCGCATCATGGGCGAGCGGGATCAGACGAACGCCCTCACGCGGCAGCTCACGGCGCAAGTGGACTACGTGAGTCAGCTGGGCGCTACCACGAAGCTCGAGACCGGCTTGAAGGAGACCTCTCGCTGGCTCGACCGGGATTTCCTGGTGCTCAAGGACGCGGCCGGCGACGGAAGTTGGCAGCTCAGCAACCTGAGCAACACCTTCAATTTCGATGACCACGTTCACGCCGCTTACGGTGTGCTCAGTCAGAGCGTGGGCAAGTTCGACCTTCAGGGTGGACTCCGCGCCCAGTTCGTCAACCGCAACTTTGCGCTCGCCGACGCTCCCACGACTTATCCGTACAACTACCACAGCCTATTCCCGAGCGGTGTGATTATTTACAAGCCGAGCGATGCGAGTCAGATCAAGGTGAGCTATTCGCGGCGGACACGCGCGCCCGGAACCCAGGAGCTGAATCCGTTCCCTGTGTTCTTCGATCAGCAGAACGTCTTCATCGGAAATCCGAAGTTGAATCCGGAGTACACGGATGCATACGAGCTGAGCACCAGTCGCAATGGCTCACTGGGCTCGATCCAGCTCTCGCCTTTCTATCGCCACACCACGAACGCTATCAACGTCGACATCAATACCGCCGCAGTGATCGACGGCCGTACCGTCACGTCGATCAGCTTCAAGAATCTCAACAGCAGCAATTCGTGGGGCACCGACCTCAACGGATCCCTGCGACTTGGACCGAAGTTGAACGGCTTTGCCGGCTTCAACCTGGCCAAGATCGTGACGGATGGTGGCTCGCAGTCCGCGCTTTCTTCCAGCGCTGTGAGCTGGTCGTACCGGTTGAACGCGACGACGCAGGTGTCGCCGACCGTGTCGCTCCAGGCCTTCTACTTCTACCGCGCGCCGATGAACATTCCGAAGGGCCGCTTCTCCTCGTTCCAGATGACAAATATCACAGCGCGCAAGAAGCTCGATGGCGACAACATGAGCGTGTCCGTGCGATTCGCCGATCCGTTCAACACGATGAAGTTCAGCGTCAGGGCGGGTGA
>DATCPG010000336.1:0-18039 GCA_036570225.1 Gemmatimonadaceae bacterium | reverse complement strand
AGCCAGTAATAACCTGGCCCTGGATGCTGGAGGCTAGCAGCAGAGATACTGTGGCTGCCGCGAAAAGAAATTTCGTCAAGGTAATCCTCGGGCTCGTGCGGTTTGTGGCAATCGCGATAAACACGAGAGAGCATTCGACGTGCCGCAGACACGGTGCCGCTCTCCCAAAGTATGTAAGACCCGTAACATATTAGTTGCCAATGGCTTAAAGAGACTCTCCCGATACAGAAATTACACGTGAGCGGACGCTGCCTGTGGGATATTGTGGTGCTCGCGCCACAATATTGATGGCCTCACGCTTCGCTTATGCGGTCATTGAGAGGCGGAGCCGGGGACGACTCTGCGCCCTTCCTGGTCGGAGCGCAACGATGCCTCGATGATTGCCATCACCGTCGCGCCTTGCTCGGGCGGCACAGGGTTCTTCGCTCGCCCGTGCAACGCTTCTCGCAGCGCGACGTAGTAGCCGCGCTGATCACCCCGCGCCGCTTTCACCGCACTCGTATCGCCGGTGATTCCGTTGTACAGCACGGCGTCATCCGGATCGAATCCCCAATCGGGAGATCCCGGCAACATTCCAGCGCGAAGCTGATCCTCCTGAATATCGGGCTTCTGCTTCACGACGCTCGCTCGATCGCCGTGCACTGAAAAACGTGCGCTACCGCCGGAGACGAGTGAGCCGGCGCTGAGCGTCGCAATCATTTCGCCGTAGCGAAACACGAGCTGGAAGAAGTCATCGGTTCTCGCGCCGCGGCGTTGCTTCGCCAGCGTCGCCTGCACGCTGTCCGGAATTCCGAATAGCAACAGCGCCTGATCGATGAGGTGCGGGCCGAGGTCGTAGAGAAGTCCCGCGCCGGGGCCGGGAATCTCACGCCATCGCTCGCGGACATCCGGGCGATAGCGATCGATGCGGGATTCGAAGAGAACGATCTTTCCGAGAAGATCGCTGCGTATCGCGTCCTGAATTGTGAGAAAATCGCTGTCCCAGCGCCTGTTCTGAAAAACCGAGAGCAGAACGTTCTTCTCCTTCGCGACCGCGGCGAGATGTCTCGCCTGCTCGAGCGTAATCGTGAACGGTTTGTCCACGACGACGTTGTGCCTTGCACGCATCGCCAGCTCGGCCAGCGGCGCGTGCGTTTCATTCGGGCTCGCAATTACGACGAGGTCGACATCGGGATGCGTCGCGAGGGCCTTGGGATCGGATACGACGTCGACATCATCGAGGACGGCCGACACATCCGCGGGGCGGCTCGATGACACCGCTGTGATCTTGTAGCCCTCTGTTGCCCGGAGCAGCGGCACGTGAAAGGTCTTCGATACGAAACCGAATCCGATCAACCCCACTCGAACCGGGGATTCAACCGCGCTCAAGTCGACTGCTCGTGCCACATGGGCTCAATAGTATGCGCATCGGTGGCCTCTGCCAAACGCGCTCTCCGTTTGCTGTATCAGGCCAATATTTTGCTGATAGTCACCACGCCGAATCAACGCGAAAATCGCAATAAGCGGCTCCAGAGCCAGATCAATCCCGGAGGGGGCTCCAATGGCAGTTCAGGCATCACAGGTGCGGACCGTCGTCAAAGCGCCACAGTCGGCGGTGTGGAAGGCGCTCACCACACCAAACACGCTGAAACAATTCTTTTTCGGATCCGATGTCTCCACCGATTGGCGGGTTGGCAGTCCGATCACGTTCAGCGGAAACTGGAAGGGAAAGCCGTACACGGACAAAGGCAGCATTCAGACATTCGATCGCGAGAAGCGGTTGGCCTTTACGCACTGGAGTCCACTGTCCGGTATGGAGGACCGCCCCGAGAACTATCATATCGTAAGCTTCGACTTGCGACCGGCGAACGAGGGCACGGAAGTCACTCTGACCCAGACCAACCAGAACGACGCGGAACCGCTCACGCCCGAGAATCGGCAGGAATACGCCAAGAACTGGACGATGGTTCTCGACGGTCTCAAAAAAGTCGTTGAGGGAGCCGGACCATCAGCAAGACCGGATACGGGAGCCGAAGCGCGCCGTTAGTCTCCGCCACGATACTGAGCGATTACCCGTCGCACGTTCCATCCGGTCACCACTACGCGGGGCGCAGCTCCGCCGAGATCTCGCACGCGATAATTTGCGGTGAGCGTTCGAGTCTCTCGGGGTAACAATGAGATGTAGTTGTCCTCCCACAAGACAGGCAGTGCCTCCTCACCATCACGCCCTGTCACCTGAAGCCGCAGAAAGAACGCGACATCCTTGCCCGGATTCCTTAGAGTCACGCGCGCCGTTCCAGCTCCGCCACGCGAGGTGAAATGAGCCGATGCGCTCACAAATGTCTGCGGCATACTGCGTAGCGCGGTGAAATCGGCGTACTTGTTCACCGGCGTCATGTACCACGTCGATGAATCGGACAACACGTCCATCCGCGTCGACAACCAATAGAAGTTGTTGCTGATCGGTTTCCCCCCGCTTCCAGTCAGACGGAGATCGACGAAGTACGCGCCCGTCACGCCGAGGGGCTCGGGCAATACGAAGACTCGCATGCTCGTGTCCGGCGGCACGTCGACCATAGTATCGCGCGCGAATTTCTCCGACCCATCCAGTCCGATGATTCGCGCGCGCAGATGTACTCCGGGAATGCCAGTGCGGGTCCTGTTGGCGTTCACGATTGCGATCGACCTGTCGTCGTACGAATACAGCACGTGCACGGGCTCGTTCGCCTTCTTCGCGCCGAAATACCCGCCCGCGGGGCGCAGGTACCAATCGAACAGGTGCCAATAGATCGACGGCCACGCGTTGTTGAACATCCACTGGATCACACCGGTCGATACGTACTTGTTGCGCCGATACGCCTCGAACATCGCGCGCTCGCCCTCGTACGTCACCAGCTGGGACGTGATCGTATAATCCTCGGCAGTCGTCGGCGAGCCGTAACGCGTCGATAGCGCATTGTTGAATCGATCGAGCAGGTGCGTGAACTGTCCGCCTGCCGCGTGATAGAACCACACGGTGTCGAGCGGCCATTTGACGTCCTGCGCGGGAATCATCCGACGCATGCTCTCGATCGGCGGCACCGCGGCGCCAGGACTGGTCTCGGTGTTGTACGCCCACGCGCCGCCGTGCGTGCTGTCCTGCATCCAGTATCCCGGCGGAACCCAGTCGTACGGGCCGGTCATCTTCACTCCACTCGGCCCCGTCACCGTCGTGGGTTTTGCGCTCGCGGATGAAATGGTGGGATTCGGCCACGCTTCCTGTTTCTCGATGTCGAGGTACATCTGCTCGACGTTCGCCGGCGGGGGATTGTCGCTTCCGTTCAGCCACACGAAGACGCTTGGATGTCCGCGCAAGCGACGCATCTGATCGCGCAAGGATGCCGCGGCAACCGCATTCTGTTCCGGACCCCACTTGGCCCACTCCTCCCACGCATCGCAGCAGACCCAACCCGTCATGACGAAAAGTCCGAGGCTGTCTGTCTGGTGGAAGAAGCGGTCGTTCTCGTAATTGCCCTCGAGACGCAGAGTGTTGAGATGCATATCGAGCGCGTAACGCATCTGATCGTCCTGACGCTGCGGCTGCGGCCGGAAGAACATGTCGGGCGCCCAGCCGCCCCCGCGAATCAGAATGCGCTTGCCGTTGATGCGGAACAGGCGGCCACCCTTCGGAGTCGATTCAGATGTGACCTCGCGGATTCCGAACCGAAGCTGCTGCCGGTCGGATACACGTCCGTTCGCCACGAACTCGAGCGTCAGGTCGTACAGCTCCGGTTTGCCGAGCTCGAGCGGCCACCACAGGCGCGGATTCGTGAAGTGAAGCTGGGGAAAACTGTCGGCGGTGAACTGAACGAAAGCGCTGTCGTGCGCGCCGACCGTAACCGGCTTGCTGAACGCGACACTTCCAATGCGGCCACGCAGAGTGCCGCTTACCGAGCTCGCGGTGAGATTCCTGACGTCAGTAGCCACCGTGAGATCTGCGCTGCGAAGTGTCGCGGTATCGACGTGACTCACGACCTCCGGATAGCGCACGACGACGCCATCGCTCGCGCTCAGATAGGCAGGCTGCCACAACCCCATATCCTTGTCGGGTGGCGATGGACTCCAGTCGACCCACGTCGTCTGAAGATCGGGGGGCGTCGGGGCAAAGATCTCGACCGCGATTGCGTTACCCCCGCTCGCGTTCACTGCGTCGCTGATATCGAACTCGTACCGGCGATACGTGCCCGCGACCTGGGTCGAATCAGCGAGACGCCGGCCGTTCAGCCAGACATTCGCGCGGTAGTTGATTCCGTCAAAGTGAAGAGCGATGCGCCTGCCACGCATCGTCGACGGGACGCGAAACGTAGTGCGGTACCACCAGGGCACGTTGTACGGACTCGTCGAATCCATCGGTAGATGGACGAAATTCGCGCCGATCTTGAAGGTGGTGCCCGGTATGTTGCGGAGATTCATCCCGAAGAACGGATCTCCGTAGAGGCTGTCGTCTACCAGTGAGCCAACCACCGTCGACGGAACAGTGGCACGGTACCAGTCAACAGCCCGGTAGGTAGTCGAGGAGATGCTCGCTCCATCGGTCCCGACCTTGGCCGACGATTGAATCTGCCAGCCATGGTGGAGTGCGAGCTGCTCCTGCGCTCCGAGTGCGCTGCTGGCCGCAGCACAAAGAACAACGATCAACCGCGAAACTCGCCTCACGATAAAACCCCCACCAATCCGAACGGCCAGCGCTTTGTATTCCAGCTCCAGAGGAGAAACGCGACGAAGCCCAGCGCGAGGACTCCGATCCCAAAGAAAATCACATCGATCTGCGTCGTAGCGAATACGAAGATCCAACCCAGCAGCGCGACGATGGCGGGAATGGGATAGAGCCACATCCGATAGGGCCGCTCCATATTTGGCGCGTTGCGACGCAGCAGAACCAGCCCCACGATCTGCCCCATGAATTGCACGAGAATTCGCGTCACGATGAGTGCATCGATCACCGTTCCGAGCGAGAAGAAGCCGGCGATGATGGACAGGACACCGAGGACGATCAGTGATACGTAGGGGAAATCCTTTGTCGGATGCAGCTTGCCGAAGACGCGGAAGAAGTATCCCGTCTCCGCCGCGGCGAACGGAATCCGCGAATATCCCAGCAGTAGCGCGAACACCGACCCGAATGCAGTCCACAGTACCAGCAGCGTGAAGATCATTGCGACGGCGCTGCCGTAGATCTTCTGCATGAAGACCGACACGATGAAGTTCGACGCCGGGAACTTGTCGGCGGGCACGAACTCACGCCACGGCACCACGCCGATGATCGAGAAGTTCACGCCGATGTAGATCAGCGCGACTGCAACAGTACTGATCAGAATCGATCGTGGAATCACCCGACCCGGATTCTGGACTTCCTCGCCGATATAGCAGACGTCGTAGTAGCCGAGGTAGTCGTAGATGCCGATGCGCGACGCGGCGCCGAGTCCGAGAAAGAACCCGAGCGAGAAGTTGAAGGCGCCGGGCGGGAAGTCGAACGCCAGATGCGGGTTGAAGTGTGTCGCGCCGGTGACGATTACGGCGAGCACCGTAATCAGCGTCCCGATCCACAGCGAGATAGTGATTTTGGCGATCGAGTGAATGCGCCGATACAGCAGTGCGATGTTGATGATGCCCACGACAGTGACGAGAGCGATCACCCATGGGCGCGTGAGACCGCTCCAGAGGAAGCTCGCGTACTGTGCGAAGCCGATGTACCCCGATGCAATCTCGAGCGGACCGCTCAGCACGAATTGCCAGACGAACAGGAATCCCATCAGGCGTCCGAACTTCTCTCGCCCGAACGATTCGCGGAGATAATGGAATGATCCGCCCGAGCCGGGCATCGCCGCGCCGAGCTCGCTCCACACCATGCCATCGCAGATGACGATCACCAGCGCGACGAGCCAGCCGAGCATTGCCTGCGGTCCGCCGAGCGCGGTCATGAGCAGCGGGATGGTTATGAACGGGCCCGCGCCCATCATGTTGGTCATGTTGAGCGCGGTCGCGCTCAGCATGGTGAAGCGTCGCTCGAGTTGCGGCTGACCGGCCGGGGAAGTGGTCCTCGCCGAAAAGTTGGGCGCGCTCATGCCCTAATTTGCTTCAGGCAACGGCGAGGGGCGAGTGCCCGCTGTCATGCGCGATCAGATGGGAAGCGAAGCGACCGGCCAGGCCAGAAGCGACTTGTCCGCGTACGATCCGTCCTCCTCCTGGCACTGTTCGACAATCATCATAAGCGGCTCCGGACACGAAAACGGCGGCGTCTGGAAATCCAGCGTACGCCAGTCTCCGTCCTGTACATCGCGGTTGCCGCCGCGCCCCGGAAACGAGGTCATGAGCACGTAACGAATGTTCGAGCGCGCGATGTTCGTCAACACAGCCCGGATGTTTGCATAAGACAGATGCACCAGGCAGTCCCGGCAGAGAAGCACGTCCGCAGTCGGAAGCTCGTCGCGGGTGAGATCGACGACCGCGAAACGCCGACCCTTGCCTGCGTGAAGTCGCTGGTTCTCTTCGACAATCGCCGGAACGATGTCGCCGCCGATGTAGTCGATGCCTTTGAGGTCGACGTGCTCCATCCACGTGAAATCGCCACACGGAACATCGAGCAGCACCCGCGCTTCCAGCTTGCGCAACACGCCCGGCAGCTCTGCACGCACCACCCGCGTCGAGTCGAGCGCGGAGCCCACCCCCGAGCGCGACTCAGGATCAGACCAGAGATTCGTCGAATAGATGCGCTCGAAACGTTCCCTGAGCCCGAGCTTCTCGAACTCTTCGGCTCGCTCGGCGAAACGCCGCTCGGCGACAGTCTTTCGTCGTGACGATCCCACCGGTCGTCTACTGTACCAGCTTCTGCAGCTCTCTCCACGTCACGAGAATCACGTGGTTGTCCCGCAACGCTTTCTTGAACTCCGGGCTCGTCAGCACATCGTAGTCGTGTTGGCGCCACGTGGCACCATAAGGCTCGTGGTTCACCATCACCGCCTGCAGCTCGCTGTCGTCGTAGCCGAGGTGGACGATGATCTCGGTGAGTCCGGGCTTGAGGTTGTTGATCGCGTTCAGGTAGAACGTCTTCCACTGGTCGCGCTTCACTTCGCGGTCGGCGATGATGACAGCATCGAGCAGCACATCGCGGGGAGTGATTCCCGCCTGCGGCGAAGCGAGCGCGCTCCCTTTGACCGCGAGGAACGGCAGGTGATACTCGTGGGCCACTTTGACGTACGTCGCAATCAGCTCTGGCGTCGTAAAAAGGGAGCCCATGTGGCTGTCGAGATGCGTTGGATGTATCCCCATCGCCAGGGCGCGGGTGATCTGCGCGCGGATCTCGCGCTCTGCCTCGGCCGGCTTGGCATTCTTCGCGACCAGCGCCTCGTCGTTTGGAAAAGTGCCTGCCGAATCGAGCAGGCTGGAAACCTTGTCCGCAGGCGCGACGCTGCCCCATCGGTACGTTTCCCACTCGCTCGTGAGCGTGAGATGCAGTCCGAGGTCTGCGTTCGGGTGCGCCCTCGCGTAGGCGGCGACTTCGCCGATCCACGGTGTCGGCACCATGATGCTTGCCGAGGTGACGGCGCCGCTCTCGAGACCGGCGAAGCTCGCTGCGTCGACGGAATGGGCGGTGCCAAGGTCGTCCGCGTGGAGAATGAGCAGCTTCGAATCAGCCGGATGGCCGAGTCGCTCGGCAATGTTCTTGGTCTGCGCCGGGAGGACCGATGCAAACAGAAGTGATGCCGCCGACAACCGAATCAGTGAGTGCATGGGATTCTCGTGAAATCGTGGAGAGAGCATCTAGCGTGCTGCAAACGCTATATCCAGCGGTGTAAGGTGCACCAGAGTAACTTGGTAAAACCAGACGACTAGATTCAACACATGGCCAAGCGGAAAATCCTGATCGTGGACGACGAGGTCGCGAGCGGCGGTCTCGAGGAGCTGCTCACCAAGCTCGGATACGACGTCGACGTGATCGCGGCCACCGACGACAAGGCCGACGCGGCCAGAGCGCTCCAGCAGCTGGAGGACAGCTTTTTCGAGACCTCGATCGACATGCTGTGCGCCCTCGACTTCAACATGCATTTCAGACGGCTCAGTCCAGCCTGGGAGCGGACCCTCGGCTTCACGCGTGAAGAGCTGTTGTCCCGGCCCTTCATCGAGTTCGTGCACCCGGACGACCGCGAGCGCACCCTGAAGCAGAACGCGGAGGTCAGGAGTGGCGGCCAGGCACGCTCCTTCGAGAACCGGTACCTGTGCAAGGACGGATCATATCGGTGGCTTCGCTGGAATGCCGCGCCGCATTCTTCCGAGAAGGTCATCTACTCCGTGGCGCGCGACATCACCGAGAGCAAGCGGGCGGACGAGGAGCGCGAGAAGCTGGTGCGCGAGCTACAGACTGCGCTCGCCGAAGTGAATACACTGCGGGAGATATTGCCGATCTGTTCGTATTGCAGGAAAATCCGCGATGACGGGAATTATTGGCTCAATGTCGAAGACTACATCTCTCACCACACGACTTCACTGTTCAGCCATGGCATATGTCCGAGCTGCCTGGCGATTCATCCCGAGCTGTACCTCGAACCGAGTGGACGCGAATAGCGTAACAGACTGACGGCAATACAACCGAATGGAGCACAAATGAGACGCGCATCTGCGGCCGCCGTTCTTTTTGTTTTTCCCTTGCTCAGCCTGCGGGCACAGGAACGCGTGCACGCTCAAGGACATGAAGGTTTCGGGACCGTCCACTTCGCTACATCGTGCAGGCCTGAAATCACGCCAACGTTCGATCGCGCGGTTGCGCTGCTCCACTCCTTCGAGTTCGGCGCCTCGATCCGGACCTTCAACGAAGTGCTGGCGGTTGACTCGACGTGCGCGATGGCCGACTGGGGAATCGCGCTCAGTCGCTGGAGCAATCCGATGGCCGCGGGAAACCGGTCCGTCGCGCAGCTCCAGCAGGGCAAGCTCGCCGTCGACGCCGCGAACCGGCTCGGCGTGCGTGCGTCAGAACGCGAGCGGGGCTACATACGCGCGGTCGGAATGTTGTACGATGATTACGAGCACAAGGATCAGCGGACGCGCGTTGTCGCGTACACGGACGCGATGAACGAGCTTGTGATGCGGCAGCCCGCGGACACCGAGGCACTGATTTTCTACGCGCTCTCCCTGGCCGCCTCAGCGTCGCCGACCGACAAGACGTACGCGAATCAGCTGAAGGCGGGGAGCATCCTCGAGCCGCTCTGGGTAAAGATGCCGGATCACCCGGGCCTCGCACACTACATCATCCACACCTACGACTATCCTGCGCTCGCCGACAAGGCTCGGGCAGCGGCGGAGCGCTATGCGAGCATCGCTCCCTCGGCGGCGCACGCGCTGCACATGCCGTCGCACACGTTCACACGCGTCGGGATGTGGCAGGAGTCGGCAAATACCAACAATCGATCGATAAAGGTTGCCAACAGCACCGGGTCCATCGCGGAGGTGCTGCACGCGTCGGACTATGCGATGTACGCTTACCTGCAGATGGGGGAATATCCGGAAGCGAACGCCATTCTCGACGGGCTGCCCGCACTCGCGGCGCGATTCGACCCCAACGCGGTGACGGGCGCTGCTCCCGGTTCTGCAGGTGTCTTCGCCCTCGCGGCAATTCCGGCGCGGTGGGTGCTGGAGCGGAAGGCGTGGTCGGAAGCCGCTGCGCTCGAGCCCAAATCGACGGGCTATCCTTACGCCGAAGCGATGACGTACTTCGCGCGGTCACTCGGCGCGTCGCACACCGGCGATCTCGCGAAGGCACAGACCGCGATCGATTCACTGGCGTCGATTCAGCAGCGATTGAGCGCAAAGGGTGAGCCCTACTGGGCGGAGCAGGTCGCCATCCAGAATCTCGAAGCGCAGGCGTGGCTCCATTTTGCGGAGAGGCGGGGCGGGGGAAGGGGGAAGGGGGAAGTGGGAAGTGCTTTGGCGCTCATGCATGACGCCGTTGTACATGAGGATGCTACAGAGAAAAGTGCTGTGACCCCGGGTCCGCTCGCCCCGGCTCATGAGCTTCTCGGCGACATGCTGATGGAGCTGAATCGTCGCGACGAGGCACGCGCGGAGTACCGGGCGACTCTAATGAAGGAGCCAAACCGGCGGCACGCGCTTCAGGGAGTCGCAGCGACCTCGCGAAGTTAGAATGTCTGGCGCATCAGTGACGCGAAGCGGCGTCCGACGTGCGCTCATTTTTCGGGATGCTCAGCGTCTTCCAATCGGATGACGCGAAATACCGCGCGAGGTAGACAATCTGGCCGACGTGATAGGCGGCGTGCGTCACGGATCTGTTGAGCGCTTCGACTGCGAGCATCTCATCGCCGCGAATTCGTACCGTGCGCTCGAGATCATCAGCTGACAACGCCTCGATCGAGCTCAGCGCGATCTGCCAACCCTCGTTCCACCAGCGCAGTAGCTGCTCGCGCGTTGCAGGTCTCTCGCTCTCGAATTCCGAATCCCGGTTGCGGTCGGGTTTTTCGCCGTCGGACGTGAGGAAATCGCGAAAGCGTGAGCGGAGGTTGCCCGACATGTGCTTGACGATGATCGCGATGCTGTTCGAGTTCTCGTCGAGCTCGCGGTTCAGATCTTCATCGGACCCAACCTGCTCGATCGCCTTCTCGGCCATCTCCTTGTACGTGCGGTAAGTGCGGAGGATGTTCCGGAGATAGGCGTCGGCCAACTTGGTGCTCATGATTTCTCCTGCATCAGACGGTGCGGCGCCCTCTGGAGAGCACGACAGCGACAAGCAGCGCGACGACGAACGCTGGCAGTGCGGTCATGACTGGCCATATCGCGAGGGCGAATAGGGGGAAAGGGTGGTTCGTTGCGTGTCCATGCAGAGCTGCTGAGACTGCAAGTCCGAAACCGGCGAGGCCGACTGCCAGCGCTGTGTGCCACGCTGTAGTCCGAGGAAAGCTCCGCAGTCGAACGTGTTCGTAGTAGATGTGTGCCGCGAACGCGACGGCGCTGACCACCCACGCGGCGAGGCGCCACACTTCTCGGATCTGGGTGGAACCAGCGCTTCTGGCGAGTGCTGCCGAGACAAGACCGGCGACGAGGTACAGGACGGCCACGAGCAACACGACCCACAACCATTTCAGGCGACCTGTCGCATTCATTGTTCATCTCTTCCGGTGGAGGCTGATCCCAGCAACGGCATCTAGGTTCAAAGATTATACGGATTTGGCGGATTGGGCTGATTAATCGGATCGTTCAAACAGGGATTATGGATGCTATCGGCGGGCCCAGAGGTTTTGGGAACTGCCGCTCGGGATGCTATAGCGCACCAACTCAAAACAACAAACAAAACGATCACGGCCCGCCCGAACGGCCTATTGCACCACATGGAGCGATCCGCCCGATCCGTTCAATCCGCCAAATCCGTCTACCCATATACCTAGATGCCTCTTATGGACAGCGCGTGTCGAAACACATTTCGCGGATCCCAGCGCGCCTTGATCTTCTGCAGCCGCGGGTAGTTCTCCTTGTAATACAATGTGTGCCAGGGCACGTCCGATATGTTCATCGCCGGATCCGCGAGATCGACATCGGGATGATTGATTAACCCGCCCTCGTACGCCTCGCCCGGCGCGGGAACGCCACCGCTCTCTGCAAAAAGATCGTGATAGAAAGCGCGCACCCACCCCAGATTCTTCTCCGCATCCTGCGGATCGATCCACCCCGTGTTGCACGCCATATCGAAGATGGACCCGCGCTGCGCCGACGCCGTCGCGTCCGGTGCGACGGCATTGATGCGCCCGCCGTAAGTCGCGAACCCAATGACGCCGCCCATGACGTCATAGTCCGTGCGCGTCATGTAGTCGTACGCGACGGCGATCTGCCGATCGGTGAGGCGTTTCCTGAGCAGCGCGTCCTTCACCTTGGCGCTCACCCCGCCCGGTGGCGTGGCGAACAAATCCGGGAATGGATTCAGAGCGAACTCCAGCCATGACATCGTCGCCGTCTCTCGGCCCTTTGGCGTCGTGATTCCCTCGCTCAGCGCAGCGATATAATCGTCGATCTGTCGCTCCGCACCCGCGCCGGAGGTGCTCAGACCGCGAATGACGATTTTGCCGAGCTGCTTGCGATGGACGATCAGAAGAGTCCAGAGCGAAGCGTTTGGAGAATCGACATCGCTGTGTTTTTCGCTCCAGATCCCGTGGTTCGCGAGGAGCCGCAGGAAAGCAGCCTCGTCGATGTCGCTCCAATCCCACTCTGCCTTGAAGGTCCCTATCGCTTCCGGCGCGCGTGGCAACAGAGCGGCTGGATCCTCGCCGGATGCTCCGGGTGCTCGGAACCAGAACGTCGTGACGACGCCAAAATTCCCCGCGCCGCCACCGGTGTGCGCCCACCAGAGCTCGCGATTTGGATCGGACGATTTATTTGTAGCCACAACGGTGCGCGCTCGCCCGCGATCGTCGACAACGACGACCTCGACGGCATACAGATAATCCGCGGCGAGTCCGAGTTGGCGGCAGAGAAAGCCAAAGACGCCACCAGGTACGTGCCCGCCCATTCCGATCTCGGGAAATTCGCCGAGCGGTATCACGACGCCCCACTTCTCGAACAACGTCCGGAACGTCTCGCCAACGGTGGCGCCAGCCTCAACGCCTATGGCACCGCGCTGCGCGTCGTGATAGATGCGGTTCATCTGTGACACATCTATTATCGCTCGCACGTCGGGGTCCGATACGAACCCCTCGAGACAGTGACCACCGCTGGTGACGGCGAGTCGTCGTCCTTCGTTCACGGCATCCTGTACCGCCGACACCACCTGCTCGGGCGAGCTGACCAATCGAACGTAGTCCGGGCTCCCGCGAAACCGCTTGTTGAAGCGCTTGTCGACTGCAGCGAGATATCGCGGATCCTCGGGACCGACCCTGATGGACTCGATCACCTCGAGGGGCTCGTCTGTCGTGGCGACGTCATCTTCGTGCGTTTCTACCAATCAGTCGAGCGATAGTCCTTGAGGAACTTGCCCCACACGTGGACGCCGGTGTTGAATCCCGAGATGATCGGGTCGACGATTCTCGCCGCGCCATCCACTATGTCCAGCGGGGGATGGAAGCGGTGCTCGGCGGTTTTTCGTGCGGCGATCTCCTCGGGATCCTCATCCGTGACCCACCCCGTGTCGACGCTGTTCATGTGGATCCCGTCGGCGATGTAATCGGCAGCCGAAGTTCGCGTCATCATGTTGAGGGCCGCCTTCGCCATGTTCGTGTGCGGGTGCCGAATAGTCTTGTGCGAGCGATAGAACTGTCCTTCGACGGCCGACACGTTGACGATGTGTTTGTCGCGCTCGGACGTTCGCGTCATCAACGGCTTCAATCGCGCATTGATGATGAACGGCGCGATCGCATTCACGAGATGCACCTCGAGCAGCTCTACAGACGGGACTTCGTCCATCAGCAGTCGCCACGAGTTGCGCCCGCGCAGATCTATCTGTTGAAGATCCTGGTCGAGGAGACCTCGCGGAAAGAACTCGCTCTCCTCCTGAAGCCCGCGCGACAGCAGCGCAACTTCCGACTTCCGCTGGGTCGAACCGCCCGCGTTCAGACCTTCGTACTTACCGATCAGGCAGCGGACGTGTGCCGGCATCGAGCTGAGCGCAGCCGTCTCCGTTTCCCGCATATGCTCGTAGAAATCGTCGGGCCGGCGCACGGTCTGGCACGCGTTGTTTATGATGAAATCCAGTCTCTGCTCCGTCGCCAGCACTTCCTTGCAGAATGCTTCGACGCTCGGCGTGTGTCGGAGGTCGAGCCCGTATATCTCGAGCCGGTCGGACCATTCGCCGAAATCCGGCTCGCGGGCGTAGCGGACCGCCGAGTCGCGCGGGAATCGCGTGGTGACGATGAGACGCGCGCCGGCGCGAAGGAGCTTGATCCCCGCCTGATAGCCGATTTTTACGCGACCACCGGTGAGCAGCGCGACGCGCCCACTCAAATCCGCGAGCTCCGTGCGCTTCGCAAAATTCTCCTCGGCGCAGGTATGGCACAGACGGTCGTAGAAGTGGTGGACCGTAGAGAATTCCTTCTTGCAGACGTAGCATTTCCGCGGCTCTTCAGTCTCAGCCGCTGGATCGTTGCTGGTAAGCAGCTCCTTCGATTTCGGCGGATAGATGTTCGGCGAGGTGATGAACACCGGCTCGCGCCGCAGCTTGCGAATTCCGGTGGCTGCGAGGACGCTCTCTGATCGCTCTACCTTCTCGGCTCTCTTCTTCCGTTTGACGACCTTCAGGAGCTGGCGACGGCTGAGGGCATCCGGGCGTGAGATACGACCTGCGGCGTTCAGCAGTCTGTTGCGATCGGCCTCAGGAATGTCGGCGAGCAGAGAACGATCGGCGACAATCGTCTCGAGCAGGTCCGCGGCTGTGCGGAGGCGCTCAGCGATCGAATTGCCGCCTGAGTCGGGCAGGGGCGATCGATTGGATGCGGTTTTGTGCATGCATTCAATTTATCCGCAACGGCCTCGCAAAGGCGCGGTCCCACTCTGCCAGTGCGGGCTTGGGGTTGAAGTCGACGTCCACGAGACCGAGCTGGGCGAATAGCGGCAGGATCGATCCCGCCGGTACGGGATACGTGCTCAGATCGAGGTCGGTGAATGAAATCTGTGTGACCGCGACCAGCGACGCGCGGTCCGCCAGCTCCATCTGCCGCTTGATCCAGAGCGCCTGCTGCTGGGGCGATGACGTCACGCCCGTCACCGACCCAGACGACCATCCTCCTTCGACGACCAGCATCGGCAGTTGCGTCGCGTTCGATTCGTTGATGCGCGCGTAGTAATCAATCGGAACGTCGCCGGGGTTGGCGAACCCCGCGAGAAACGGATAGGACGAGAGGCCGAGGGCCGTGATGAATGGAAAGTCGGCGCGCTCCGTAGCGATCCCGACAAAATGCCCGGCGTTGGGAAGCCGTCCCCAGGCGGTTTCCACCTGCACCGAGACGAAGCGCTTGGCCGCCGAGCTCTGCGCGACGAGGGTGGCTTCTCCTCCCGCCGCCGATGCCACGACGGCCGCGTACACACTCGGCGGCGCGATCGCGCGCACCAGATTCACTTCCATAGCCAGCCCGAGGTACTCCGGGTGGAGAATGCTGTCGACCGCCGCGAGATACTCACGATATTTCTGCTGCACCGCCGGCTCGGCGATGCTCCGGCCGAGCGCGACGAGCTCCGGCGCTTCGCGCTCGCGCGCGAGTCCATCGGTGACATCGATCTGGATGAGGAGAGGAAGTCCACGGCTGTGATAGAGCGCCGCGAGCTGCTGCAGGTCGCGCCGCACGAGCAGGGCGGCGCTCGTATCCGCGAGAAGCGATTTCCACGGAACGCCTTGCGTGATCTGCGCGATGTCGGAATGGGGCCGCCACGCTTCGATTGTCTGGAGCACCGACTGGACCGTGAGGCGCGGCGGGGTAGCGGAGAAACCCATTCGGTAGGTTCGAGGCGCGACGGAACTCGGGCTGACGCCGCTCTTGCAGCTTGCGATCGCCCCGACCAGGATCGCTATCGATACGGAAACTAGGAGCGGCCGTCTCGGCATTTGCGGATTTCGCTTGCCGCTCAGCTCAACGAAGCCATGTCGATCACGAACCGGTAGCGTACGTCGCTCTTCAGGACGCGCTCGTATGCTTTGTTGATGGACGCGATGTCGATCATCTCGATGTCGGAGGTAATGCCGTTCTTCGCGCAGTAGTCCAGCATCTCCTGCGTCTCGGGAATCCCGCCGATGCCAGACCCAGAGAGACTGCGCCGGTTGCCGATCAAAGTGAACACCGCTACCTCCGCCGGCGTCGGCGGCGCGCCGACACACATCATCACGCCATCGGTGTCCAGCAGGCTGAGATAGGTGTTGTAATCGTGCCTTGCTGAAACGGTGTCAATGATGAAATCGAGGGAGCCGTTCAGCTTCTTGAGCTGAGCGGGATCAGTCGTGAGCGCGAACTCGTGCGCGCCCAGGCGTCGCGCATCCTTCTCCTTGCTCGGCGACGTGCTGAGCATTATGACTTCGGCGCCGAATGACGCACCAAGCTTGACGGCCATGTGGCCGAGTCCGCCGAGTCCTACGACGCCCAGCTTGTGGCCCTTGCCGACCTTCCAGTGGCGCAGCGGCGAGTAGGTGGTGATGCCGGCGCAGAGAAGTGGCGCGACTTCGGCGAGCTTCGCCTTCTCGGAGATGCGTAGGACGTAGTTCTCGTCCACGACGATTTGCTTCGAGTAGCCGCCCTGCGTGACATTGCCGTCTTTCTCGCGCGCGCTGTAGGTCCCGACCATGCCAACCTTACAGTACTGCTGGAGACCTTGCTTGCAGTTGACGCAGACGCGGCAGGAATCGACCATGACACCCACACCTGCGACATCACCCGGCTTGAACTTCGTGACGTTGTTGCCAACCGCGGTGACTTTGCCCACGATTTCGTGGCCGGGAACGACCGGATAAATCGTCTGCTTCCACTCGTTTCGCGCCATGTGGATGTCTGAGTGACACACGCCACAGTAGAGGATGTCGAGCTGAACGTCGTTCGGCCGAACATCGCGGCGATCGATCTGGAAGGAAGCGAGGGGCGTTGTCGGGCCCTGGGCCGCGTATGCTTTGGTGGCTGGCATCTCAAGTATGGCGGGAGTTTGTCGCGAAAAAGGCTGGTCCCTCGAAGCCTATCCACGTCGGCGGAGGTGCGCAATTAGGCCGACCCGAAGCTATTTCGGACTCAGGACGATTCGGAATTCGTTCGAGATCCCTTCGACCGTTCTCGCGTTCTCGTCATACGCGTCGGTGCCTTCTCGAAAGTTCCACCGAAGTCGGTAGATGCCTTCGATCGAATCAACCTGCAGCTCGGGCCAACCGGCATGCCCGCGATCAGATGCCAAGAGTTGGTAAAGGCCGCGATACGATTGACCGCTCTCGATTGTCAGGCCGGGCGGGCCTGCAGATGTGAGACAGTTGTTGTAACCCGTCGCTCTCACCCAGTTATCCTGAACTTTCTTTTCCAACCATTGAAAGGGCGGGCACCGAACAGCAGCCGAGACCGGATTTGGGGTGGTGTTCGTGAATACAAGCCCAATCTCGGCTCTATAGGTATACCCGCCGTGCCTTACGCCGATCTGCGCGGAATCCGTGCGAATGGGCGCGGTCACTAGCTGCCGGGGGAAACGCAGCGTTTGACAAGCGCCAATGGACACAAGCGGCACCGCTGCGAGCAGAAATGCGAATCTCTTTCGTTGAATCACGCGCTCGACTCCGGAAAGTTCATTTGCTGTAGGAGCCTCTCGAATCGCGGATGAGATCGCAGCGGATCAAACAGCGAGACGTGCCTGATGAAGGGGAACCAGGCTCCAGCCCGTTCGGCAGCGGCTCTCTCCAACCAATCCAGCGCGTCGTCAATCTGGTTTAGGCCAAGGAATACTAGGGTGATTTGGAATGATGGCAGATACGCTGTCGACTGATCTCTCAACTCGGCGAGGATCTCTAGCGCGCGATGTTTTCGACCAGACTTCGCAATGGCATGTCCCACGTAGCCCGCGAAGTTCGAACCGGCAACCTCGACGAGCTGTTGGAACACTAGAGTCGCTTCGTCGTACTGGTTCTTCCCGCAGTACGCTAGCCCGGAAAACAAAAGCCCCAGCGGTAGAGTGGGAGCGAGCTCCAGTGTGCGCCGGGTCTGTGCCAGCATCCCGTCGTAATCGCGCGTGAACTGGAAGTAATTAGCCATGTTCGCGTGAATCACAAGCGAAAGAGGATCGAATTCGCCGGCCTTGGTAATCGCACCGCGGGCCTCTTCGAGCCTACCCTGGCTGCACAAATACCACGAATAGTGGAGATACCCCTCCGCGTAACTTGGATTGAGGACGATCGCGCGCTCACATTCGCGTTCTGCTAACGCCCAGTCCCAGTCGTAATTGGTCGCGGTGTATCCCAGGACCGCGTGCGCCTCAGCAAGCGTATCGTCGAGCTCAATTGCCTTGAATGCAGCTTGTTTTGCCTTCGGAAAAACTTCGCTGGCAACGCCCCCGAGCCAGCCAAGATAGTTGTTGGCATTCGCC
>DATCPG010000335.1:0-4113 GCA_036570225.1 Gemmatimonadaceae bacterium | reverse complement strand
GAACATCCAACGTTACCCAATCCAAATGAGCCAGTCACTAATACACTGCCTGCATAGTCGGTAGAAATCGCCAGGCCCTTCTCGAAGGTCCACGATAAATGGCAAACCCGTCGAAAGACGGGGACGCAAAGCTACGAGGCTAACGCGCGTGCAATTCCGCGCCACGCCAGTCGAGCCACCGAACGGTCAATCAAAAGGGTCTTGTGCGCAAATCCATGTTCTTCGTCACGCTTGTATGCATCCTTGCCGGCTGCTCGGCCGACAACACAATCGCTCCGGAAAAGACGAGCGAATCGTTCGCCGTCGCGGTCCACGCCGGCTACGTCGTAACAGTCGATGGAAGCCAGTATGGAGATGGCTCTGTAGAGCATCCGTGGGCGTTGGAAACCGCTCTCGCTCAGCCAGGAATTCTGAAGCCGGGTGACACCGTTTGGGTTCACGGCGGCGTCTATAAGGGCGAGTTCAATAGCGCGCTGACCGGAACGGCGGAGACTCCAGTGGTCCTCAGGGCGTTTCCCGGCGAGCACGTTGTCATCGACGGACGACTCAATGTCAACGGTAGCTACGCGTACTACTGGGGCTTCGAGGTCATGTCGTCCGATGCCCACCGACAAACCGCAATGCCGGGCTCAGACCCGACCGATTTGCCGCGAATCCGGGCAGCAGTTTTTGTCGGCGGCCCCTTCAACAAGCTGATAAACCTGGTCGTACACGATCTGAGTAACGGCTTGTTCTCTGGTGCTTCGGCGGAAGGGCTGGAGGTCTACGGGAGCCTCTTCTACAACAATGGCTGGGCGGGTCCTGATCGTGGTCACGGTCACAATGTCTATTTGCAGAACGAGGGCGCCACGAAGAACATCATCGACAACGTGCTCTTTGGCTCATTCTCGTCTGGCCTCCAGATCTATGGATCGGACGCCGCGTCACTCAAGAACTTCCTTATCGAAGGCAATACGATCTTCAATAGCGGTGATCCGGTGGCAGCCACGTTTGGGCACACATTCAACATCGAACACTGGGGAGGCGCCGCTGGTACGCTCGGCAACTCCATTTACAGGAACAATAGCATCTACCACCGCGATGGTAGAGAAACAGCAGCGCGCTTCAACGCCCCGGGCGAAGCTCCGGGCGGGGATCTCGAGTTCTCCGACAACATCGTGCAGGGCGAAACGAGCTTCAATGAAATGAAGCGCTACGTTGTGACCGGGAACACGTTTACAAGTGGTAGACAGCGCCTCGGAGGCCAGAGTGTCCTCATCGGCTTGAGGCTGCCACCGGACGGATCATTGTCCTCGAACAGATGGGACGGCAACCGCTACGCCGTTCCCCCACAGGGGACACAAGACCCGTTCCACATCAAAGCCGACGAGATGACCGGTTACTATTTCCCGGCCTGGCGCGCTGCCACCGGCTATGATGCCACGGGCGCCTTTGTACTTGGCTGGTTCGACAAGCCTGATGTCGTTGTTCGGAACAATCGCTATGAGTCCGGCCGCGCCTTCGTTACATGCTGGAACTGGACCGGCGCGGCAACCGTCAGCGTGGATCTATCCCGAACGCTCAAACCCGGAGATAAATTCCAGATACACAACGTGTTCAACGTGCTTGGCGCCCCTGTTGTGACAGGCGTATATACCGGAAAGGCGGTCTCGATTCCCCAGCAGGCGTTGACGCCACCAGCTCCGATCGGTTATCCGGCGCCTCCGGCGATGCCCGACAATACGTTCAACGTGTTCCTGGTCGAACGGCGGTAGGCTCAAAGCCACTGTCTGTCCAGATCACGGCAGTGGCTGTCGGCCTGGTGACGTCGTCATCCCACGCTGATTCTTGCGTCAGTCCGGTGGCCTTCGCCAGCAAGGTCCGCGCGCATCCCCAACCGAACATCAGTCCGATTGCCGCGAGGCGCATTCCAATGTGAAGCATTGAGACGAGAGTCCATAACATGAAGGCCACTCGCAACACTCTCTCGTCGAGTGGTTGACGCTTGAACCATACGGTCGCACAGATGGCAAACAACGCGACCAAGGCAATCACTCCGAAAAGCCCATGCTCAGAGAGAAGCCGCGTATACTCGGTATGGGCAAGAGTGGATTCTCCCCTCCGCTGAAACATTGCGCCGCCCGGCCCAAGGCCCAGCAGCGGGTGTTCGCCCCAAAGCCGCAGATCTTCGTAAACGATGGCATCGCGATGCGTCGGACTGGTGTCGGCGAAGCGCGCGGATAACGCGCCGCCCGTGAACTCGTCGAGACGTGGAACGATTACCATCGCGGTGATCAGCGTTAGAACGCAAGTGAACAGGGCGAGCCATCGTCTCGCGGCTCTGTTCTGCAACGAGAGCAGCGCGGCCGGAATCAACGCCAGCACAAAACTGTACAACCCGCCCCTCGAGAAAGTCAGCGCAGACTGCACTCCGAACACCGGCACCAGCGCGAACGCCCCCCAGCGCTGCCACACTCTGACTTCCGGGTCCACGGCAACAATGAACGACAACAGCGCACCCAGACCCAGAATGAGCGATACCTGGTTTGGGCCAAAGCCGGCGCTCGTCGCCTTGCTCGACTCGTCGGTGAAGGTGAGATCTGTAGCGGCGTTGGTGGCGAGTGCCGTGACCAGCGCGATCGACAAGACGGGCGCAATCAGGCAACCTATCAACTTGTGCACATCGGCTCGGCTGAGTCTGAGCTGTGACATGTACCACACGCTCGCGAACAGGCTCAGTGGACCGGAAAGATTGAAGCTCACCGGCTGCGCCAACTGCCGCAGGTCGCCCTGAAACCCTTGAAGCAGCACCAGAATCGATGGGGCGAGCGCAGCGATGTAGACGAGCGCCAGGACATTCCACCGCGCCGTGCGACCCAATCGAACGATTCCACCGAGACAACAGAACACTACGAGATACTTCGAGAATTCCCACGGAACGTGCGCGCCTGTCATCCTCCACAAGACGTCGGCGCCGGCGGCGTAACTGGCGACGCAGGCGATCGAGACTGTCTTCCAACGCAAGACGGCCCAAATGGCAACCAGCCCCGTCAGTAATGCGTGCGCTGTGGCAACTGTTGGATTTGCTCTGACCAGAAACGCGAGCAGAAGGTGCGCGCCAAAAAAGATCAGTCCGGCTGACGGATTGCGACTCACGGTGCTTCTAATAATTGCCACGATTCCGTCCATTGGCCAGGACAGCGTCGTAAAGTTTGCGCAGAGCAGCCGCAAGCACCGGAAAGCCATGATGCTCTTCCACGAATGTTCGCGCTTCCAAGCCAAACGCGATCCGCTTTTCCGGCGACTCCACGAGTTTCAAAATCGCGGCGGCCAATGATGCCTCATCGTCAGGATTCACGATATATCCGGTCGCGCCCTCGCGCACGAGCGCCGGCACTCCGCCAACTCGCGTTGCAACAACGGGCAATCCGGACGCCATTGCCTCCAGGATAACATTTGGCGTGCCTTCGCGGTCGGAGGTCAGCACCACGAGATCGGCCTTTTGATACCAGCTCATGATGTCGCCAGTCGTGCCACAAAACTGCAGCTGCGCGGAAGTCAGGCCGAGCTCGCCGCTGAGCGCTTCAAGTTGGGAGCGCATCGGCCCGTCCCCGACTATGACCGCCTGCATTTCCACTTCCGTCTGCTTACGCAACGCCGAGACCGCGCGCACGAACCGGTCCAGCCGCTTGACCGGAACCAGTGAGCCAATCGCCAGGATGACTACCCGTTTTGTTGGCGCCCGTCGCTCGGCGGTAAACGCATCGGTGTCCACAACGTTCGGAACAAAGAAGAGCCTCTGACGCCGAGCGCCGAGTGCGGATACCGCATTGTCGATCGCAACCTTTGAGTTCGCGGCGAGAAATCGGGGGAATCGCAGGCTGCACCGGCCGAACCAGCCGGGATTCGATTCGAGCTCTTCGAATCCATCTCCGCGAATCGCACCAATCTCCTGAAGACCCAGTAATCTCGAGGCGGCGACCACGTAGCCGTTCGCGAAAAAATGCTGGCTCTGCACGATGTCCGCCGGGTTCTGCTTCAGTTGGCGAACAATTCCCCCGAGCCGACGCAGCGGAGAAGAGCTCTCACCAATCCAGTGGACGGGCACGCCGAGCGACTCGATCCGCGATTGCC
>DATCPG010000334.1:0-4200 GCA_036570225.1 Gemmatimonadaceae bacterium | reverse complement strand
TCGCGATAGATGTCCTCGAACGCCTTCGCCCACTTGTCCGCGACACCGAATGCCATGGCGTACGGCAGGAATTTCTCGAACATCTCCGGCGACGTAATCATCTTCTTCAAGCGCTCGGTGTCCACTCTGCTCAGAAATTCCTTGAAGCCCAACGTGGCCTCGCGTGCGCGCGCTCCTGCGACGGTGCGCGCCGGCATGATCTCGGCGAATCCGAACAGAATCAACGCGCTCGCGAGTCCGACTCCGATGACCATGTACGTCGAAAAAGTGGACCACAGCATTTTTTTGGAGAGCACACCCACCATGATTCCCGCGAAACCGGCGAGGGCACCGAGGAAAATCCATTTCGCCGTCACTTCGTCTGGACGCTTGATGTAGTAGCCCTTGGAGATCAGGCTGTCGTAAATGGCTTCCTTGATGAGCGGGATGGAAGTGTAGAACCTGTTCGCCAGCTCCGACATTTTCACCGACCTTGTATCCGATGTCGTCGCGTCGTCGAGTCCCTGGAGGTAGAGCTCCTCGTGTCGCTTCAGTCCCTGCCGCTGCGTCGCGTCGCGGAGGATGTGGATGGTGTAGTCCGTGGTCTTGCTGAGGCCGAGCATGTGACTCTCGGAATGCTCCTCGATGCGGACGAAACCGCGCACGGCGAGGTCGACCAGCGTGGCGGTGATGTCAGCCATGTCGGCCTTGTTGTCGATGAGCGTTCCCAATTCTGCCGGCGACATTCCTTCGACCGGCTCGTAGTGAACCACGTAGGATTCTTTCGCGGGGTCACGGCCGCTCCTTGACCACGCCCGATACGCGAGGATGAACACGAGAAACGGAGCCAGCAACGGCAGCCAGCGGAAGACTTTGAGAAATCGATCGGGCTCGCTCGCCGGACGCGTGGCGATGTGACCAGGTGGCCAGCCGACGCCGATCGTCATCCCTTCATTGGGGCCGAGCGCGTACCGCGAATTGAATTCGACCTGGTTGCCGTTCTTCGCAATCGCGGCACCGCCGACGGTGGATCCCGATTCACCGGTGTAGACCGCGGTGCGCGTCGGCGTCACTCCGTCGGGAAGGACCACGCGCGTGTGTACGTGATCGATCGGCATTGTCCAGGAATTGCCCGTGACGTTCCAGTACAGCTCGTCGAAAGCGGGCTCCTTCCCGTGCGCGAAGAAGAAGCGGATCGCGTTGTCGATTCGGTAGCGCATGATGACGGTTCGGTCAGCGTTGTCAGCGCCGGGAACCCAGATCTTGAACGATTCCGTCCAACCTTTGTCTTTGGTTATCCAGTCCACGTGCGGCATGTTGCCCGTGGTGTCGGTGATGCCGACGAGGTGCATCTGGAGCTTTGTCGCTCGTCCCTGCGCAGTGTTATGATGGAGCGAGAGGTCGCGGACTATTCCGTTCCACTGTCCCGTGAAATGGATGGTGAGCCTCTCGGCGACGTCGAGCGTTCCATCGGGATGAACGGTGAGGAGCGCATCGAAGTTGCGGATGCGGATGGAGCGGTCCTGCGCGCCCGCGGAGCTGGCGAGCGCGAGAAGGAGGAGAAGCGCCCTGCGAAGGTTTAGAACGAGACCTTCGGCAGCTCGCGATCGTCCGCCGTGGCCTCGAAGAACTCCATCTCGTGGTAGCCCATGGGCCCGGCGACGATGTTGGACGGAATCGTCGAGATCGCGGTATTGAGATCGCGGACGACGGCGTTGTAGTAGCGCCTGGAATTCTGGACAGAGTCTTCTATGGTAGCGAGCTGTGCCTGTAGGTCGCGGAATCCGCCGGACGCCTGGAGCTGCGGATAGGCCTCGACCGCCACAGTGAGTCCGCGCAGCGCGGTCGTGAGCTCGCCCTCGGCCTGCGCGCGTGCAGCGGGTCCTGCGCTTTGCGCGGCGACTGCGTTCGTTCTGGCCTTGGTCACCGCGTCAAGAGTTCCGCGCTCGTGAGCGGCGTAGCCTTTTACGGTCTCGACGAGATTCGGGACGAGATCAGCGCGGCGTTTGAGCTGGACGTCGATGTCGGACCAGGCGTTCTGGGCGCGGACGCGGAGGGAGACGAGCCGGTTGTAGAGAATCACGTAGAACGCTACGAGAACGATGACGACAACGAGGAGGCCGATCAGCATAGTTTGTGCGCGGGGCTCGGGATGCGACGAAGATGCCTCTCTCCGATGTCCTCGTCAAACTACCCGGGGGGAGAGATTGAAGCGTTCAGCCGCCTGATCATGGCGCGAAAGTTGACCATCACGGTCATGAGTCTCAACTCTCAACGCGGATCTTAGCTTGGACCAGGTCCTAAACAGACAACAGAGAGAGCTGGTCGCGCTCGAGCGCAAGCTTGTACTGCAAGTCCGCGACGCCCTCGCGCAAACCGACGGCGCGCGCTCTGACCTTGACCGCCTGGCTTCGCTCGTCCACGAGATGGACGAGCTGTTCCTCCTCGTCGTCGTCGGCGAATACAACAGCGGCAAAAGCACCTTCATCAACGCTCTCCTCGGCGACGAAGTTTTCGCGATGGGAGACCTGCCGACGACGCGCGCGATCTCCATTCTGCGGTATGGCGAGCCGGGACCGCCCGAGACCATCGGCGAGCACGTGCAACTTTACCACCACCCGCTCGAAGCATTGCGCGACCTCGACATCGTGGATACTCCCGGCACGAACTCTATCGAAAGGATGGAAGAAGCAATTACGCGTGAGTTCGTCCCTCGAGCGGACTTGCTCCTGTTCGTGACGAGCCTGCTGCAGCCGCTCACTGCCAGCGAGCTCGACTTCCTCACCCACATCCGCGAATGGGGCAAGAAAGTGGTTTTCGTGGTAAACGGTATCGATCGGCGCAACAGCGACGACCAGCTCACTCGCGTCCGTGACTACCTCACCCGTGAGGTCACGACTCGTCTCGGCGTAACGACGCCAGCACTCTACTTCATCAGCGCTCTGCAGGCGCTGCGTGCGAAGACGTCCGGGAATTCCGCGACGCCAGACGAAAAGAACGAGTACACGGAGCTTGAGCGGTATGTCCTGGAGACCCTGCGCGAGAAGGAGCGCGTTCGCCTCAAGCTTCTGACCCCGCTGGGGGTGCTGACCCACGTGCTGAGGAAGAACGTGACCACGCTCGACGAGCGCCTCGCCGTTGTTCAGGCCGACGCGGGCGTGCTGCGCTCGATTCGCGATCAACTCGAGGCGTACTCGAAGGAGATGCGCACGGACTCCGAGCGTTACCTGATCGAGATGCGGAACGTGCTCTACGAGCTGGAGCGCCGCGGAAGGTCGTGGTTCGAGCGCACGATCAGGATTGGAAACGCCTTCTTCCTCCGCAACAAGGACGCGGTCGAGAACCGGTTCAGGGCCGAGGTCGTCCAGGAGTCGCCGCAGGCGGTTGAGCAGGTGGTGCACCGTATGGTGGACTGGACGGTAGATCGCAACCTCAGACTATGGCGCGCGGTATTCAGCGAGCTGGACGCCCACACCGCGCGGCTCCGCGCATCTGGTGCGCTCGCGCTCGCGGGAGACACCGAGTTTCAGTACAATCGCGAGGAGCTCTTTGCGCGACTGCGCGAGCCGGTGGAACGCCGACTGGACGAATTCAACACCGAGCGCGAAGCGCGGGAGATCGTAACGTCGGTGAAGGAAGCCGTGATGAGCGCCTTCGGCGTCAACGTTCTCGCGGTCGGACTCGCGGGCATCTTCCTCGCGATCTTCACGACTGCCGCGCTGGACTTCACTGGTTTGCTAACCGCAACGCTGGCTGCAATCGCCGGGTGGATGATCATTCCCGCCCGTCGCCGGCACCTGGTGAAAGAATTCGAGGAGAAGATCTCGAAGTTGAACCAGGACCTTGCGGTACTGCTGCGCGCGAAGTTCGAGGAGCAGCTCGCGCGCTACGAGCGTCAGCTTCTGGAAGTCGTTGCGCCGTACGAGAGGTTTCTGAACACAGAGCGAACGAAGCTGGAGAGGGGACTCGAGTCGTTGCGCGGGGCCGAGCGGGAAGTAGTGGCGCTGGAGCGGCGGGTCGCGGAAACTTTCCCGGAAGAGCAGGTGGCACGACCGTTGATCGCACAATCAGACTCGGTGCTGCGCGCTTAGAGTTAAGGCATGTCAACCTGCGTCTACGCCTTCCGGGCGGTAATTCTCGCTGCCTTCGGCGCGGCACTCCTTGGGGGTCCGCTCTCCGCGCAACCAGGCGTCGAACGCGCGACAACGATCAAGCCAGGTG
>DATCPG010000333.1:0-5309 GCA_036570225.1 Gemmatimonadaceae bacterium | reverse complement strand
TATCTAAGGGATCAGGTCTCGGCTGGGAAGAAGCTAACGATGTCGCGCTCGGCGATCATAGCCGATGTCACCAAGAATACGGGAGCCGACGGAGAGTTCGCCGGCGTCAAGCCTTGTGATTCTGGGTACGCCAGCGCGGTGCATTTCTACCTGGACGAAGTGCTGAAGGTCGGGACGAACAACAGCACACCGTAGCTAGAGCGCGAAGGCCATGAGGTGGTCCTCGTCCACGCGCGAGCCAAAGTAGAAAGGCTTCTTTCCAACGATTTTGAAGCCCAGCCGAAGGTAGAACCCAATCGCCCACGACGCCTGCGACCAGGTCTGGAGCCAGACCACATCGGCTCCAGCCTGCCTCGCCACATCGCAGCAGTGATTCATGAGCATGGCGCCAACTCCGCGCCCCTGATGCGCACCGTCGACATAAAACCTGACGATCTCGAACGCTCCCCGACCGTCGAAACCGGGAGGAAACTCCATCGTCGCGATCATGTGCGCGTACGCGACCGGCGCGCCACTCGAGGCTTCCACCACGTAAACGGAGCTGCCCTCGCCTTCTATCGCCCTCGCGATGACATCTACCGAGTACGCCTCCGCCAAGTACCGACTCCGCTCGGGCTCCGGATGGGTCGGGCCGTAGGCTTGCACGAAGAGGCGTGCGCCGAGCGATGCAATCGTCTCGGCGTCCTGGCGGGTGCACCGACGAATGGTGTACGCGTCTATGCCCGTGCCCGGCAAACGAAATTCGATGCGTCGTCGGTGCTACCCTTACCGGTGTAGACCGCGCGCTTCGGATACGCGCACAACGGGCGAGTTCTGATGGTCCTCCCGGCAGAGTCGGCTTTTGCCAGCATTTGTTCGGGAGCTTGCCCATTCTCCACCCAGTCGGACACAGCCTTGAGCCACGGGGCGTGGCTCGGTCCCGGACCGCCGCCGCAGTGGAGGACTCCCGGAGCCATGAAAAGCCGAACGTACTCTCGCGCGCGAGGATCGCGGGCAAGAACAGCCTCGTAGTACTCGATCGTGGCGAGCGGGTTGAGCGCCGGATCGGACCAACCGTGCCATAGGATCAGCTTCCCCTTTCGCTCTGCGAAGCCGGAGAGATCCGGATTGTCCGCATCCAGCATCGCCACCCAGCGCTTAGAGTCCTTGATCAGAGATCCCTTGTAGCGACTGTAGTCCCAGGTCGAATCACTGAACAAGAAGTACTTCGCGCCCTCGGTCACGAACATCGCCTGCGCTGACGGCACGTGCAGCTGGCGCATGACCGCGGTGTCGCGACCGGTGATCCAATTGGACCAGCCCCCGGAAAGATTCTCTCCCCCGAATGGCTGTCCTGGATAAATCACTCGTCCGCGATCATCCCTGGCCGGCGCGTAAATGCGCGCGATGGCGGTCCGCTCCGCGCGCGTGAGACAATCGGCCGCAGCGCGGTCGCCGGGACACTTTTTCACGGATTCCAGCTTGAATTTGCAATCACGGGGATCGTCCAGTATTCCGTCCTTCACTCCGTCCAGAGCATCGCACGCCTCGAGAACCCTGGCGGACACGAGATCGAGATTCGCCTGGGTAACGAGCGGGTGATCGAAGTACGAAGGATCCGGAAAAGCCGCCTGCGTGTTCTTGAGGAATGACGCGCCCGTCCGGCTCATATGCGCGGCGGGAGCCCCGCTGATGATCCCATCGAAATCGTCAGGGAAGCGCTCCGCCTCCATCAGTCCCTGACGACCCCCGTTCGAGCAGCCCGTAAAGTACGAGTAGCTCGGCTCGGCGCCGTAAAACGCTTTTGCCAGCAGTTTTGCGGTTACCGCGGTGCGATGTACGGCGAGATATCCGAAATCCACCTGTCGCTCCGGATCATTCAGCGCCCACCGCGCGCCTCCTCCCGGAGAACGTTCGTGTCCGGTGTTGGTACTGACCGTCAGGTATCCGGCGGTTGCATTGGCGAGAACGCCGCGGTTGATCACGCCCGCGTAGCCACCGTTTCCGCCCATGAGCATTCGCTTGTTCCACTGCTTCGGCAGCATCGCCGTGAATGCGGTGCTTCGGCCAATCACTCCCGACACTCGACAGTGCGGAGCGCGCACGTTGTCACCGTGCTCGAGCGAATCCGGGACGTCGGCAACTTCCGTCAGCCGAACATCGGCGAGACGCAAGTTGCGGAGACCAGTACACTCGCCGCTGCCGGGTGGAAGCACCGCTTTGACCTGGGCGAGTGTCGTGCTCGCGGGCAACGCGAGGAATGCCGCACAAGCGAAGACGCCAGACGAGAAGGGGAAGAATTTCGGCAGTATCCGAATCACCACGAGCCTCCGCTTCACCGAGGGATGACCGACCGCGGGCAGGAATATACCGGTCGGCTCGACGCGCGGCCAAGAAAACTGGCGCTGCAAGCGGAGTCTGTGGCGTGTGGAGCTGATTACTTGAGCCGGTTCGCCAATTCGGTGAGGTGATCCGCCGCTTCAGTAATCGGTTTGGCGCCGGTTAGCACAGCCTGATCCAGCGCGGGGATTTCTGGTTGCCTTTGAAGATTCCTGATGCCAAGTCGCTTGCGAAGCTCGTTACGAAACGCCATGGCGGGACCGTAGAATCGGTCGCGGTAAGTGCGCCAGGTGGTCAGATGCTGCTGAATCAGCTCGGTGCTCTCGCGATCGAGCTCCTTGTCGCGTTCCTCTTCCGACAAGGTCTCGAGGACACGGGGATTGAGCAGAGTGCTCACGTAATCACCATCACTTCCGGCCTCGAAAGTCCGCATCGCTTCCGCGAGCTGGAGCGTTCCCTCTTTCAATACGGGGGCTGCCACAACACTGAGCTGCTCGACGAGCGGGTCGATTTCCGGCGGAGCCGACGGCGCTGGTTTTTGCTCGGGGAAACCCATATCTACCGGCTGGGGTACAGTCGCCAGCAGCCAGATGAACTCCGCCGCGGTGACTATGAGATACGCCAGCGCGAGAACCGCCGCGAATCTGGCTCCGGTCGGCCACGACCTGAACGCGCCATGACCCGTCCACAAGATGTTGAGGGCGGAGATCAGGACACACCCAGCAGTCTTGGTCGGTTGGAGCAGCGGAAGTTGTTGCCACGCGGGTGGACCGACGCGCCGCCAGTTTCTATTTCGGAGAGTAGGACTCACTGGTTAGAGACTGTTTCTCGGATGAGTGAGTCACGGGTTTTTTTGTGTTCGCGGGACGAAAACACAGGGTATTTACCCCGGGCCAGCCGCCGCTAATTTCGAGCACACGCAGCATCCTGGACTGAGTCCACGCGTTCGGATCGTTCCGTTGACGCTGCTGCCTGACCTGGCTACACGGCTGGCGCTACTGTCGGCGGCTGCTCCACGAAGATCGGATGCGCGTAGCGACGCAACAGCGCCGCCGCGTTTTGAGCTGGCGAGAAGCTGTTCGGACCGACAACAACGTAGAGCCCACCCTCACGCACGAATTGATCGCGCGTGACGATCCCCTTGATGAGAGGAACCAGGACACGCGCATCGCTGCCGGCAATAGATCGAAGGTCGACTACCAGGCGGTGCGCACCCGCCGAATCCGCGCTATCAAGCATTCTTCCGAGGAATGCGCGGATGGGCTCGCCGCCTTCACCGCGCGGGTGAACGAGTCTGACATAAACGGAGCGACTCTCGGCATCAATGGAGAACGAGTTACTCTCTTGCTCCGCCACGACCGCAGCTGCTGGCGGCCGCGACAACGTCGCGGTCGGCTCGCCACAGCTCACGGTCAACAGGATGAGACCAAATCGAATCGCGCGCACGGCCTATCTCACGGAAAGGGACGGGGACGCGGCCAGGGCCACGGCCATGGATCAAAGGAATTCTTGCCCGCCAGTCCGCGCACGGCTGCTTCGCGAATCTGCGGATCGCCCGAGCTGAGTAGCTCGGTCAGCGTCGCTTCGGAGCGCTCCCCCGATTTCATGAGTGCCCGGATCAGCGCTCGGCGAACGTGATCGTTCTTCTCCGTCCGCAGCGCATCGCGGAGCGGGGGCAAGGCGGATGGATCTTCGATCTGACCCATCGCCCATGCCGCTTTGAGGCGGGTATCCGCCTCCGAATCGCTCAGTAGCCGCAACAAGCCCGCAGGCGCTTTTGCGTTTTCGTCGAGCTGGCCAATCGCCCACGCAGCGGTACCGCGCACACGCGGACTCCGATCTGCGGTCGCAGCTCCAAGTATGTCTAGTGAGGATCGATCCTCCAGCTGACCGATTGCCCAGACGGCGGTCTCACGCACCCTGTCTTCGCTGTCCTGGCGGATTGCGGTGCCGAGGGGCGACACCGCGCGCCGGTCCTGGATGCTGCCAAGTGCCCACGCGACCATTTCGCGGACGCCCGGATCGGCATCGTGAGCCAGAACTCCGGCCAGTGGGTCGACGGCCTCGTGCGCTTGGAGTTGACCAAGCGCCCATGCTGCAACACGTCGCACGCGCGGAGAATCGTCCTGACGGACGACACGAACGAGCGCTGGTATGGTGCTCGCAGATTCCATGTGACCGACGGCGGCAACGGCGGCTTCCCGAACCTTCTCCGCGTTGTCGCCGAACAGGCCGACAAGAGGATTGAGGGCGCGTCCGTTTTCGATGCGCCCGAGAGCCCACGCTGAGTTTGCGCGAACGTCGGTCGCGGGATCGTGCAATGTACGAATGAGCGGATCCACACCTGTCGGCGCCTCGACGAGGCCAAGTCCAAATGCGGATATGGCTCGCAGCACGGGATCAGATGATCCGAGCCTGTTGACAAGCTCACTCGCAACCGCCGGCGGCTTCTGAGTCCCGATCAGCCGAACGGACATCTCGCGCACGCAAGCGTCATCCGAAGACAGTCCGGCGAGAAGCCGCTGGACGTCCTCTGTCGGGAATTGTTCGCGCTCGAAATCGTAGCTGGTGGATGAAACGAACGAGGCCAGGGGAGTGGATGGAGCATCATTTCGGTCGCCCCAGCCGTAACCGCGAATCGCACGCGAAGCGAGCGAGCAGATGATGGGAGGCGCCCCCCGAGCCGCGGTGAGAAGCGCTGCCACATCAATCGATGGGGCGCGCTCTTCCGCCCGATCGCGACGGAAGTCTTCGTTTGATCCGCGGTCGCCCGCAATTCCGGGCGCGCCGCTCAATGATGAGAAAGCAAACGTCGCGATCACCAGTCCAAGAACTCGCTGCATTAGCACTCCGTTCATAGGGCCCGCCTCGTTGCGGGTTAGGTTGAAAAATCAGCACTAACTGCTAAAAGAGAGGGCGCCAGTCTGCGGCGCCCCCTCCCGACTATTCCGGAAAGGGACGCGGCTCGGGCCAAGGCCATGGCCACGGAC
>DATCPG010000332.1:0-5726 GCA_036570225.1 Gemmatimonadaceae bacterium | reverse complement strand
GTTTTGCTGTAAATCGGATGTGCCCGGTGTGCCTGGGGCGCGGGCAGATTCCGACGGAGCCGTGCCCGACGTGTCACGGCACCGGTGAGGTGCGAGTCAAGCGCAAGGTCGTGATCAACGTGCCGCCTGGAGTCGATACGGGCTCGAAGATCCGGCTGAAGGGTCAGGGTGGAAAGGGAACCGCGAACGGGCCGCCCGGGGATCTGGTGATCACGTTCAACGTGAGCCCCGACGCGTTCTATAGCCGGGACGGGCTCGACGTTATCGCAAAGGTTCCGCTCAACATCGCGCAAGCGACGCTCGGCACGAAGATCAGCGTCAAAACGCTCGACGGAAAAAAAGTGGCGATCAAGATTCCGCCCGGCACTCCCTCGGGCAAGCGATTCCGGGTGCGCGGTCAGGGAATCCAGAAGGGAGAGAACAAGGGCGACCTGATCGTGGAAGTCTCCATTGCCGTTCCCGAGAAGCTGTCGGAGGAACAGGAGCGAATGATGAAGGACTTCGCCGATTCGGGAGGGCTGAAATACTAGACTCACACTTGCTACGAGGACAACTGGAGAGGATTCAAGTAGCGAGTAATGAGTTGGTCAGTTGGACAGTTGTTAGTGGTTGTCAGTGAGCGTGTTCCACTCAGAACCACTGACCAACTGACGACTCAGCACTGTCCACTCAAAACTTGGATCCCCTATGAGCGTCATCGTGACCTGCTACAATCGCCGGATCCAGATATTGCGGTAGCGCACGGGGTTGCCGTGATCCTGCAGTCGCAGCGGCTCCAGCGCCGCATGCGCCGTGTACACAGCCGGCCGATCATTATAGGTGTTTCCAAAAATCTCTACGTTGTTCTGGATGAGAACGCCGTTGTGCAGCACTGTGACCCGCGCCCGCTCGATGGGCTTGCCCTGCTCGTCGAATCTCGGTGCTCTGAAGATGATGTCGTAACTCTGCCACTGCCCGGGCGGTCGCGATGCGTTCACCAACGGGGCGTACTGTTTGTAAACTGACCCGGCCTGGCCGTGGAAGTAGGTTCTGTTGTCGTAGGAATCGAGCACCTGAACTTCGTAGTGGCTCATCAGAAAGACGCCGCTATTGCCGCGCTCCTGCCCCTCACCTTTGACGATTGACGGGGTTGCCCACTCGATATGGAGCTGGCAGTCGCCGAAGGGCTCCGCGGTCATGATGTCGCCGGTTCCTGCCGCGACCTCCATGTAACCGTCTCTGACCTGCCACTTCGCCGGACTTCCATCGGCGCTACGCCAGCTTGCGAGATTCTTTCCATCGAAAAGGATCACGGCGTCCGACGGCGGATCCGCGCTCGTCTTCCCGGGAGTGACGATGCGCGGCTCCAGTTTGGGTGCTGGAAACGGCGCTGCGTCCTGTGCAGACAACTCAGATGCAATTGCCCCAACCAGCGCCAGGGAGATGATAAGCGAGGACAGATTTACCATGGGATTTGTGGTGACCGGTAGTAATTCACGCCGAGGTAATTCCAACGCGGAGCGTGCGCGGCGACTCTCGAGCGGAATCCTTGCCACTCCCGTAAAGCCTGTGGCGTCCATGCCACCTCGGCGATTGCAACAAGTCGCGGCATCGCCAGGTATTCGGCGGCGGTGATGTTCCGCAGGGTCTCACCCCAGAGAGGGGCTTCGACGCCGACAATGTTCTGCTCCGTCACGCCAGCCATGTATTGAGCGGGATCCCAGTTGTACGCGTCGTTCACCTCTATCATTGCTGCCCAGTTCAGCCCGAGCTCCGTCGAACGATTGTACTTCATGTCGAGGTACGTCTTGGTCGCCGGCGACATGAGCAACTTGGCGCCGTACTTGAGCGCCGCTGTTGCCGAGTCGCTCTTCCACTGCTGCGCAATGGTTGTCGGCCTGATGTGCGCTTTCGTGATTTCTTCCCACCCGATCATCGTCTTGCCGTACTTATAGACAATCGTCTGGACGCGCTCGATGAACCGCACGTACTGCTCGGGAGTGAGCGTCGTTACCTCGTCGCCGCCGATGTGGATGTATGCACCGGGTGTCATCGCGCTGAGCTCGCGCATCACGTCGTCCACAAACGCGTAGGTCGCGTCCTTGTCGACGCAGACGCTGCTCCAGCCCACGTCCGTTCCGCCGTACAGCGCGGATGGCCGCACGCTGCACGCTAGCTCCGGGTACGACGTAAGCCACGCGTTGCTGTGCCCGGGCATTTCTATCTCGGGGACGATCGTGATGTATCGCTCCCGGGCGTATCGAATGATGTCCTGGTAGTCCTGCTGCGTGAAGAATCCGCCCGGTCCGTTGCCGACTTGCGTGAGCGATCCAACCGCGGTCAGCTTCGGACGTGAGTTGATCTGGATTCTCCAGCCCTGATCGTCGGTGAGGTGGAGGTGCAGCACGTTGAGCTTGTAGAGGGCCATCAAGTCGATGTACTGCTCGACTTCCCGCACACTGAGGAAATGGCGCGCCACGTCGAGCATCGCGCCGCGCCAGGCATAGCGGGGTTGGTCCACGATGTTGAGAGCGGGAATGGGCCAGATGCTGCGCTCCACACCCATGTCGGATTCGATCTCCACGGGAAGTAGCTGTCTGATCGTCTGCACGCCGTGAAAGAGGCCGGCCGGTGAATTGGCGCTCAGCCGGACCGAGTCGGATGTCACCGTGAGTCGGTAACCGTCCTCGCCGAGTGTTGTGGCGTCGCCGCCAATGCGGAGCTCGATGCTGCCGGATCCGCTACCGCCGGAAGTGGAAGAGGCAGCTGCCGGGAACGGGAAATCCGTTGATTTGCGGAGCTGGGCCGCCAGAGTTGCTCCAACTGCGGCGATTTCCGGATTGGACCCGACGAGTGTGATGCGGGTTGTGCGAGTCAGCTCGAACGGCGCTCCCGCCGTCAGCGCGAGCGACGATGGTGCGGGAATGACTCGAGGCGCAACCGTGCCGGAGACTGGCGACGGCGGCGGCGCAGGAGCGGAAGGGCTGCACGCCGATACAAACGCGGCGCCGGCGAGCGCAAGCGCGAGGTTCGACCACGACATCTGTCCACGTGAGGACATCCAGCGTCTCCTGGCTTTGTGTAGGTGCACAAACTTGCGACCTGCACGCCAGCGAGTCTAGTTCGTCGCGAGCCCCGCCGACGGCTTTGCTATCGTCCGCGGCACCACCGGCGTTTTCGCCCCGCGCGGCAGCAGTGTCGGGAGATTCGCCAGCTCGAACGCTGTGGCGGCCATAACCGCCGAAGCCTGAATCAGGTCGCTCCCGACGGCGTGATCGAACGTGTCGACCTGCGAGTGATGCGTGTGGTTGTAGCCTCGCGATTCCTGGTCGAAGTTCCAGCCGGGCACCCCGTACGGAATGAACGACAGATGATCGGTGCCGCCCTTGTTGCCCTGCCGCACATTCTTCGCGCCCAGCGTGGCGACAGGAGCGAGTAGATCCTTCCAGAGCTGCTCGTCCTGATTGCGTCCCTGAAGCGCCTGTCCAGTGATCATGCCGGTGCCGTTGTCGAGCACAAGCACGGCTTGTACGCTGTCGGCGGTCGCAGCGTGTTTTTCCGCGTACGCGGCGGACCCCAACAGTCCCTCCTCTTCACCACTGAACAGAATGAAACGGATCGTACGTTTTGGTTTGAGACCAGACTGCGCGATGGCGCGCGCAGCTTCGAGCACCACCATCGAACCGGTGCCATTGTCCGTCGTTCCCGTGCCGAGATCCCAGCTATCGAGATGAGCGCCGAGGATGACGACTTCTCCTGGCTTCTCGGTGCCGCGGATTTCCGCGACGGTGTTGTACTGCTGCACCGGCTGGGTCCCGAGAGTATTGCTGACGGCGGCCTCGAACCTCGGGGCGACCCCGCTCTGGATTAGACGGGCGAGCATCGCGAAGTCCTCGTGGGCGATGACGAGGTTCGGCAGGGGCGAGACCGAGTAAGGTGATCCGCTCATCGTCATCAGACCCTGTTCCTTGCTTCCGTCGGTGAGGCGGCCAAGCGCGCCGGCCTGCTTCAACAGATAAGGCAAGTCAGTCTGGAACTGGCGCCGGCGGGCGACTGCAGCGGCGGATGTATCTTGCGGTACGCGGAACGCATTCTGCCGGGCCCGCAACGCCGCAGAGTCCGCGGCCGTCATCGGAGGTCCATCCGGGTTGAAGATGTTCGCCGGCTGACCGGTGAGGAGCCACACGCCCTTCATGTGATCTCTGTAGACAGCGACGCTCTCGGGCGAAGAGACATTGACCAGCACTACTGGCCCCGCCAACGGCCTGCCATCGGTGCCGCCAGTCCACGCCCAGCTCTGTGCGGTCACCGCGCGCTCGAACGGCGCGAGAAGTCGCGCGTACACCGGGCCGCGCGTCCACGTCACACCGAAATTCCACGGCTCGAGCGCCGTACTCAATCCATAAGACTTGAAGCGTTCCGCCGTCCAGTCGTTCGCGCGACGCATCGCAGCCGAACCCGTCAGGCGCGGTCCGATGATATCTGACAGGTACTGGAGATTCTTCATCACTTCGGAGTGATCCCTGGCCTGAGCGACGATGGCGCCAGTGCCCGTTGTATCGACACCGATCTGGGCGCTGAGGGGCGCGGCACCGCCGAGGAGAGCTACGCATGCAAAAGCCTTGATCATCGATTGCTCGGAAGGAGAGAGGAGGGTCGGGCGGGAAAGATATTCATTGCAGGAACTTCATTACTTGTTCGGCGCGGCTGCGTCTTGCCAGATTACGCCGCCAATACGGGGAGTGTTGACCGCTGTCCTCGCGAGGCTTCTATGAACCCACCGCCGAGCACGCGATCCCCGTCGTAGAGAACCATGGATTGCCCGGGCGTGATCGCCGAAACTGGCTCGTCCAGCGCAACCTCGATTTCGTCGGAATCCAATCGAACAATCTCGCCGGCGGCGAGCGCGGAGCGATGCCTGACGCGCACGCTCACCCGATCGCCGACGCCCGGCGGCGCGGCCAGCCAGTTCACCTCGCGGGCGACAACTCCGCTTCCCAGCAGCTCGTCGCGCGTACCGATCACCACGGCGCGATCGTGTGGCCTGATGCCCACGACGTACATGGGATGCGGAAAACCGCCCGGTACGCCGCGACGCTGTCCGATCGTATAGCGCGCGAATCCGTTGTGCTCACCGACGATCGTCCCGCTCGATGTGATGATCGGCCCTCGCGACAGCGCCGGTGCGTCCGCAGGGAGCCGCTGCTCGAGAATCCGCGCGTAATCTCCGTCCGGCACGAAGCAGATCTCCTGGCTCTCGACCTTTTCCGCGATGACCTCGAGGCCCATCGCATGCGCGCGCGCCCGCGTCTGTGCCTTGTCGAGCGTCCCAACCGGAAGAATCATTCGGGCAAGAACCGCTCGATCGATTCCCCAGAGGAAATACGTCTGGTCCTTGTTCTCGTCGATGCCTCGCCTGAGCTCGCCGTCGACCACCCGCGCGTAATGTCCGGTCGCGATCCACTGCGCGTCGATCGAGTCGGCCTTCTTCAGGAAATCGCGGAACTTGGTGAAGGTGTTGCACCTCACACATGGAATCGGCGTACGTCCGCGCGAGTATTCATCGACGAAATTGTCGACGACATCGTGGCCGAACTTTGTTTCCATGTTGAGCACATAGTGCGGAATTCCGAGCTGCTCGCACACGCGTCTGGCATCGTTTACCGAGTCCAGAGAGCAGCCTGGACGATCGGGCACGTCGTCGCCGTGACAAAACAACTTCATCGTCGCGCCGACCACGTCGTAAC
>DATCPG010000331.1:0-47056 GCA_036570225.1 Gemmatimonadaceae bacterium | reverse complement strand
TCTCAGTATCGATCCAGCAACTTTTATGGAGAGAGTATCGGACGTGCGTCTCACAGTACCGATTCGGGAGCAACGAACGCCGACTTTCCCGGCGATCTCCAGAACTTGTTCCGGCGCGGAGCTCGAGATCACAATGCGGGCCTGCGTTTCTCCGAACAGCATGGCTCGATTTGGAATGTTTCCGAACGCCGAGAGATCTATCTCCGCGCCGCTCTGGCACTCCAGATCCGCCACGCAGCATTCGGCGAGGGCGATCGCCAACCCGCCATCGCTGCAATCATGCGCTGAGCTGACCGCACCAGCGCGAATTGCCTCGAGCAGCGAATCGATCACTTTCTTTTCCAGATCGAGATCACAGCGGGGAGGCGCGCCCAGCACTTTGCCGTGAATCGTCGCCAGGTATTCGCTCCCACCCAGCTCTCCGGCCATCTCGCCGAGCAGCAGCACCGTGTCTCCGTCGTGCTGGAACGTCGCGCGAGTTATGTGCGAAAGATCATCGATGAGTCCCACCATTCCGATGACGGGTGTCGGGTACACCGCGCCGGACGGGCTCTCATTGTACAGAGACACGTTGCCGCCCGTCACCGGCGTGCCGAGCGCGCGACAAGCCTCGCCCATGCCGCCGACAGCTTCCTTGAACTGGTAGAAGACTTCCGGACGTGTCGGGTTGCCGAAGTTGAGGCAGTTAGTGATCGCCATCGGACGCGCGCCAGTGCAGGCGACATTGCGGGCCGCCTCGGCTACCGCGATGCGTCCACCCATGCGAGGATCGAGATACACGTACCGCCCGTTGCAATCTGTTTTTACCGCGATGGCCTTGTTCGTCCCGCGAACCCGGAGGACCGCCGCATCCCCACCCGGTCCGATCACAGTGTTCGTGCGTACCGTGGAATCGTACTGGCGATACGCCCACGCCTTGCTGGCAATGGTTGGTGCCGACAACAACGTCTCGAGCGTCCAAAGCAGATCAGCTTCCTCAGGACGCTCCTTCACAGCGAGAGGATCTTCGGAACGCAGCGCCTTGATCGCATCCGACTCGCGTGCATCGGGCGAATAGGAAGGGCATTCCGTCACGAGTCTCGACCCGGGAAATTCGGCCACGACTTTCGCGCCCTCTGTCACGCGATAGACTGGCTCTGCGATCACTTCGCCGATTACGGCGGCGGTGAGATCCCATTTCTCCAGGATCTCGCGCACTGCATCCTCGCGGCCGCGCTTTGCGACGACGAGCATCCGCTCCTGGGATTCGCTGAGCAGAATCTCGTAAGGGCTCATCCCGCTCTCACGGGTCGGAACCTTGCTCACATCGATCGTGACGCCGACGTCTCCGCGCTCGGCCATCTCCGCCGAAGACGAAGTGAGACCGGCTGCCCCCATGTCCTGAATCGCGACGATGTGCCCGCTCTTGATCAGCTCGAGGCTGGCCTCCAGGAGAAGCTTTTCCGTGAACGGATCGCCCACCTGAATCCGGGGGCGCTTCGCATCGCTTGCCTCGGAGAGATCTTCCGAAGCGAACGACGCCCCGTGGATTCCATCCCGTCCCGTGCGCGCGCCAACGGCGATGATCGGATTTCCAACGCCTTCGGCTTTGGCCCGGATCAAATCGTCTTCGTGCAGCAAGCCGACGCACATTGCGTTGACCAGAGGATTGTTCGCGTAAGCGCTGTCGAAGACTATCTCGCCGGCAACCGTGGGAATTCCGACGCAGTTGCCGTAGTCGCCGATTCCCTTGACCACACCGGCGAACAGATACCTGACTCTGGAGCTGTCCAGGCTACCGAAGCGCAGCGAGTTCAGCATCGCAATGGGCCGAGCACCCATGGTGAACACATCGCGAAGAATCCCGCCCACTCCGGTCGCCGCGCCCTGGTATGGCTCGACCGCCGACGGATGGTTGTGGGATTCGATCTTGAACGCGACGGCGAGTCCGTCTCCTATGGAGATCACGCCCGCGTTCTCACCCGGTCCCTGAAGGACGTAGGGAGCTTCGGTAGGCACCGTCTTCAGCACTGGCCGTGAATGCTTGTACGAGCAGTGCTCGCTCCACAACGCGCTCACGATTCCAAGCTCCGTGAATGTCGGTGTGCGGCCGAGCATCGCGACGAGCCGGTCGTATTCGAGCGGGGTTATCCCGTGCTCCGCGACCAATGCGGGGGTGATTGCGGGATCACCGGGCCGAGGGGTCACGACGGACACGTCAGGCCGCCACGCGAGCGAGAATCGATTCGAACAGGCGGACCCCGTCACTCGAGCCGACGAGCGGGGTACAGGCGCGTTCCGGGTGTGGCATCATGCCGAGCACGTTTCCGCCCTCGCTGATGATTCCGGCGATGTTGCGCTCTGAGCCGTTGGGATTGGCGTCCGCGTTGATATTTCCCCGGGCGTCCGCATACCTGAAGATAACACGCCCCTCGTTTTCCAAACTGTCGAGAACCTGTCGCGACGCGACGTAGCGCCCTTCACCGTGCGCGACCGGAACTCTGAGAATCTCCTCGGTCTCGTAGAGATTCGTGAACAGTGTCCCGGAGTTCTCCACGCGAATGCGCACCTGCGCCGAGATGAACTGAAGGTGCGAGTTCCGCATGAGCGCTCCCGGAAGCAAGCCCGCTTCGCACGCGATCTGGAAGCCGTTGCAGATAGCGATTACCGGACCCCCATTTTTTGCGTGAGCCGCGACTTCCTGCATGATCGGACTGAATCGCGCGATAGCGCCCGCCCTCAGGTAGTCGCCGTAGCTGAAGCCGCCTGGAAGAATGATCACGTCCGATCCCTCGAGGTCGTGATCCTTGTGCCACAGATAAGCGGCTTCCTCGCCCAGAATCTCCGTCACTGCGTGATAAGCGTCGTAATCGCAGTTCGAGCCGGGAAACGTGACGATCCCGAATTTCACGCCGGCACCGCCGATTCGATCTCGAAATCTTCAGTCACAGGGTTTGCGAGGAGCTTTCCACACATCTCGGTCACGGCTTCTTCCGCAGTGATCGCGTCGTACGAGTCCGTCTCGATGATGATGTATCTGCCGACATGGACGTTCTTGACGGCCTTGAAGCCGAGAGTGTGGAGTGCATCGCTCACGGCCTTCCCCTGCGGGTCGAGCAATCCCTTTCGGGGCGTGATGTGGACGGCGATGCGGAACTTCGACATCAGGGTTGTCCTCCAATGGGACCGGCCGGCGGAATGTCGGATGGTCCGCCCGCTGGTGGCTCACCGTGGCCGGGCGGACGACGCCTTCTCCGGCGCCGGTTTGGGCGTTGTCGGGCGGCTTCGTTTCCTGCACCAACGACGCCAGACGACGTGAGAAGCAGTGGCTCGTCGTCGTCGGAGATCACTGGCGAATCGCCGACCGGACGCCTGTCCAGCAAACCGAATATGACTGTCTTCGCCAAGCCGTACAGCACGTAGCAGATGAGGGCAGGGAAGTAGAACTCTTTCCGGAGGAAGAGCACGCCGATGAACGTCGCGATCACCACGAGCGTGCCGAGTACCTCGCTGATCTTCCTGAACCCAACAGTAGGGATCGCGGGGTAGGAGACGTTGCTGATCATCAGAAACGCCAGCAAGAGCATCAATCCCCGGAGGCCGGTAGTCCAGTTGAGATCGCCGAGGACGGTCTGGTTGTAGAGCGGTGTCTGACTGAACCAGTAGTACGTCGCGAGCGTCATTCCGGCGGCCGGACTCGGGAGGCCATGAAAGTATTTCTTGGCGCGACCCGCCTGCTCGACGTTGAAGCGCGCCAGTCTGATCACCGCGCATGCGGTGAACAGGAACGCGAAGATCCAGTCCCATCCATTTCGGTTGAGTACGGCGAAGTACATGATCATCGCCGGAGCCAATCCGAAAGTGATCGCGTCCACCAGAGAGTCGAGCTCCGAGCCGAATCTCGATCCGGTTCCGGTTGCGCGAGCTACCCGGCCGTCAAGCGCATCGCAGACTCCGCCGAACACAACGTAGAGTCCTGCCGTATCGAACTCTCCACGCGAAGCCGACACGATGGCGAACATCCCGAAGAAGAGACTGGCGAGGGTGAATCCATTGGGCAGTATGATCACGCCGCGATTGCGCGGACGATCTACGTCGCCACCTATTCCTCTGGCTTGGTGCCGGCGAGCCTGATCCGCCGGGAGCATCAATGCGGTAACTCTCCCAGCACCGTTGTGCCCGCGGTAGTGACGTCTCCCAGCTTGGCCCGAATTGCGGAACCGGCCGGCAGAAAGAGATCCACTCGTGAGCCAAAGCGAATGATTCCCATCCGATCGCCCTGTCGCACGCGCTCGCCGAGCTTGCTGTAGGTGACAATGCGGCGAGCGATGAGTCCCGCGATTTGTCTTACCAGCACGCGATGCACGTCGCCAACCCTCGCTGTTCTACCCGAATCAGGAGGTATGGTCTCCAGGCCGACAGACATCTGCTCGTTCTCGAGGCTCGACTTCTCGGCAGCAGCGTTGAAGAACTTGCCCTTGTTGTAGTGGACGTAGCCCACCACGCCATCGACCGGATAACGGTTGACGTGGACGTTGAACACGTTCATGAAGATCGACAGGCGGATTGCGCGTCCCTTGATGAACGACGGCTCGTCGACTTCCGTGATCATGATGAGCTTCCCGTCCGCGGGGGCTACGACCAGCGATGGTCCCCGCTGGCCGACGCGCTCCGGATCGCGGAAGAAATAGGCGACCCAGAGTGCCAGCAGGAGGAGGACAAAGGCCGCAAGCCAGAGACCCCACGAGCGGCGGGATACGGCGAAAGCGAATGCGCCAGCGGCCACGACCGCGGCAATCGCGATGAAAAGCAGTCCTTCGCGCGCGAAGTTCAATGTGATGCGTCAGTGTTGAGCGAGCGGCCGGTCAGGCGACGATAGATGTCGAGATAGCGATCTCTCGTCGCGTCGATCACTTCTTTCGGCAGTCGCGGTGGTGGATAGTTGCCATCCCATCTTCCCGCCCGTTTCTCGGACTCGAGATAGTCGCGAAGGGGCTGCTTGTCGAAGCTGGGCTGCCCATGACCCGGCTCGTAAACGTCCGCGGGCCAGAAACGTGAGCTGTCCGGCGTGAGCACCTCATCCACCAATATAACCTTTTCGGCCGCCTCCTCGCTCCTCGATCGGCCGAACTCAAACTTCGTGTCGGCGATGATTATTCCGCGCTCCGAGGCGATGGCGCGTCCGGCTTCGTAAACCTCGCGCGACAACCGCTCCAGCTCTGCGGCCCACTTCGCGCCGATCGTGGATTTCATGCGATCGACCGTGATGTTCTCATCGTGACCTTCGTCGGCTTTGGTGGCCGGACTGAACAGAGGCGGATCGAGCCGATCAGACTCTCTCATGCCTTTCCTGAGAGGCTCGCCCGCGAGCGTACCGGCTGCGCGGTATTCCTTCCACGCCGACCCGGAGAGATATCCTCGGACCACGCATTCGATAGGGAAAACCGTCGCGCGCCGGCACAGCATCGCCCGCCCCGCGAGCTCGCGCTCATGCTCACGCAGCTGCGGAACCTCGCGCACGATGTCGGAGATGTCCGCCGACAGCATGTGGTGCTCGACGCTGTGTTCGAGCTGCCGTAGCCACCACGCCGTGATTTGCGTGAGTACCGCGCCTTTCTCCGGAATCGTCTCCGCCATCACGACATCGAACGCGCTGACACGATCGGTCGCGACGAGCAGCAGCCTCTCGTCATCGACGACGTACACGTCGCGCACCTTCCCGCGCCGGAGCGGCGTGAGCGGCAACGCGCTCGCTTCCATCAACATCAGACGCGAAGCTCCTCTGAGCGGTCCGCGTGGGCCGTGTCACCAGCGAATAGCGGCGTGATCACGTCGCGCAGGAATTCATCCACCTGCTGGGGAGCGCGGCCCACAAAACGATTCGGATCGATTGCCCCCTCGAGGTCCTTCATCTTGACGCCGAACGATTTGTCGCGGCCAAGCCGCTCGAGAAGATCGTTTCCTTCTGCGCCATCCTTCACCGCGCGTGCAGCTTCGATGCTGTGCTTTCTGATCGTCTCGTGAGCGATTTGTCTGTCCCCGCCGGCACGCACAGCGCGGACGATCAATTCCTCGGTGGCCATGAACGGCAGCTCGGCAGCGACCCTGCGACCGATCACAGCCGGATGAACCTCGAGCCCTCTCGAGACATTTGCCATCAGCAGCAGGATCGCGTCGGTCGCGAGGAACATCTCCGGTATGACAAGGCGGCGGTTCGCGCTGTCGTCCAAAGTACGCTCGAAGTATTGAACCGCGTGCGTCTGATTTGCGTTGCTCTCGAGGGAGTTCACGAATCGCGCGAGCGAGGCGATACGCTCCGAGCGCATCGGATTTCGCTTGTAGGCCATGGCAGATGACCCGACCTGCTCGCTCTCGAACGGCTCTTCGATTTCGCCGAACGACTGCAGCATCCGTATGTCGCTGCTGAACTTTGCGGCGCTTGCCGCCAGGCCAGCGACGACTGAAAGAACGAATGCGTCGAGTTTGCGTGTATACGTCTGACCAGTGACGGGAAGCGGCGCCGCGAACGCCATCTTCTCCGTGACGAGCCGGTCGAGTGCTCGCACTTTCTCCTGGTCACCTTCGAAGATCTCCAGGAAGCTGGCCTGCGTTCCGGTCGTTCCCTTCACGCCACGGAAGGGGAGGGTCCGGCGACGGTAGTCGATATCCTCGATATCGAGCACGAGATCCTGCATCCACAACGTGGCCCGCTTGCCGACGGTCGTGAGCTGTGCGGGCTGCAGGTGCGTGTAACCGAGCGTCGGCTGATCGCGCCACTGTTCGGCGAACGCCGCGAGCGAGCGAAGAACGTCGAGTGCACGCCCTCGCAGCAGATCCAGCCCGCGACGCATCAGAATGAGATCGGCGTTGTCGGTGACGTAGGCGCTCGTGGCGCCCAGATGGATGAACGGCTTTGCGTTCGGGGCGACGTCGCCGAAGGCGTGCACGTGCGCCATCACATCGTGACGGAAACGCTTCTCGTAGCTGGCGACCGCATCGAAGTCGATGTTGTCGAGATTTGCCTTCATCTCGCGAAGCGCCTCGTCGGGAATCCTTACTCCCAGCTCACGCTGCGCCTCCGCGAGAGCGAGCCACAGCCGGCGCCACAGACCGTACCGGGTTGCCGCCGACCAGAGCTCCAGCATCGCTGCCGACGCATAACGCTCGGCGAGTGGGGAGTTATACCGGTTCGTCACTATTGGAGGCTGAACTCTGTCGCATAGATCTGCCCGCCGCGCTCGAAGTACAGGCGAATTCCACCGCGTCCGTAACTCGTCAGGATGCGATTCACCGTCTGTGCGTCAGGGATCGGCGTGCGATTTATCTGGACGATGACGTCACCCGCCTGAAGACCGATCTGCTGCTGGATCCTGTCGCTCACGCGATTCACGAGCGCGCCCTGCCTGCTTTCGATCTGGTACTGCGCCCTGATTGGCGCAGTGACCGAAATAAGCTCGAGCTCACGGAGGACGGTAACCCTGGGCGCGTTCACGTCGGGGAGATCGGCTACCTGGACGGTGACTGGAATCTCCCTTCCTCCGCGCTTGACGATGAGCGAATCGTTTTCACCGACTTGCAGCTCGAGAAGCTCGGCGTACCAGTCGTAGGGATTGTGCAGTGCTCTGCTCCGCGAGCGGAGGATCACATCCCCGGCACGAATTCCGGCGCGCGCCGCCGGAGAGCCGGGAACGACAGACGCGACAACAACGCCGCCGTTGCCCGCAACTCCTGGTGCGCGCGACATCTCGGGCTGCATTCCAATCCAGGGATGCCTGACCACTCCGTGCGCGAGCAGATCCTCCGCGACACGTCGCGCACGGTTGATCGGAATCGCGAATCCAATTCCAACCGACCCGCCACTCGGCGAGAAGATGGAGCTGTTCACGCCGATTACCTCGCCAGCCGCGTTTACCAGCGGGCCGCCAGAATTGCCCGGATTGATCGACGCGTCGGTCTGGATCATGTCCACGTACACGCCGGGACCCTCGCTCGGTGTGGCGAGATTCCGGCCCGTTCCGCTCACGACGCCAGCGGTGACGCTCGGCTCAGAGTTGGCGAGAATGAAACCATACGGATTACCGATAGCGATCGCCCACTCACCGATCAGGAGATCCGTCGACGAACCGAGTGGTGCGACGGGAAGATTTTTCGCATCGATCTTGATGACGGCAAGGTCGTTCGCTTCGTCGCTTCCGATCAGGCGAGCGGCGTAGGTGGTCCCGTCCCGCATCGCCACCTGGATGCGCGTCGCACCCGCTATGACGTGAGCGTTGGTGACAATGGCGCCGTCTGGCCTGATTATGAATCCCGATCCGAGCCCCGCTGCCGAGCGCTGTCCCGAGCGTCCACCGAAAAACTGCTCGAACACGTCCGCGGGCACCTGCTCGACGACCTCCGTCTGGACGGTCACAACCGAGGGAGCGACGCGCGCCACGGCGTCCGTGATCGCCGTTCGGCGCGAATTATTAATGGAGCGGGCGGTGGCCTGAGTTGCCGATGATTGTGCGCCTGAAGGCGCGCTGGATGCGCCCTGACATGCTACGAAAAGCAGCGCCGTGAGTGAGCGCGCGATTCTGATGCTCATGAAGAGACGCGTGACTTGGGTCGCTTCGCGAGATCGCTAAGAAAGCGATCGACACCCTTGTCGCTCAACGGATGAACCACGAGCGCGCGCAGGGACGTGGGAGTAACGCAGACGATGTCGGCACCCGCCGTCGCGCACTCGGCGAATTGCGTCGCGGATTGAATCGATGCGGCCATGACGTCGCACTCCTGGCCACCCGTGTCGAGCACGTTCTTGATTTCGGCGAGTGCCTGCGCGCCCGACTGGCCGTATGCCTCGAGCTCCCCGAGAGTGATGCGGACGGCCGATGCTCCGGCCTTGGCGGCGATGATCGCCTGTGCTGCGTTGAATACGAAGGTCGCGCAGATGACCACGCCCTCGGCGCTCAGCTTCGCCATTGGAATGAGAGAGTCTTCGACGAGGGGTATCTGCACTACGATGTGATCGGAGACCTTCGCGAGCTCGCGGGCCGCGGTGTACATGTCGCCCGACGCAACCGCGCCCACCGGAACGCAGATAGGGAACGCGAATTCGCGGGATATCTCTTCGAGCCTTTCTTTCGCGCTCGCGTCCGGCGCGTCGACGCTCAACGCGACATGCGAAAACGCGACGCCGTCAGCAAGTCCGGCCGAGGCAGCGTTCCTGATCTCATCGAGGTTCACGCTCTCGAGATAGATGTTCATTCACTTTCCAGGTAAAGGTCTTTCGGATACTCCACCCGCTCAAGAAATAAAGCGTGTGGAGGAGCGGGCGGAGAGACTTGATTGTTGTCTTCCTGCTGAAGGAGGTCCGCCATCACTGCGGGCTCCCGTTTGCCTTCTCCAACCTCGAGCATGGTCCCAACCAGAAAACGCACCATGTGGTGCAGAAACCGATCGGCCGCGATGTCGAACACGAGCCCACCTTCCCGCTTTCGCCAGGCCGAGTGGGCGACGGTGCAGCGATGCTCATCCCGGTCGGGTGCGGTTCCTTTGACGGCGAACGCCCGGAAACAGTGCTCGCCCGCCACAGCCTCCGCGACGGTCTCGAGCCGCGAAAAATCGAGCGATTTTTTCCAGGCCAGCTCGTGTGTCCGGCGAAACGGGGAAGATGCGAGATCGTCTGTGCCTACGTAGTAGCTGTAGCTGCGGGATATAGCGCTATAGCGGGGGTGAAACTCGTCACGCATTTCGAAGGCTGCCGCAATCCATACATCATCCGGTAAAATGGCATTCATCGATCGTCGCAGAGCGGGCGCGCCCCATTTCGCGGGGACGCGTGCTCCCGCGGCCTGACCGCGCGCATGGACTCCCGCATCTGTCCGTCCGGCCCCGACGACGGTCACGGGTTCTCCACAGAGTTTGGACACCGCCGCTTCGAGGACTCCCTGAACCGTCCGTTCGCCAGGCTGCCGCTGCCACCCGGAAAAGCGCGCGCCATCGTAGTGCAACACGAGTTGCACGGATCGCGACAGCATCGCGTGAAATTATCCTCGCGCGACGCACTGTCAAGGAACGTAAAGTGTTGAATATGATTGACTTTCGCTGGTTGGCTGGTCAATGTGGAACGGCCGTTCGGAGCATGCGCCTGTCGAGTCCTCCGAGACGCTCACTCTAATGATGACCGGCGGATCCAAGTGGCCCCACGAACTCTAGCTGCACTGTCCACCGTGCTCGCCTCGGCAGGCAACGTGTCCGAGGCGCTCAACGCGCTCAGCCAGGACGTCTCGGAGCACGACCGGAACGGGAGCGTCGTGCTTTTCATATACGATGCGCGCCGCGATCTGCTCGCTGAGCGCCTGATGCCCGCGCACGAGGGCATGCGAACGGCACAGCTCGAGATTGCTATCGACCACCTCCCCAGCGCGATCAGGCGCACGATCAGCGCCGGCAAACAGTTCGCGGACCTCGGGACTGAGTCGGGCGACTACCAGAAGCTGCTCGGGACAGGAGCTACGCCTGAAGCCGGCGTCCTGCTTCTCCGCGGACTTCTCGTCGACGGCGAGCTCGCAGGCGTTCTCGCGCTCTCGGAGCCCAAGACACGATTCGGCCACCGGCTCTCGGAAAAAATCTCGCCCGCAGTGGATCTCTTCTCGTTGGCCTTTGCCCGATTGGCCGAGCGTCGCGCACGCGAAGAAGCCGTGCGAACCCTCGAAGAGCTCACCAAAGCACTCAATGAGGAAAACGCGCGAGCGCTGCAGGACCTGCAGCGGAAACTCGCCGAGGCTCAATCGGCATTGACTGGGAAGGGAGGCAACGATTCGATTCGCGTCTCCCAGCTGAAGCGAGCCATAGAGGTTGCCTCGGTCGAGGCCAGGGCGACGGCCGAGCGGTTGTCCGCGGTGGAGGAGCAGGTGCGGGTGGCCGTCACGAAACTGGAGAAAGCGCACGTCCAGCTTCATGCACAGGGAGAAGCTCTCCAGACCCAGAGCAACATCATCTATAGGGTGGAGCAGGCGTTGCGGGACGCAACAACGGGGCGCGGAGAGCCGCGCAAGATTCTGGAAGAGGTGCTTCAGATCGTTACGTCCAAAGAGCAAGCGACCTCGTTCTAACCCGGCAACAATGAGCGTCCCGCCTCCGAACGCGCTCCAGAGCGCGATCCATAAGCTCGCCTTCCGAGAAGCTCTGAGCGCCGACGACGCCCAGGCAGCATTCGACATTGTGATGCGCGGCGAGGCCACCGCCGTGCAGGTTGCTGCCTTGCTCTCGGCGCTCCGTGCCACGGGCGAAAGTGTGGATGTCGTCGCCGGCGTCGTGAGGGCGCTCCGGAGTGCGATGGTGATTCTCTCCGCAACCGACCCCGAAGGTCTCGTGGATACCTGCGGGACGGGCGGGGGCGCGGTCGGGACGTTCAACATCTCCACCGTCGCCGCGATCGTGGCTGCTGGAGCCGGCGTTCGCATTGCGAAGCACGGGAATCGGTCGTTCACGACGAAGTGCGGGAGCGCGGACGTTCTCGAGGCGCTCGGAGTAGGGATCGATGTCCCGGTATCGACAATGGAAGCGTCCCTGAGAGATGCAGGAATCGTTTTCATGTTCGCGCCATTGATGCATCCCGCGATGCGTCATGTGGGGCCCGTTCGGCGTGAGCTTGGAATTCCGACGGTTATGAACATCGTCGGCCCCCTGGCGAATCCGGCGCGGGCTGGCCGGCAGGTGGTGGGGGTCTCTGACGTCGAGCGAGCACCGATACTCGCCGGAGCTCTCGCGGCGCTGGGCACCACTCACGCGATGGTCGTCTACGGGGAGCCGGGTCTGGACGAGGTCTCACCCCTGGGGCCGACGCACGTAGTCGAGGTCCGCGGTGGATCGACGACCCGTTGGACGATCCAGCCCGAAGAGCACGGATTCCAGAAGATCGCCCCGGAAGATCTGGCGGGGAGTGAGCCGGCCGACAACGCGCGGATCATCGTGACGATCCTGGATGGGAAGGGTTCGGCCGGCGCGCGCGCCGCGACACTCCTCAACGCGGCCGCCGCTATCTACGTGAGTGGCAGGGTCAAGACGTTTGCGGACGGAGTCGGCGCGGCGAAAAAATCGATCGACTCAGGGAAGGCAAAATCAGTTCTCAACCGCTTGAGACAGGCCAGCCCAAAAGCCGTCAAGACAACGACTTAAGAGATCGACCTCTAGAACCTTCTCAAGACCCCGACGACGATCCCCTGGATGGAGATGTCGTTCTCGTGGACGTAGATCGGGTTCATGCTCTCGTTGGCGGGCTGGAGCCGAATGCGCCCGTCGCGCTCCCGGTAAAATTTCTTGACGGTTGCCGATGTGCCGTCGATCAGCGCGATAACCATCTCACCGTTGTCCGCCGTGCTCTTCTCATTCACGATGACAAAATCGCCGTCGCGAATCTGCTCGTCGATCATGGAGTTCCCGCGCACGCGCAGGACGTAGTGATTGCCGCCGCGACGCACCAGATCCTCGGGCACCCCAATCGTCTCGGGCATTTGGATAGCCTCGATCGGCATGCCGGCGGCTACCGTACCGAGCAGCGGAAGGGACATCGCCCGTGGAAGCACATCGGATGGAACGAGCTCGATCCCACGACTCTCGTTGTACGCGCGCTTGATGTATCCCTTGCGCTCGAGATTGGTGAGATGTTCGTGGACTGTCGCCAGGGAGTTATAGTTAAACTGCGTAGCGATCTCCTCGAAGCTCGGCGCATACCCGTGCTCTTCAGAGTAGTTCGCGAGGTAGGTAAGAATCTCCCGCTGGCGTTTTGTGAGCGACATATCCTTTTCCGCGGCTGGTTTGAGTACGGACCCGTCGATCTTTCCTACCGAACATTTGCCGAATTCCTACGTTAGCCGAACATCGACCGAAGCGCAAGCTCTTTCTGCCTGGGCGCCACCCGGAGGAACGCTCGGTGACCTGACGGACGAAGCACGCACACGTGCGGCAACGCTCATCCCCCGCGCGGCCGAGCTGGCCCGCGCGATCGAGGCGATGGGCAGCCCACCGCGATTTGGAGCCGCGCTTCGGCGACCGAACGTTGCGATTGTCGCCGAGGTCAAGCGCTCGTCGCCGTCGAAGGGCGTGATCAATTCCGGGCTCGACCTCGAGCGTCAGGTTCGGGCGTACGAAAAGGGCGGAGCCGCGGCCATTTCAATCCTTACGGAGCCACGGCGGTTTGCCGGCTCAAACGAGGATCTGATCCGAGCGCGCGGCATAGTATCGACGCCGCTTCTCAAGAAGGACTTCCACGTCGAGGTCGTTCAGATTCTTGAAGCGCGCGCACTTGGCGCGTCCGCGGCGCTCGTCATCGCGCGAGCCGTGCCTCCCGCGCGGCTCAAGGAGCTGATCAAGGCCGGGTCTGATGTCGGGATCGAGATTCTGGTCGAAGTGCGCGACGCCGGAGAACTGGACCTCGCGCTTTCATTCGACGCGCGGCTGATCGGCGTCAACAACAGGAATCTCGAGACGCTGGAGATCGACCCCGAGACTTCACTTCGTCTCTTGCCGCTGATCCCGCGCGAAATCGTCGCCATAGCTGAGAGCGGGATAAGGTCGGTCACGGATGTAACTCGGTTGGCGGCAGCCGGAGCGGATGCCGTCCTGATCGGTTCAGAGCTTTCGGCCTCGGCCGATCCAGGGGCCATGGTTCGCACTCTCACGGGCGTAGCGCGGACGGCCGGTGCTCGCAAAGGTTAAGTTCTGCGGCATGACGCGGCCCCAGGATGCGGCGATCGGCGCGGAAATCGGCGCGAGCTACATAGGCGTTGTATTCGCCGATGGGCCGCGACGCGTTACGCTCGAACAGGCGAAGAGAATTTTCGAATCCGCCGGCAACACGACAAAACACGTGGGAGTGTTTGGCACGAACGACCCCGATGAAATCGCGCGCTTGGCGGACGAGATGCACCTGGACGTCGTCCAGCTGCACAACGATCCGACGACGGTCGATGTGCAGGCGATCCGCGAGAAATTCGGCGGCGAGATATGGGCTGCGATCAGAATCGCGGGAGCGCACATTCCTCATGAAGCCGAGGCGCTGTTCGACAGCGCGGACGCGATCGTGCTAGATGCGAGGAGTGAAAAGCAGCTTGGCGGAAGCGGGAAAGCTCTCCCCTGGAACGAGCTTGCGTTGGATCTCGCGCGGGATAGAGGGAGCTCGGCGGTCGTCCTCGCCGGCGGCCTCAAACCGGGCAACGTCGGGTCGGCCGTGCGGACTCTCGCACCGGACGTCGTGGATGTCTCCTCGGGTGTCGAGAGCGCGCCCGGGATCAAGGATCCCTGGTTGATGCGCGAATTCTACGCGGCGGTTTCCGGCGCTCGAGTTCACTAAAGTGGCGACGGACACCATACACCGCTTTGGAGCGTTCGGCGGCCGATATGTGCCCGAGACGCTTATCCCCGCGCTCGACGAGCTGGACGTCGCGTTCGATGCCGCCGTGCGCGACCAACAGTTCGTCGCCGAGCTGGACCAGCTGCTCAAGGAATACGTTGGACGACCGTCGCCGCTAAGCACAGCTCCGAGGTTTTCGGAGGAGGTTGGCTGCGCCGTCTTTCTCAAGCGCGAGGATCTGAACCACACTGGCGCGCACAAGATCAACAACGCTTTGGGACAGGCGCTGCTCGCCAGGCGAATGGGAAAGCGACGGATCATCGCGGAGACCGGCGCAGGGCAGCACGGAGTCGCCACCGCCACCGTGTGTGCCCGTTTCGGTCTCGATTGTACTGTGTACATGGGCGAGGAGGACATGCGGCGGCAGGAGCTGAACGTCTTCCGAATGCGGCTCATGGGCGCGAAAGTGGTCCCCGTGCGCTCCGGGACGCGAACGCTGAAGGATGCGACGAGCGAAGCGATCCGCGATTGGGTCACCAATGTAGGCGACAGTTACTACATCATTGGCTCCGTGGTCGGGCCCGCGCCGTATCCCCGCATGGTGCGCGACTTCCAGGCGGTGATCGGCAGGGAAGCAAAGGATCAGATGCTCGAGACCGCTGGCCGACTCCCCACGAGCGTCATCGCCTGCGTCGGAGGCGGGTCGAACGCGATGGGCATCTTCCACGCGTTCGTCGACGACCCGTCGGTCGAGCTCGTCGGCGTCGAGGCGGCCGGGAAGGGCCTCGACAGCGGGGAGCATTCGGCATCACTCCAGAGGGGCGTGCCTGGGGTCCTTCACGGCTCGCTGAGCTACCTGCTTCAGGATGAGAGCGGTCAGGTCCATCCCGCGCATTCCATCTCCGCGGGACTCGACTACCCGGGGGTAGGCCCGGAGCACTCCCACCTCAAGGACACCGGTCGGGCGCTCTACGTGTCCGTGACCGACCAGGAAGCCGTCGAAGGTCTGGGTATCCTCAGTCGTCTGGAAGGCATAATACCCGCTCTGGAGACGTCACACGCGGTCGCCTGGGTCGTCAAGGACAAAGACCGGTGGAAACCAACAGACGCCCTCCTGATCTGCATCAGCGGACGGGGCGATAAGGACCTCGCGCAGATAACTGAGATGGGACTTCTTCCCGAATGACAACTTCGGCAACGGCAAACACGGCACAGGGCGAGCTCGACGAGCCGTCGTTTCCGATGGTTCTCGTAACTGACCTCCTCAAGTCGTTCGTCAAGGCTGTCCGCGCGCACCAGCTCTACCTCCCCAACAACCCCATGCACGCGCGGTCGCTCGAAGCCGTGCGCGAAGCTTTTGCGGGCATCTGGCAGAAGACCGAAGAGATCGATATCCAGATCGTCGAGACCCAGCTCATGTGGGAAGGACGAGTTGTGCTCGACGAGCACGAGAGAACCAGCGACAACATCGCCTGGCTCCTCTACAAGGACGGAATCCGCGAGCTGAAGATGCTGAAGGGATTCGAGGGCGAGGAGCTTGGAACGTTCTTCGACCTTCTCCAGCGCGTTCGCAAGGCCACGGACGACGACGACGATCTTCTCACGCTGATGTGGGAGCGCGAGTTTGCGACCCTCCAGTACAAGTACGTCGACCTCACCGCGGAAGGAGGGCCTGGCGTCGAGTCGATGGAGCGCGAGGAGCAGAAGGAAAAGATTCTCTCTCCCGCGCAGGCAGAGGCAGGCCTCGAGAAAACGAATTCGTCTATCGCGAGTCTCGATGACTTCGACTCCACGCTCTACTTCCTCGACGACCGCGAAGTCGAATATCTGCAGGGAGAGATCAGGCGCGAGTTCTCTACGGATTTGCGACCCGCCGTGATCGCCTCGTTGCTGGACATTTTCGAGACCCACAAGGACCCGACGGTCCGCGAGGAGATCTGCGGACTCCTAGACTACTTCCTGCTCATACTCCTTTCCAGCGCGCAATATCGAAACGCGGCCTACCTGCTTCGCGAAGCGGGCGTCACGGCGGCTCGGGCGCCAGAGATTCTCGAGCCGCAAAAGCAGCGACTGACGCAGCTCGGCGAGCTGATGAGCGACCCGAAGCCGCTGGGTCAGCTCCTCCAGGCGCTCGAGGATTCACCGCTGCGGGCCCCGCAGCTCGAGCTCGACGAGCTGTTCGGAATCCTTCAGCCGCGCGCGCTCGAGACGGTTCTTGGCTGGATCGGTCGCAGCGCGAATCCACAGCTCAAGATGCTGCTCGAGCTCGCCGCGACCCGGCTCGCGTCATCGCACAGCGCCGAGCTCATTCGTCTGATTGGCTCCGACGACGAAGCAGTCGTGATGGAAGCGATCCGCCGTGCAGCCGTGTTGAAATCGCCGGCGGCAGTGCCGGCACTGGGAAAGATGCTGACTGTCGGGGAGCCTGAAATGCGCGTCGCGGCTGTCTCAGCGCTCACAGAGATCGGCTCGCCGGGCGCCATGCAGATGCTCGAGAGGGCGCTTATCGACGAAGATCGCGAGGTCAGGATCGTCGCCGTCCGGGCCATCGGCGCTCGCAACGCAAGGGCTGCGCTCCCGCGCATCGAAGCCGCGATCAAGGGGAAAGATCTGCGCGAAAGTAACCTGACCGAGAAGATGGCGTTCTTCGAGGCCTTCGGCGCAATGTGTGGCGAGGGCGGAATCACGCTCCTCGACGGGATTCTGCACGCAAAGGGCTTCATGGGTAAACGCGACGATTCCGAATTCCGCGCATGCGCGGCCATGGCGCTCGGCAAGATTGGTTCGCCCAAAGCGATGGAAGTGCTGAACAAGGCGGCCGCCGAGAAGGACGTGATCGTGAGGAATGCCGTGAGCCGGGCGATTCGGGGATCAGCATCGTGAGCGCGGCTGGAACAGTCACGCAGTCCGTGCGCGAGGGCGATCGCCAGTCGGGCGCAAATGTTCGCCGTGGCGGAAGGAATTTCATGGTGGCCTTCTACGCGGCACTGCGCGCGATCAAGCTATATCCGCTCGAGCACACGGCGGTTCAGAAGACGCTGGCGGAGCTCGCACAAGTCGCTGAGGAGCTCCGCGCGGAAGAAGGCGAGCTCGAATTCCGGGTGTCCGGCGAATTCATCTTCATCAACTCCACGCGGCTCAGGCTGGATCTCAGCAACTACGCGACATTCGGCCACATCCTGACGCTGTGCAAGCTTTCCGGTGTTGGAGCCATTCACGTCGCTCCGAAGGGATCGGCGAAAGACTGGACGTTTCTCCTCTCGCTTCTCGGGGGAGAAACCCAAAGCTCGCCGTCTGAGAGGTACAAGGAGATCGTCAGTCGGCTCGCCGACGGTAAGATCGAGGCCTTCCAGCTCGATCCTCCGACGGAGACGCAGACGGACAGGGAGTTCAATGAGGAAGCGAAGGCGGCCGCGAACCGAACCTACTCTCAATCGGTGGCGGTCACGAAGGACGTCATAAACTCCGTCCGCATCGGCAAGACGCCGAACATTCGAAAGATCAAGCGAGTAGTGCAGGGAATCGTCGATCAGGTGCTGAACGAGGAGACGTCTCTGATCGGCCTCACCGCGATCCGCGACTACGACGAGTACACGTTTACGCATTCAGTGAACGTCTGCATTTTCTCGATTGCTCTGGGGCGGCGTCTCGGGATGACGAAGATCCAGCTTTACGAGCTGGGCCTCGCAGCGCTCATGCACGACATCGGGAAATCGCGCGTGCCACTCGATCTCCTTCAGAAGACGGGCGAGCTCACCGAAGAGGAATGGAAGTGGATGGCGGCGCACCCCTGGCTCGGAGTTCTGGTGCTTTTCCAGTTCCGGCGTCAGCAGGAAGAGCTTTCGTACCGCGCGATGACGGTCTGCCACGAACACCACATGAAGATCGATCTCACGGGCTATCCCAAGTCCATCCGCCCGCGACAGGTGAGCCTGCTCAGCAAGATCGTGTCGATCGCAGACGGCTACGATGCCGCCACTTCGCGACGCGTCTACAAGACTGAAGCACTGGCACCGTCCGACGTTCTGGAGGAGATGCGCGACAACCCTCGTCGCGGGCTCGATCCGGTCCTCGTCAAGGCGTTCATCAACCTTCTCGGCATTTATCCGGTTGGAACGCTCGTAGTGCTGGACACCTTCGAGCTCGCCGTGGTGTCGGCGTCCAACCCGAATCCCGAAGCATTGTCCAGGCCGATCGTTAAGATTATCAGCGACGCACAGGGGAACAGAATTAGTCCGCCGCTCGTCGTAGACCTCGCGATCCCCGAGGCGGGCGGTCAATACGCGCGCACAATCATCAAGACGGCGGACCCAGACAGGTATGGCATCACCCCGGGCGACTACCTCCTCTAACGCAATCTCGCGTCGCTTCGACGCGCTCCGCACCGAGTCCCGCCGCGCCCTCGTCTGTTACGTCACCGCCGGCCATCCCGATCTTCCCCGTTCGCTCGATATTCTCCACGCCCTGCAGGAGGGCGGTGCCGACATCATCGAGCTCGGCGTCCCCTTCTCGGATCCAATCGCCGATGGGCCGATCATTCAGGCGAGCTCCCAACGGGCGCTCGAAAACGGAACCACTTACGATCGGGTTCTAGACCTCGTGGAGCGCGCGAAGCTCGCTGTTCCCGTCGTTCTGTTCAGCTACCTCAACCCTGTCCTCGCGGCGGGCGCAAACGCGTTGACCCGCGCCTCCGAAGCTGGTGCCAGCGGAATCCTCATCACCGATATTCCTGTCGGCGCGGATCGGGCGCGCGAGAAATGGCTTGGGGAGAGTCCGCTCGCGTTCATCAGGCTCGTCGCTCCGACGACACCCAGGGAACGCATGGCCGAGATCGCCCGTCACGGCACCGGGTTCGTTTATCTTATCAGTCGTCTCGGGGTCACCGGCTTGCAGGAACACACCGCGGCATCGCTGCCGGAAACGATCTCACGACTGCGCTCCACGACGTCGCTGCCGATATGCGTCGGTTTCGGGATCTCGACCCCGGTGCAGGCGCGAGCGGTGGGAGAGCTCGCGGACGGAGTTGTGGTGGGAAGCGCGATAGTGAGAGCGGCGGAAGAAGGCACGGACGCCGTCCTGCGTCTGACGCGAAGCTTGAGGGAGGCACTCGATGGGTAGGGACAACGCGATCACCAACGATGTCGTGACCCTCAAGGCGATGCGCTTCCATGCGCGCATCGGTGTCCTTCCTCACGAAGCGGAGATCGCGCAATCTATAGAAGTCGACGCTTCGCTCTGGGTGGTGCGCACCGACGGACCGGTATCAGCGAAGGACATCGTCGACTACAGGCGAGTCTACGACCTCGTCGCCGAGGTCGTCACGAACGGTCACATCAGCTTCCTCGAAGAGGTTGGCGAGATGATCGCCGATCGCGCCTTGCAGCTGCCGCTCGTGACGCGAGTGCGTATCGCTGTACGGAAGCCGAACGTCGCGCTGCCGGGTCCGCTCGCTTACGCAGAGATAGCGCTCGAGCGAGAGCGTGCGTGAAGGATGTCGCCTACATAGCGCTCGGCTCCAATCTCGGGGAGCGTGAGGTATTTTTGGCGCAGGCGAGGCGCGCGATCGCCGCACTACCGGGCTCACGAGTGCTCGGCCAGACTGACGTCGAGGAAACCGCGCCCATCGGCCCCGTCGCGCAGGGTCCATTTCTCAATCAGATGATTGCAATCGAAACCGAGCTGTCTCCAGGCGAGCTGCTGGCAGAGCTGCACCGGATTGAAGCCGAGGCGGGTCGTGTGCGGCGCGCACGGTGGGGACCGCGCACGCTGGATCTCGACATCGTGCTCTTCGAGCACCAGAGCGTGCAGGAAGAGGGACTCACGGTCCCACACCCGGAATTGTCGAAGCGCGATTTCTGGCTCACCGAGTTGGCGACTCTGCGGAGCGCTCGCATTGACTAGTCAAGCTCGCGAGGAGCGGCCCATAACGGTCCGCGATTTCGCCGAGCGCAAGCGCAAGGGCGAGAAGATCGTCGTCATGACAGCCTACGACGCATTGTTCGGGAGGCTCGTGGACGAGTCCGGTGTCGACGCGATTCTCGTCGGCGATTCGGTAGGAACCGCAGTGATGGGTTACAACTCGACGCTCCCGGTGACACTGGACCACATGATCTACCATGCCGGCGCTGTCCGGCGCGGGGTGAAGCGCGCGCTCATCGTCATCGACATGCCATTCCTGTCATACCAGGCAAGCATCGAGAGCGCGGTACTCAATTGCGGGCGCGCAGTTCAGGAGACTGGAGTGTCCGCCGTAAAGGTCGAGGGGGGGAGCCCGGAAATGCTCGATACGGTGCACGCGCTGGTTCGCACCGGCATCCCCGTGATGGCGCACATCGGGTTTACGCCGCAGTCGGTGAACACCATCGGAGGTGCTCGAGTTCAGGGTCGCGAAGAGGAGGGTGCGGACAGGCTGATTGGCGAGGCCAAGGGACTGGAGGAAGCCGGGGCGTTCGCTGTCGTTCTCGAGCTCGTGCCGGCGCATGTCTCCGCGCGCATCACGGCGGCAATCGGGATTCCAACGATCGGCATTGGCGCGGGCGTGCAGTGTGACGGGCAAGTGCTTGTTCTTCCCGACGTGCTCGGTTTGAACGACACGTTCCAGCCGAAGTTTCTAAAGCGCTACGCCGAGATGGCGAATGACGTGCGCTCGGCGATAGGAAGCTGGGCGAAGGATGTTCGCAGCGGAGCCTATCCGGATGCAGAGCACAGCTTCTAAGCATGAAGCCGGTCGGAACTATCTCTGAAATGCGCCACATCATGGCCGGAGCGCGAGCGAAGGGCAGGAGTGTTGCGTTCGTGCCGACGATGGGAGCACTTCATGAGGGCCATCTCAAGCTCGTCGACGAAGCGAAGGCTGTAGCCGACCTCGTGGTGATGAGCATCTTCGTCAATCCCATTCAGTTCGGCCCGAGCGAGGATTTTGCCCGCTATCCGCGCACGCTTGATGCGGATGCGGCGCTCGCAAAGGAGAGGGGAGTCGATTTTCTGTTCACTCCCACGAAAGAAGAGATTTACCCGGAGCACGTGCCCGTGGTCATCGTGCATCCGGGGAGTGTCGGAAAGGAGTGGGAAGGTGCGGTCCGCCCGCATCACTTCGAGGGAGTTCTCACTGTCGTCGCGAAGCTCTTCAACATCGTGATGCCGGACGTCGCGGTTTTCGGCCAGAAGGATCTCCAACAGGCTGCGGCGGTCAAGGCGATGGTTCGAGACCTGAACTTCCCCGTGGGGATTCTCGTTGCTCCGACGGTGAGAGAGCCGGATGGACTCGCCATGTCCAGCCGGAACCGCTACCTCTCTGCAAAGGACCGGGAGCTCGGTCTCATACTCTCCCGGGCACTATTCGCGATGCGTGACGCGTTCGGCAGAGGAGAACGAAGGGCAAGCGCTCTCGAAGCAATTGGCTGGCGGATGCTCGAACGTGTGGTTGGGTTGACGCCGCGTTATCTCGCGGCCGTGAATGCCGACACGTTCCAGCGCGTCAACAATGTCCGTCACGGGGATGCAGCCGTAGGCGCTGTTCGGGTTGGCGAAACGAGACTGATCGACAACATCATCTTCTGAAATGATTCAGCTCCAGAGTTCCGGATTGCCGACATGGTCGCAGGTGAGCGAGCGCCGGTTCGCGCACATACAGCGCGTGACATCTCTGCTCCGGGCGTGGGGAGCCGCGATGCGTCTCTCCGCCGACGAAGCGAATACGTGGATCGATGCTGGCACGTGGCACGATGCTCTGCGCGACGCACCGATCGCCGAGCTCCGGGAAATAACCGGTGACCGCAAGTCACCCGATGGATTGTTGCACGGCCCGGCGGTCGCGATCAGGCTCGAGGCCGAAGGTGAGCGGAGAAAAAATCTTCTCGATGCGATCCGATATCACACGGTCGGATCGGCGAAGTGGGATCACACGGGGCGCGCCCTGTATATGGCGGATTACCTCGAGCCGGGCAGAAAATTCCTCGCCGAGGATCGAGGCTTTCTCGCTAGCCAGGTTCCACACAACTTCGATGGCGTGTTCCGACAGGTCGTGCGCTTCCGGCTGGAGTGGTCGGTGCGCGAAGGCAATCACATCTTTCCCGAAACTGTCGAGCTCTGGAACAGCCTCCGGTAACGCGCCACAAGCGCCGATACGGGCGATACATGCTCGCCGTGCTCGTGCTGGCGGCGGTCGCCTGGTTCGCTATCAAATCGCTCAACAATGGAACTGCACAGGCGCCCGACATCCCTGACGACGCGAGGGCGCCGGAGGGAGTGCGAATCAAGGTCGAAGTTTTCAACGGAACCAAAACCAAGGGCCTCGCGCGGCGCGCGACGCTCTTTTTGCGGGACCACGGATTCGATGTCGTAGGCTCGGGCACCAACACCGAGCAGAGAGCGACGACGGTGGTCTTCGACAGGTCAGGGCATCCGGATTGGGCAGCGCGCGTGGGGCGAGCGATGGATGCGCCGGTCGTCACACAGCGCGACAGCTCACGCTACCTGGACGTTACCGTCATCCTCGGCGCCAATTGGAGCCCGCCTTCGCTGCCGTTCCACCCTTAGCTGTCCGCAGGCGGCAGAGATGTCCATGCCGCGGCTCTTTCTGATCGCGACTTCGACTCCCGCGGCACGGAGACGGCGCGCGAACCAGTGAATCTGTTCCGGTGGGCTCGGGGTGAAGTCGCCCGCTCCGCCCGGATGGAGTGGAATGAGATTCACGAACGCGCGACACTCACGCGCGAGGGCAGCGAGCTGCGTAGCGTGCTCTCCGGCATCGTTGACGCCGCCTAACATCACGTACTCGAAGGCGACCCGCCGATCCAAGACTTTTCCCGCCTCGATCACGCTGGCGAGCGGATACCTGGTGTTGATCGGCATGAGCGACTGACGCAGCTCGTCATTCGGCGCGTGGATGGAGATCGCCAGCCTGAATTGTTCGGCTCTTTCCCCAAGCGCGACGATCCCGGGCAGGACGCCGACCGTAGAAACCGTGATGTGCCGAGCGCCTATACCAAGACCTGCAGCGGAATTGAGAACAGTCAGAGCGGGGTCGACTGCTTTCCAGTTCATGAGTGGCTCACCCATTCCCATGAACACGATGTTCGTCACCTGCTTGGGTGGATCGAGCAGCTTCATCTCGCGGACCTGGCCGGCGATCTCGAACATCTGGAGGTTGCGCGCGAATCCCATCGCACCGGTCGCGCAGAAGGCGCATTGGAGGGCACAGCCCGCCTGAGATGAGATGCAAAGCGTGAGTCTCGATCCTTCGGGGATCGCCACGGTCTCTATGAACTCGCCGTCGTCAAGTCGGAAGAGGAATTTCTCGGTTCCATCCGAGGATGTTTGCCGCGTCGCCAGGACGAGGCGCGGAATCCTAAAGTGCTCATCGAGGAGAGCACGAAACGCCACCGGCAGGTCGGTCATCGCGGCGAAGCTCACCGCCGGATTCTGCCAAAGGTGGCGAAGCACCTGCGATCCGCGGAATGCTTTCTCGCCGTGCTCGACGGCAAAATCCCTCAACTCTTGCTCGGCCTGGGAAGGGAGCATGTTCAGGAGGTTTCGTTTCGCCGGCTCGACCTCCCGACGCGTGTTTGTTTGGATCATGCTCCCTTCCACCAAGTCTATGCAACTACTAAATTTAACCCCTGTTGATGCCTTTCTCGACCCAGACGACGCGGCGCTGACCTCCACGCCCCCTTCATCCCGTTTCGCGACGGCCAAGCGCTCACACCTCGCAGGTGAGTTACGAGCCTCGCACGCCGGCGCCAAAGTCAAACTCGGTGGCTGGGTACACCGCATCCGGAATCTCGGCGGAATCGTTTTCCTGGACCTTCGTGACCGCGCCGGCCTGGTCCAGGTCTCCTTCGATCCCAAGTGGACTCCTCAGGACATCATCGAGCGCGCGGGCAAGCTTGGCCTCGAGACAGTCGTCCTCATCGAGGGCGACGTTGCCGCGCGTCCGACCGAAATGCGCAATGCAGAGATGGAGACGGGCGAGGTAGAAGTGAGAGCCCGCGATTTTAGAATTGTTGGACCGGCGGAAACGCCAGCCATTCCTGTCGCTCGCGGCAAGGGCGAAAAGCTTCCCGCCGAGGAGCTGAGGCTGAAGTACCGCAACCTTGATCTTCGTCGCTCGGACCTCCAGGGCAATCTCATCCTGCGGCATCGACTCCAGCAGGCGACCCGCCGCTACCTCGACGAGCGCGGATTTCTCGAAATCGAGACCCCGATACTCACCAAGCCGACGCCGGAGGGCGCGCGCGATTACATCGTGCCGAGCAGAGTGCATCCGGGCGAGTTCTACGCGCTGCCGCAATCACCGCAACTGTACAAGCAGCTGCTTATGATCGCCGGCTTCGACAGGTACTTCCAGATTGCGCGGTGTTTTCGCGACGAGGATCTGCGCGCGGACCGGCAGCCCGAATTCACGCAGATCGACATCGAGGCGTCCTTCATCGAGCCTGAAGACATCATCACGCTCACCGAAGGAATGCTCGCGACGCAGTTCAAGGAAATCGGACAGGACATTCCCGCTCGTTTCGAGCGCCTGAAATACGCCGACGCGATGGAGCGGTTTGGCTCCGACCGTCCTGATCTGCGTTACGGACTCGAGATATTCGACGCCAGCGAAGCGTTTCGCGGGTCGGAATTCGGGATCGCTACGAGCGCTCTCGGGTCGGGCGGGCGAGTTCGCGGCATCAGGATTCCGGGTGGCGCGACTCTCTCGCGTAAACAGGTCGATGAGATCGAAGCGATTGCCAAATCTGCAGGAGCTGGCGGACTGATCCGACTCAAGCGCGGCACGACAGGCATCGAGGGGCCCGCCGCGAAATTCCTGAGCGAAAAAGGCGTGCAGTTACTCGGGATTGGAGACGGTGAGCTTTGTCTTCTGGTTGCCGGCCCTGAGCACGTGAGCAATCCTGCGCTCGATCGCGTGCGGCAAGATGCCGCGCAGCGTCTGTCGCTGATTCCGGCGAACAAGCAGTCGTTCCTGTGGGTCACCGACTTCCCGATGTTCATTCGCGAACAGAACGGGACACTCAGCTCGGTTCATCACCCGTTCACCGCGCCGAACCCGGACGACATCGCGCTGCTGGACTCCGCGCCTGAGAAAGTGCGCGCACTGGCGTACGATGTCGTGTTGAACGGACTGGAGCTGGGCGGCGGCAGCATTCGGATCAACGATCCATCGCTGCAGCGCAGGGTACTGTCGCTGCTTGGCGTCGAAGAGAAAACTGCGCAGGCCCGCTTCGGTTTCCTGCTCGATGCGCTCAGCGCTGGCGCTCCACCGCACGGCGGCATCGCACTCGGCTTCGACAGACTGGCGATGGTGCTCGCCGGAGCTACGTCGCTCCGTGACGTGATTGCTTTTCCGAAAACCACCGCGGCGCGTGCGTTGTTCGAGGACGCGCCTTCAGCGGTGCCACCCGAGGACCTGAGGGAACTCCATCTTCAAAAAATGACGAGCTGACGTGAGCGACGAGACAACGATCCAGCGCCTCTCGACAGAAGGCGCCGACATGTTGACGCTGGCCGGAGTGAACGACGAGAACCTCGTCGAGCTGGCGCGACAGACGGGAGCAAAGGTCAACCTCCGCGGTGAGACGCTTGCGCTAAGCGGAAGCGCTGAATCAGTAGCGCGCGCGATCGTTATCGCGCAACGGATGATCGACACCGCCAAGCAGCAGATGCCCCTCACCGCGGACGACGTCCTCCGCATGAGCATAGAAGGTCCGCGGGACGGAAACGGTAACGGCGTGGACAGCGAGTCACGCATCGTTCTGCCCGGCGTCCGCAAGATCATTCAGGCCAAGACGACTGGTCAGGCCGAGTACATGAAGCTGATGGCGGAGAATGACATTGTTGTCGGGATCGGTCCGGCTGGAACCGGCAAGACCTATCTCGCTGTGGCGGCGGCCGTAGACGCTCTCGCGCGCAAGCGGGTTCGTCGAATCGTGCTGGCACGGCCGGCAGTTGAGGCAGGCGAGAGTCTCGGGTTCCTTCCCGGCGATATGCAGGCGAAGGTCGACCCGTATCTCAGGCCGCTCTACGATGCGCTCGAGGACATGATGCCGCACGAACGTGTCCAGAAATCGCTGGAGACGCGCACGATCGAGATTGCTCCGCTCGCGTACATGCGTGGGAGAACTCTGGCCGACGCCTTCGTGATTCTCGACGAGGCGCAGAATGCCACTGCCGCCCAGATGAAGATGTTTCTCACCAGGCTCGGCGTGAATTCGAAAGCTGTGATCACCGGGGACAAGACGCAGATCGACCTGCTCAAGCGTGAAGACTCCGGCCTGGTGCAGATCGAACGGATACTGCCGGGGATCGATGGGATCGGATTCTACTACCTGACCGACGCCGATGTCGTTCGTCACCGCCTGGTGCGCGAAATCATCAAGGCGTACGCCGAGGATTCGGGCGTCTGATCCTGTTGTCCCGCGTCTGAGAACATGAAATCTCCGCCGCGCGGCCTCGCGATCGACATATCGTCGAGCGTGCGGCGGCTGCTCGTGTCGAAACCACGCGTGAAGGAAGCGGCGGTCGCGACTCTGGCCGCGGAAGGCGTGAAGGATGCGATGCTATCGATCACGTTCGTCGGGCGGGGAGCAATGTCGGAGCTCAATCGGCGATACCTGGGACATCACGGTCCAACCGATGTGATCTCGTTTGGCCTTGGCCGACAGGGTCGCCGAGGGCCGGTCGTCGGTGACATTTACATTTGTCCCGAGATCGCGCGCGCCAACGCAAAGCGACAGTCCGTATCTTCGCAGGAGGAGGTCCTTCGGCTCGTGGTGCACGGCACGCTGCACACATTGGGATATGATCATCCGGAAGGCGAAACCCGCACAGTGTCCAGGATGTGGCGCAGACAGGAAAGGATCCTCGCCCGTGTCATCTGAAGGGCTTCTGGACGATTTCAACGCCGGAAAACCCGCGGCGCTCGCGCGTGTCGTCAGCGTCGTCGAAAACCATCGCGAGGGATTCGAGGCGATCCTGGCTCGCCTGCATGCACGAACAGGGCGCGCGAGACGTATCGGTCTGACGGGACCACCTGGGGCCGGGAAGAGCACGATAACAGCGCTGCTGGTAAAGAGCTTTCGTGACGCGGGTCTCAAGGTTGGAGTGATCGCGGTGGACCCGACGTCTCCTTTCACGGGCGGAGCTTTGCTGGGTGATCGCGTGCGCATGGAGAATGTCGCGCTCGATCCGGAGGTCTTCATCCGGTCGATGGCAACGCGCGGATCCTTAGGCGGGCTCGCGGCAGCGACGCGAGAGGTCGCCGACGTGCTCGACGCATTTGGTTTCGACCGCTTGCTCATAGAGACGGTCGGGGTTGGACAGTCGGAGCTCGACGTTGCGCGCACCGCCGATTCGACCGCGTTGATCCTCGTCCCCGAATCTGGAGATTCCATTCAGACTCTAAAGGCCGGAGTGATGGAAGTCGCCGACATTTTCGTCGTCAACAAGGCCGATCGTCCCGGCGCGGATCGCTTGCGCAACGATGTCGAGCTGATGCTGGGACTTCGGAAAGGCGTGTCCTTCGGCAACGTGCCCGCGCATCACGGCGTCGATCTCAAGCGAATGAACCCAGCGCGGTTGGCCCGCGAAGCCGCCGCCGCCGAGAATCCGACGACCTGGACGCCGCCGGTGTTGAGCACCGTCGCGACGAAGCAGGAGGGAATCAGCGAGATGGTCGCCGCGCTGGACCGTCACTTTGCTTATCTTGAGCAATCAGGAACGCTGCGCGCGCGGAGGCGTGAACGGATGCGCGAGCGCGTCATAGACGTGGTGGAGCGAAAGGTCAGGGATCGGTTGTGGAAGGATTCTCGCACTATGGCCTGGCTCGACGAGCAGCTCCCCTCGGTGGAAGAGGGTCGATCGACACCATTCGCGGTCGCGGACCAGTTGCTTCGCCAAAGCGGTGAGCTCGTGCGCGGAGAAAAGGGAAAATGAGCAAACTCAAAAGCCCCGAGTCGAAGGGCGCTGCCGACAGAGATCTGATCGCGACGAACGAGGAGCAGAGCGCTGAGCTGCGCCTGCTCCGGAAAGAAGTCGCCGAATGGCGCAGGAAATACGAGAAGGGCGAGCTGCGCGACATTGCCTTCACGAACTCCGAAAAGGAGGTCCAGCCCGTCTATACGCCGCTGGATGCCGCGGAAACCGACGCGGCCGCACTTGGAATGCCGGGCGTGTATCCATACACGAGAGGCATTCATCCGACCGGCTATCGCGGACGCCTGTGGACAATGCGTCAGTTCGCCGGATTCGGAAGCGCGAGCGATACCAATGAGCGGTACAAGTTCCTGCTCGCGCACGGACAGACCGGCCTCTCGGTGGCGTTCGATTTTCCGACGTTGATGGGATATGACTCCGACCACGCGCGCTCGGAGGGTGAGGTTGGCAAGTGCGGTGTCGCAATCTCGAGTCTCGCCGACATGGAGACGCTGTTCGACGGAATCCCGCTCGACGAAGTCTCGACATCGATGACCATCAACGGTCCGGCAGTCATCCTGTACTGTTTCTACATCGCGGCTGCCGAGAAAAAGGGAATCGACTCGCACAAGCTTCGCGGCACGATACAGAACGACATCCTCAAGGAGTACATGGCGCAGCATGCGTGGGTCTATCCCATCGAGCCGGCGCTGAGACTGATCATCGATTGCTTCGAGTGGTCGGCCGAGCACGTTCCGCAGTGGAATACGATCTCGATTTCCGGCTATCACATCCGCGAAGCGGGCGCTACCGCCGCCCAGGAGCTCGCTTTCACACTCGCCGATGGCTTCACTTACGTGGAGCGCGGAATTGCTCGAGGCCTCGACGTCGACACATTCGCGCCGAGGCTCTCGTTCTTCTGGGATATCCACAACGATTTCTTCGAGGAAATCGCCAAGCTTCGCGCGGCGCGACGCATCTGGGCCCGCCACATGAAGGATCGGTACGGCGCCAGGGACCCGCGATCGCTGGTGATGCGGTTTCACTCGCAGACGGCGGGAGTCACGCTCACCGCCCAACAGCCGATGAACAACGTGATCCGCGTTGCCTATCAGGCGATGGCCGCGGTGCTCGGGGGAACGCAATCCCTCCACACGAACTCGATGGACGAGACACTTGCGCTCCCCACTGAGGAATCCGTGCAGGTCGCGCTTCGCACTCAGCAGGTTCTCGCATACGAGACCGGTGTCCCAAATGTCATCGATCCCCTCGGCGGCTCCTACTACGTCGAGACACTGACCACAGAGCTCGAGCGCGAAGCGGAGATGTATTTCAAGCAGATAGAGGAGGTCGGCGGCGTGGTTCGCGGCCTCGAGACGGGCTGGCTCCAGAGAAAAATCAACGAGTCGGCTGCGCGTCAGCAATGGGAGATCGAGCAGCACCGTCGCGTGATCGTCGGCGTCAACGAGTTCGTCACCGACGAGCCGGAGCTCAGGATCGAGTTGCTCAAGATCGCCGAAGAAACCGAGCGGGATCAGAAGCAACGCATGGCGACGTTGCGCGCGGAGCGCGACAACGCGCTGGTGGACAAGCGTCTCGCAGCTTTGCGCAACGCCGCGAAGACGCCCGAGAATCTGATGCCCTATATCCTCGATTGTGCGCGGGCCTATTGCACGCTCTACGAGATTCGCGCGGCGATGGAAACGGTGTTCGGCGCCTACCGCGAGCCCGTTTTCTTCTGAAGAAATCGAAAGAGTGGTGGGAGTCGGCCTTCGACGCCCACTACCTCCTGGAGTACGGCCTTCTTTTCACGCCCGAGCGCGACCGCCAGGAGATTTCGCGTATCATCGAGCTGCTTGGCCTCCCGAATCGGGCGCGAGTGCTCGACGTGCCATGCGGGCAGGGACGGCACGCCCACCTTCTCGCCGAAGCGGGCTACGATGTGGATGGTCTCGATTACTCGGGCGATCTTCTCTCGGTAGCTCGCAAGCGCGGGACAGCGAAGAATCTCCGCTACGTCCGCGGCGACATGCGGAAGCTGCCGGCAAAGTGGACGGGCCGCTTCGACGCGGTGCTCAACCTGTTCACGTCATTCGGATTCTTTGCGCACCCGAACGACGACGCGCGTGTGATCAGGGAGTTTGCGCGCGTGCTCAGGCCCGGCGGAATGTTGGTGTGGCATGGCGGGAACAGAGACGGCGTCATGGCTCGTTTCCTCGAGCGTGATTGGTGGACGACCAGTGACGGGACGGTCTTTGCGCAGGAGCGCGAGTTCGACTCGCTGTCCGGCGTGCTGACGGTGCATTCGATCTGGCGGCGCGGCAACAAGAAAGGAACCCGCGAGCACAGGCTCCGCCTCTACACACCGACAAGGCTCGCTGAGTTGTGCGCCGAGGCGGGACTCGTCGTGGAGCAGGCCTTCGACGGATTCCACGATCGGTCGCTCCGCCGAACATCGTCCGAGATGCTGCTCCTCGCGCGCAAAGGGTGAGCCGATTGCCGCTCGTACGTCGTAACGGCTAACTTTGACCACTCTATGAGACCAATCCGAGTACTTGTTGCCAAGCCCGGCCTCGACGGACATGACCGTGGCGCCAAGGTCGTGGCCGCTGCCCTCCGCGACGCAGGGATGGAAGTCATCTACACCGGTCTGCACCAGACGCCGGAGATGATCGCGACCGCAGCCATTCAGGAGGACGTCGACGTGATCGGACTCTCCATTCTGAGTGGCGCGCACATGACGCTCATTCCGCGGGTCCAGGAGTTGGTGCGTGCTCAGGGCCGCGACGATATCCTCATCACCGGCGGCGGCATCATTCCCAAGGAGGATGTTGACGCGCTTTCCGAGAAGGGGATCGGCCGACTCTTCGGGCCAGGAACTCCCACGAGCGAGCTGATCGCGTACATCAAGGAGTGGTTCCAGGCGCACGAAAAGCGGGAAGCGTAATGAGCAACCGCTTGCGTGAGCTGAGCGATCAGGTACGAGCGCTCGAAGACAAGCTCCGCGAGGCCGGCGGCGCGAAGAAGATCGAGAAGCTCCACAAGCAGGGAAAGCTCACTGCTCGCGAGCGCGTAGAGCTCCTGCGTGATCCCGGATCCAGCATGCTGGAGATCGGGTTGCTGATCGCATACGACCAGTACAAGGGTCAGGCTCCGGCGGCGGGAGTCGTCACGGCGATCATACGGGTACACGGGCGCGAGACAGTCGTCGTCGCGAACGACGCGACCGTCAAGGCCGGCTCGTGGTGGCCCGAGACCATAAAGAAGATTCTCCGCGCCCAGGAAATCGCGATGCGCTGCCGAATCCCGATCGTGTACCTCGTCGATTCTGCCGGTGTCAATCTTCCTTACCAGGGCGGTGTTTTCCCGGGGCAGTACGGTGCCGCGCGGATTTTCTACTACAACTCGATCATGCGCCGCTATCTGCGCGTCCCCCAGATCGCGGCCGTGATGGGACAATGCGTTGCCGGCGGAGCGTATCTGCCCGCGCTCTCGGATGTGATCCTCATGGTGAAGGGAAGCTCCTTTATGGGATTGGGCGGTCCCAACCTCGTGAAGGGCGCGACCGGACAGGTTGTCGATTCGGAAACTCTCGGCGGGGCGTCAACCCACACCGAGATCAGTGGTGTCGCGCACTACGCGCTCGACGATGACGAATCGTGCATCGCCAAGATCCGTGACCTGATAGAGCGCCTGCCAATCTCGAGTCGCGACGTCGCGTTGTTTCCGCGCGAGAGCGGAGCGACCGCCAGCGCCGAGCAGCTCTACGATCTGCTTCCCGCGGATCACCGCATGTCCTACGACATGCACCAGATTCTCGGCGCACTTCTCGACAACGGAAAGATCGATGAATTCCAGGAGGGCATGGCGCGTGAGATGATCTGTGGCGACGCTCGCATCGACGGAATAAGCGTCGGCGTCATTGCCAACCAGCGCGGCCTCATCAAGGGACGCGAAGGCGAGAAGCCCCATTTCGGCGGTATCGTCTACACGGAGAGCGCCGAAAAAGTCGCGTACTTCATCGATCGGTGCGACCGGCTGGGGATACCACTCCTTTTCGTGCAGGATGTTTCCGGCTTCATGGTTGGAACCGAAGCGGAGCAGGGTGGGATCATCCGTGCTGGCGCGCGCTTCGTCGAAGCGATGGCGACGGCTCTCGTCCCGAAAATAGTTCTGACGGTAAACCACGCGTCGGGCGCTGGTTACTACGCGATGGCGGGTCAGGGGTTCGATCCTGATTTCATCCTCAGCTGGCCGACTGGACGAATGGCGGTGATGGAGGGCGAGTCCGCCGTTCAGGCGGTGCACGGTCCCGCGCTCGAGACAGCGAAACAAACAGGAAACGCTCCTCCGCCTGAAGTGGTTGCCGCGGTGGACGAGATGCGTGCCGATTACGAGAGCCAGCTGGATGCGCGCTACGCCGCGGCCCGCGGCTTCGTCGATGCGATCGTCTATCCGGAGAATACGCGCGAGATGCTGAGCCTCGCTCTTCGCGCCACGCTGCACAATCCAGGACCACACCTCGGCCCGTTCGTGCTGCCGCCGCACCTCGGAGAAACCAGTTGAAGGACATAGTTCGCGTCGCGGCGGGTCAGGGATTCTGGGGGGACGATCTCGACGCCCCGCGACGGCAGGTGGAGGGCGGAAAGATCGATTACCTGATGCTCGATTATCTGGCCGAAGTCACGATGTCGATTCTGCAGAAGCAGAAAGAGCGGGATCCGTCGCTGGGCTACGCGAGGGACTTCGTCGGCGCAATGGAGAGCATTCTGCCAGCCGTGCTGGACAAGGGAGTGAAAGTCGTCGCCAATGCCGGAGGCGTAAATCCACGTGCGTGCGCGGAGGCAGTCAGGCTTGTCGGAGCGCAGCGTCGCGGAAGCAAGTTGCGGATTGGGGTCGTAATGGGCGACGACCTGCTCGGCCGTCTTGACGATCTGATGGAGCACGGTCACGCGCTCGCCAACATGGAGACTGGCGAGCCACTCTCGACTGTCAGAAACCGCGTGCTGTCGGCGAACGCGTACCTCGGATCTGAGCCCATCGTCGAGGCGCTCGAGGGCGGCGCGAATGTCGTCATTACCGGAAGATCAACTGACACGGCCCTGACCATGGCTCCGCTTCGTCACGAGTTCGGTTGGGGCGCCGAAAGCTGGGATCAGCTCGCCGCCGGAATCGTCGCTGGGCACATCATCGAGTGCGGCGCGCAGTGCTCGGGCGGAAACTGCCTTTACGACTGGAAATCCATCCCCGACCTGGCGAACGTCGGCTATCCACTGGTCGAAGCGCGTGCCGATGGCACATTCGTCGTGACCAAGCATCCCGGCACCGGAGGCAGAGTCTCGGTACCGACGGTCAGTGAGCAGCTTGTCTACGAGATGGGCGACCCGCACTCGTACATCACGCCCGATGTAATCGCGGATTTCACCACCATTCGCCTTGCGCAGGATGGCGACGATCGCGTTCTCGTCTCGGGCATCAAAGGCAAGCCGCCGACCGACAAGCTCAAGGTATCGATCGCCTACCGCGCGGGATTCAAGGCGGTAGGCACGCTCGTGTATGCGTGGCCAGAGGCACTCGCGAAAGCCCAGGCGGCTGACAGAATTCTACGTGAGCGGCTCGACCGTCTTGGCTTGAAATTCGATCGTGTTCTGACCGAGTTCGTCGGTGCGAACGCTACGCACGGCGCGCTTGCGGGGGAAACACGCGATGCTCCAGAAGTTCAGCTTCGATTCGGGGTTCGCGGCACGGATCGCGCGGCTGTGGAACGATTCACGCGAGAGATCGCCCCGCTCGTTCTCAATGGTCCGCCAAGCGTGACCGGCTTCGCGGGCGGCAGGCCGAAAGTGGAGGAGATCGTGGCGTACTGGCCGGCACTCGTGGATAAATCGGTCGTGAAACCAAAAGTCGAGATCATCTCATGAAGGTCCGGCTCCTCGACATCGCCCATGCGCGCTCTGGCGACAAAGGCGACACCGCCAACGTCGGCGTGATCGCCCTCCAGCCGCGATGGTATGACGTGCTCGAGCGATTCGTTACGCGAACGCGAGTCGCCGAGCACTTCCGCGGCATGATCGACGGCGACGTCGAGCGTTACGAGCTTCCGAACCTGAACGCGCTCAACTTCTTGTTGCACGGCGCGCTCGATGGTGGGGGAACCCTCTCTCTCAAGACGGATGCGCAGGGGAAGGTTTTCTCGACGGCACTCCTCCGGATGGTCATCGATGTACCGGATACCGACGCCACGCGACTCGCGCTGCCGGCGGGCAAATGAAGAACATTCGTTTGACGGTTGAGGGGGCGATTGGCAGGATCACTCTTGCTCGCCCCGAGAAGAAGAACGCGCTCGACCGGGTCACGGCAGACGAGCTGGCGGAGGCGCTGTTCGCGCTCAGCGAGTCGGCTGTAAACGTCGTAGCCATCGAAGGAGAAGGGGCAGACTTCTGTGCCGGTGCCGATCTCGCAGCGCTGGAGGAAATGCTGGATGCGCCACGCTCGCAGCACCTCGAGGATGCCAAGGCGCTGGGCCACGTGTTTCATACGATCCGGCGGATGGAGAAGCCCGTCGTCGCCCTGGTGAGAGGGCGCGCGTACGCTGGAGGCGCCGGACTGGCGACTGCTTGCGACATTGTGTTGGCGCACGAGGAGGCGAGGTTCGCGTATCCGGAGGTAACGATCGGCTTCGTGCCCGCCATGGTGATGACGATGCTGCGCCGATCGGTCGGTGAGAAACAGGCCTTTGATCTCGTGAGCACGGGACGCATCCTGAGCGCCGACCAGGCGAAAGAGATTGGACTGGTGTCCCGGGTGTTCGCGGCCAGTGAATTTCAGGGACTCTCGCAAGCAGTGCTCGAGGAGCTCGCGAAGCAGCCGCGAAGCGCGATGGCCGCAACGAAATCGCTTTTCTACAAGCTCGACAATCTCGGGTTCCTCGATGGAATCTCAGCCGGTATTGTCGCCAATGCCGATGCCCGCGCGACGAGCGATTTCCGCGAGGGCGTCAAGCGATTCACAAGTCGGACGAAGGAGACATGACCCCATTCACGATCGCGAAGCTCGCGTTGATGCTCATCGCCGCGGTACTCCTCGGGTGGGGGATTCGTGCGGACGACAGTGCGCTCCGTTGGGCTGGGATCGCTTTTTTGTTCGTCGCGCTGATTCTTCGGTTCCTCAAGCCCCGCAAGCCTCGCGGAATTAAGTGACGCGACCGCGTCCGACGACGATCGTCCATGCGCCGCGTCTTGCCAAAAAGCTCGGCGTCGACCTCGTACTGGCGAGCGAGACTCTCCAGTACACCGGCAGCTTCAAGTTTCGCGCTGCCTACAACGTCGCGTCGAACGTCAAGCAGGCGCACATAATCACTGCCTCGTCGGGGAACTTCGGCCAGGCCATCGCGTACGCATGCTCGCTGTTCGGGAAGCGCTGCACCGTCGTGATGCCTTCCGCTGCGCCAAGGATAAAGGTCGATGCCGTGCGCGAGTACGGTGCGGAGGTCGACCTGGTCGATGTGAAGAAGCAGGGCCGGCTGGAAAGACTGGCAGAGCTTGCTGGGCAATTTCCCGAAGCCTACGTGGCGAGCCCGTACGATGATCCGTTCGTGATCGAGGGGAATGCAAGTCTGGCGACTGAGCTTTTTGCACTCGGACTCGATCTCGACTTCATAATCGCGCCGATAGGTGGAGGTGGGCTCACGTCAGGTCTCGTCAAAGCGGTCGAACGCAGCGGAAAACGAATTCAGGTCCTGGCCGCGGAGCCGACCCTTGCCAATGACGCAGCCGAATCGTTCAGAGCTGGACACATCGTGTCTCAGGAGAGCGAATCCGCGACGATAGCGGACGGCGCGAAGGTGCTGCGCATTGGCGATAGAAACTGGGAGATACTCAGTCACGGACTGGCCGGAGTGATAGAGGTCTCTGAAGAGCAGATAATGGAAGGTGTGAGGCTGCTATTCGCATTGGCGAATCTCAAAGCCGAACCCACTGGAGCACTCTCCCTTGGTGCTGTTCTGGCTGAGCCGTCGCGATTCAAGGGGAAGCGCGTCTGCTGTGTGATCAGTGGCGGAAATGCCGATCCCGCGCTCTATGCGAGGCTGATCGAAGGCCTCTAGCTCAGCGGGCGTGCGTCGCAGCACAACAATTACGCGCGCAGGGCAGGGTCACATCGTTCTCGTCAGTCTCGCTAGCTTTAATCGGATGCCAAATCCGACACTTCAGAACGCCCGCGACCTCCTCAAGAGCGCATTCGGCTACGCAGCGTTCCGTCCAGGTCAGGAAGCGGCGGTCTCAGCAATCCTCGCGGGCCGGGACACTGTTGTCGTTCTGCCCACCGGCGGAGGCAAGTCGCTCTGCTTTCAGGTGCCGGCGCTTCTGATGCCCGGCCTCACCGTCGTGGTCTCTCCTCTCATCTCGTTGATGAAGGACCAGGTGGACGCACTGACCGCGCGCGGACTTCCAGCGGCCTTCATCAACAGCACGCTTTCATCGGGGCAGGTTTCGGATCGGCTCGCGCGCGTCGAGCGTGGCGAGATCAAGCTCCTCTACGTCGCACCCGAGCGGTTCGATTATGGGAGGACGGCCGAGCGTCTTCGCAAAGTGGGCGTATCGCTCCTGGCAATCGACGAAGCCCATTGCATCAGCCAGTGGGGTCACGATTTCCGCCCGAGCTACCTCCGCGTCAAGAAGGTACATGAGGCGTTGGGCTCACCGACCACGATCGCGCTGACTGCAACGGCGACGCCCGAAGTGCGGCGCGACATCAGTCGTGAGCTGGCGCTCAGGAATCCCGAGACGATCATCACGGGGTTCGATCGCCCGAATCTCCATTACTTCGTGATTCCGGTGAAAAACGACGCCGAGAAGGAAAGGCGCCTCGTCGAGATCCTCAGGAAACACGAAGGGCTCGCGGTCATTTATGCCTCTACCCGCAAAGCGGTCGATCACCTCACGACGGTCCTCGAGCGCGCCAGAATCCCGGCCGCCGGCTACCACGCCGGACTGGACGACGCCCGCCGTCACGAAGTGCAAAACGCGTTCATGTCGGAGAGCATCCGGGCAATCGTCGCCACCAACGCGTTCGGGATGGGGATCGACAAGCCCAACGTCCGGCTCGTGATTCACTACGCGATGCCCGGAACTCTCGAGGCGTACTATCAGGAAGCCGGGCGCGCCGGCCGCGACGGCCAGCACTCGGACGTGTTCCTCCTTCACGCATTTCCCGATCGCTTCACACACGAGTTCTTCATCAAGGGATCCTATCCCGAGAGAGCGACGGTGGAGCAGGTCTACGAAGCGCTGAAGAAACTGTCCGACAAACAGGGATTCGTTGGCGCTCAGCCCGAAGACCTCGTTCGGCCCGTCAAGGCCAAGGTCAACGCCAGAGAAATCGATGGCGCTCTCAGAATTCTGGAACGGAGCGGCGCCATTGCGTCGAGCAACGGCGAGCAGGCGCGTGTCCACGTGAGACTGCTGGCCACCCCTGAGCGGATCAAGCGCGAGCTGATCGGCGAAGCGAACGCAGAGCTGGGGTTGTTGCGCGCGCTGTGGCGCGGAGTGGGCACCGCGCTTCGAACCGGCGCGGTCGTCGATCTCGACGGGCTGCCGCCCGGCCTCGGCGGCGCGGTCGCATCCATTCCTCTGCTGGAATCACTCGAGAACCGACAGTTTCTGACGTGGGAAAAAATCGGCGCTGGGCTCTATCTGGCGGAACGATCTGCGCCGCTCGCAAAGTTCCGCATCGACTGGGCAGTCATTGATCGGCGTCGCGCGGCTGAAACCTCAAAGCTTTTGGCGGTTCAGAAATACGCGTACACAAAGGAGTGCCGTCGCGGGTTTGTCCTCCGGTATTTCGGCGATCCTGCCGCGCGAGCGCGGTGCGACGGGTGCGACAACTGTCTCGGAATCGCCGCGGTGCCTGAAGCTGACGAGGCACCACGCCAGCGCCGCGCGAGGAAAACATCTCGCGAGGCGTCTCGACCGCGCGCAACCGATGACGAGATCGCGCTCGGTCCGGTGGAGGAGCGGGCGCTGACCGCGCTCAAGACGGTTCGCAGCAGGATCGCCCGCGAGGAACAAGTGCCGGCGTATATTGTATTCTCCGATCGTACTCTCGCGGAGCTGGCGGTCAGGCGGCCACGGTCCGTGAACGCCTTACAGGATGTTCGCGGAGTAGGTCCAATGAAATTGGAGCGATACGGCGCGCGCTTCCTCGCCGCGATCGCCGAGCTGGATGAAACCGAGGCGGCTTGACGAACAGGCGCCCGCAACCAAAGCCATGATTCGAATGAGATCAAACACTCTGTACGACGTTGCCGCGCTGCACCGTGCATCGGTCTTCGCCGGCCTGTGCGTTGTCTTCGCCTCTCTCGCGTCCGCCCAGGAGGCAACCGTCGGCTCGCCCGGTAGTCCACTTCCGTTCGACACGGCCGTGACAGTGGGCACGCTCCCGAACGGGCTGCGCTATTACATTCGCGAGAATCACAAGCCGGAAAAGCGCGCCGAGCTGAGGCTGGTTGTCAACGCGGGCTCGGTGCTCGAGGACAACGATCAGCGCGGGCTTGCCCATATGCTCGAGCACATGGCGTTTCGCGGAACGAAGACGTTCCCTGGAAATCAGGTCTCGAGCTATCTGGAATCAGTGGGGATGCGGTATGGCCCCGACATCAACGCATTCACCAGCTTCGACGAAACCGTGTACATGCTCACGATTCCCACGGACACCGCCGCAATTGTGGACAAGGGATTTCAGATTCTCTCCGAGTGGGCGCACAATCTCGCGCTTGAACCGTCGCAGATCGAGAAGGAGCGCCCGGTCGTGATCGAGGAGTGGCGCCTGGGGCAGGGGGCCGAGAACCGCATGCAGAACAAGTGGTTCCCGGTGCTGTTCACCGGGTCCAAGTACGGCGAGCGAATTCCGATCGGCGACAAGAAGACTCTCGAGACCTACACCCCGGCGACGCTACGGCGTTTCTACACCGATTGGTATCGTCCGGACCTGATGGCGGTTGTTGCGGTTGGCGACTTCAACAAGGCGGACGTCGAGGCTCTGATTCGACGCTACCTCGGCGCGATCCCGCCCGCGACGAACCCTCGTCCCCGCCCACTTTCTCCGGTGCCCTCTCACGACAGCACCCTCGTCTCGATCAACAGCGACAAGGAAGCGACGCGATCGGTGATCAGACTGCTCTACAAGCAACCCAAGCGTTTCAACACGACGGTGTCGACTTACAGACAACACCTGGTCGAAGGATTGTTCGCCGGGATGTTCAACGATCGTTTCTCCGAGATCATCCAGAAACCAAATCCGCCATTCATCAACGCGTTCGCATCGCAGGGTGATCTGGTCCGTTCAGCGGAGTCTTTCTCGCTGACGGCAATCGTGGCCGACAATGGAATCCCTCGCGGGCTCAACGCATTGCTTACCGAAGGCGAAAGAGTCAGGCGATTTGGATTCCTTCAGTCCGAGCTCGATCGTGCCAAGAAAGACTACCTGCGCGGAACCGAGCAGGCGTACACCGAACGGGAAAAAACGAACTCGAGCGTCTACGCTGAGTCTTACGTCTCGGCATTCCTGCAGTCCGAGCCCTCGACGAGCATCGCTTACGACCTTGCCGCCCTGAAGCAGTTCCTGCCGACAATCACCCTCGACGAAGTGAACCGGTTAGCGGGCGAGTGGATGACAGCCGGAAACCGCGTGCTGGCAACGACGTCGCCGGACAAGCCGGGCGTCGTCAATCCGACGCGTGGAGAACTGCTCCTCGCATTCGATGCCGTGAAGGGCGCGAATATCACGGCATTTACCGAGAACGCTCTGTCCCAACAGCTGGTCGAGACGGAGCCGCCTGGTGGCAGGGTGGTGTCGACCCGGGAAATAAAGGAAGTCGGCGTCACCGAGTGGAAGCTCTCCAACGGAGTGCGCGTGCTCCTCAAGCCGACGGACTTCAACGCTGATCAGATCAATTTTACCGCGTACAGTCCTGGCGGGGCGTCTCTGCTGCCCGACGCCGGTTACGTGGCTGCGAGCGGAGCGGATCTCATTCCGATGACGAGCGGTGTCGGCAAGTTCACCGTTGTCGATCTGCAGAAGTTTCTGGCGGGCAAGCAGGTCAGCGTCTTTCCAAGGATCGACGATTTGAGCGAGGGAATTTCGGGAAGCGCATCGCAGCGGGACGTGGACACAATGCTCGAGCTCATCTACCTCTATTTCACCCAGCCGCGCCTCGATACTTCGCTCGTCAACACTTTCATCGGGCGCTTCAAGGGAGTTCTCGCCAACCGCAGCGCGAGCCCCGAGGCCGCGTTCAGCGATACCCTCCAGGTGACGATGGCGCAGCACTCGGTGCGGGAGCAGCCGATCTCCCCCGCCCAGCTCGATCGCATCGATCCATTCAAGTCGTACGCGTTCTACAAGGACAGATTTGCCGAGGCGAGCGGCTTCACGTTCGTATTCGTCGGAAATTTCAAGCCCGATTCCATCAAGCCTCTCGTCGCAAAGTGGCTCGGCTCTCTTCCATCGACCGGGAGAAAGGAGACGTGGCGCGACACAGGCGTTCGTCCGCCAACGGGCGTGGTTCAACGCGTCGTCAAGAAAGGAACGGAGCCCAAGGCACGCACGGCTCTGGTCTTCACCGGTCCGTTCGAGTACACGAGACAGAACCGCTACTACCTGAGCGCGCTCGCAGAGCTGCTCAACATCAAGCTGCGAGAGGCGCTGCGAGAGAATTTGGGCGGCACGTACGGAGTCAGCGTAGGTCCGAGCGCGACTCGTGACCCGAAGCCGTCATATCGCTTCTCGATCGGCTTCGGCTCGGCGCCCGAACGTCTGGAGGCTTTGACCGCGGCCGCGCTGGGCCAGATCGACAGCCTTAAGCGTTTCGGAACAACGCCGGAATACCTGAACAAGGTGAAGGAGGCTGCACTCAGGTCACGCGAGACGGCGCTCAAGCAGAACGCTTACTGGGTCTCCCAGATTGCCACCTTTGACCAGAACGGGTGGCGGCTCGAGGAAATTCCAGACGGGGAGAAGCTCATCGCCGCACTGACCGCTGACGACCTCAAGCGCGCCGCACAGAAGTATCTCCGCATGGATAACTATGTGCGTGTTTCGTTGTACCCGGAGAATTATCCGGCGGCAGAGAACAAATAGCGGCGGACTGCTCGAGGAATGGACGACTCCCTCTATTTCACAGAGCAGCACCTCGCGGTGCGCAACATGGTGCGCGAGTTCGCGCGCTCAGAGGTGGCCCCGGTTGCGGCGGAGCTCGACGCCAAAGCCGAATTCCCGTGGGCGAACGTCAAGAAGATGGGAGCGCTCGGACTCCTCGGCATTCCATGGCCGGAGGAGCTCGGCGGAGCGGGCCTCGATCTGCTCAGCTACATGATCGTGATCAATGAGATGGCCAAGATCGATGCTTCCCACGCCATCACGATTTCCGCTCACACGACGCTCGGCACATCGCCAATCGTGAACTTCGGAACCGCAGCGCAGAAAAAGCGATTCGTGCCGCTTCTTGCGAGCGGTAAGGTTCTGGGCGGGTTCGGCCTCACGGAGCCGAGCGCGGGCAGCGATGCTGCCAGCACACGCTCAACGGCTGTGCGCAAAGGATCTCACTACGTGCTGAATGGAACGAAGATCTTCATCACGCACGGGGGTGTGGGTGAGATCTTTGTCGTCACCGCGGTAACCGATCCCGGAAAGGGCACGAAAGGGATCAGCTCATTCATCGTCACCAAGGAAGCGAGCGACCTGGACAAAGCCGAAAGGCTCGGCATCGGTCACGACGACTCGCTCCCATCGATGCGCGGATTTCGCGCCGGCAAGAAGGAGGACAAGCTGGGATGGCGCGCCTCTGATACACGAGAGCTGATATTCGAGGATGTCGAGGTGCCCGCCGAGAACATGCTCGGCGAAGAGGGCGAAGGGTTCAACAATTTCATGCGCACCCTCGATTCCGGCCGGGTTGGAATCGCGGCGCTCTCGCTGGGAATTGCTGAGGGAGCGTTCGAGCAGTCCCTCCGGTATTCGACACTCCGCAAGCAGTTCGGGCAGCCGATCTCGAACTTTCAGGGAATCCAGTTCCAGCTCTCCGATATGGCGACCGAGATCGAAGCGGCCAAGCATTTGATGTTTCACGCGGCTTGGCTCGCGCAGAACAAGCAGCCCTTCAGCAAGCAGGCTGCGATCGCCAAATTGTACTGCTCGGAGCTGGCGATGCGCACGACGATCAAGGCGATCCAGATACATGGCGGCTATGGCTACACGAAGGAGTACCCGGTGGAGCGAATGTTCCGCGACGCGAAGATCTGCGAGATCGGCGAGGGCACCTCGGAGATACAGCGGCTCGTCATTGCCCGGCACCTGCTGAAGGAGTTGGCAGATTGACCTATTCCGAGATCGCCAAGCGGCTGCGACTTCCGCTCGGCTTCCTCCTCGGCCTCACCTATCTGGTTTTCGCGCGACCTACGCTACTGACTTTGGCGGTCGGCGGGGCGGTGGCATTCGTAGGTGTTCTCATCCGCGGCTGGGCTTCGGGTCATATCTCCAAGAACGAACGGCTCGCGACAACGGGGCCCTACGCCCACACCAGGAATCCTCTCTATTTCGGCAGCTTCCTTATCTCGGCGGGCTTCGCGATTGCGGCGCACTGGGCCTTGCTGCTACTGGTGGTCGCTTTCTTCGTTCTGATCTACGCCCCGACGATGCAGCGCGAGAAAGTCAACATCGCTGGCAGGTTTCCTGACGCGTACCAGGCCTACGCCGCGAACGTCCCGGCCTTTGTCCCAAGGCCGACTCCCTGGAAGGCTACCCATCCAGACACGAACGAAGGCGGGTTCAGCTTCGACCTCTATATGAAGCACGGCGAGTGGAAAGCCGGCGTGACTTTCCTGGTCGTGATCGGCTGGCTCATCTACAGAACCGTGACCGGAATCTGAGTCCAGGCGTCACATACGTGTCTGGCGCCCCGAGCTTCATTCGCGCTCGTAAGTTGTTGTCACCGTTGCGGAAACACTCGGTTTGGCGCTAGATTGCTCGCACTGACTGTGGCTCCCAAGGCATGGGGCACTCGCGCGACTCGCGGGTCCCGGAAACATGGAGTGGGAGCGCCGAAGGTGAAGTACACAGGTAATCATAACGCGGCCCTGTAGCACGACCGCGCGGACTTTTTTGGACCGTCCTTTTCTTTACTCGTCGAGTCGCCGAGCATTGGGAAGAGACGGCGACAATGAAAAGAGAAATCCTCATAAACGCGGCTCCGCGCGAAACGCGGATCGCGATTCTGGAGGACGGGAAGCTCGTTGAGCTCCTCGCCGACCGTCCAGACAACCGACGCATGGTCGGTGACATATATCTCGGCCGGGTCGATGCCGTACTCCCGGGTATCCAGGCCGCCTTCGTCGACATAGGCACCGAAAAGAGCGCCTTCCTCCACGCGTCCGACCTGGTTCGCCAGTCCGCCGATGAGGCGGAAGACGACGACGATGAAGAAGACGACGACGAAACCGACGAGCCAGTCGCCAAGAAAAACGGCAACGGCAACGGCAGCAACGGCAACGGACGACGCGCCAAGGCACCGCCCATTCAGGAAGGACTCAAGCGCGGGCAGGAGATTCTGGTTCAGATCTCCAAGGAGCCAATCTCTACCAAGGGTCCCCGGGTAACGGCGCAGATCTCATTGGCCGGCCGATTCCTGGTCTATATCCCTGACTCGTCCAAAGTCGGCGTCAGCAGAAAAATCGGATCCTCCGCCGAGCGCGCCCGTCTCAAGGAACAGGTCCAGAACATTCTGCCTGAGAAGTCGGGCGGCGTAATCGTCCGGACCGTCAGCGAAGACGTCACGCCCGAGATGCTCCAGCGCGAGCTGAACAGCCTCATGGCGCAATGGAAGAAGATCAAACGGAAGATGCACTTCCAGAAGGCGCCTTCCCTGGTCAATCGCGAGAGCGGTCTCACCCGCGGGCTCGTGCGCGACATTTTCAGCGACAAGGTCGACAGCCTGACGGTGGACTCGAAGCAGGTCTACAACGAGATCGTCGGCTACCTGAAGGACATCGCTCCAGACCTCATTGCGCGCGTCAAGCTGCACGAGGCCCAGGTGCCGCTGTTCGACACCGCGGGAATCGAGTCAGAGATCCGCGACATCTTCAAGCGGCGCTGCGACCTCCCTTCGGGCGGGTATCTGATCGTCGAGCCCACGGAGGCACTCGTTTCGATCGACGTGAACTCGGGACGCTACACTGGAAAGAAGGATCCCGAGAAGACGGTTCTCCGAACGAACATGGAAGCCGCGCAGGAAGTGGCTCGCCAGCTTCGTTTGCGGGATGTCGGTGGCATCATCGTCTGCGATTTCATCGATATGGAGACGAAGGCGAATCGTGAGCGCGTGCTTCAGGAGCTGAGACAGCACCTCTCCCGCGATCGCGCCCGCACCAAGGCGTTCGCCGTGAGCGACCTCGGACTGATCGAGATGACGCGGCAACGCGTGAGGCAGAGCCACTACCAGTCGTCGACCGAAGCATGCCCAACCTGCAACGGAACCGGTCGCGTGCTCACGCCGGAGACGATCGTTCGTCGCATGGAGCGCTCGGTGAAGCGCATGGCCGTCGAAGGCCGCCGCGACAACCTGCTCATCAAGCTGCACCCGGACGTCGCGATGTACGTCCTCGAGCAGGAGCGCGATCTCGCCCAGAAGCTACAGAAGGCGGCGAACTTTTCGCTCGAGTTCCGGGACGATCCGCTTCTGAAGCCGGACGAGTTCAAGCTGGTGGTGAAGGCGCAGGGCAGGGACGTCACCCACCAGTACGCGATCGCGTAAACCCAACTCGTCTCGCAGGTAAAGACCGGTTGACCTAAGCGACAGCCCCGTTTAACTTTCGAGGCTGCACGGCATTACTTAACAGCAACAAAGTCTATGACTTACGCAATTATCAGAACGGGCGGCAAACAGTACCGCGCCGAAGCTGGCAAAACGATCCGAGTTCCGAGCCTTCCGGGCGATGCTGGAGCCAAGGTCACGTTTGACGATGTCATTCTCGGCTCCGACGGCGACAAGACGCACGTCGGCGCACCCGGAGTCAAAGGCGCGCACGTCACGGCCGAGATCGTCAAGCAGGGCAAGAGCGACAAGATCGTCGTCTTCAAGATGAAGCGCCGCAAGAACTACGCGAAAAAGCAGGGCCACCGGCAGAAGTTCACCGAGGTCCGCATCAAGGATATCGCCTTCGGCAAGAAGAGCGGGGGAGAAAAGTAATGGCACACAAGAAAGGCGTCGGCTCATCCCGGAACGGACGGGACAGCAACCCGCAGTACCGTGGCGTCAAGAAATTCGGTGGCGAGAAAGTGGTCGCCGGCAACATCATCGTCCGTCAGTGCGGTACGAAATGGCACCCGGGCCGCAACGTCGGACTTGGCACGGATTTCACGATCTACTCGTTGATCGACGGCGTCGTGAAGTTCGAGCACAAGAGCAAGACGCGCTACAAGGTGAGCGTTTACCCAGCGACCGAGACAGCAGCGTAAAGCTCTGCGAAGCGTTCTGAGAAAAAAGCCCCTTTGGGGCTTTTTTATTTTCCGAAACAATGGGCCATAGAATTGCGTAAGATTGAGTGCAGCTACCTCTTACGCGAGACCACGATGCCATTACTCGATCGATTGAAACAGGAGCTCGACCGCGCCGGAAAGGCCGCGCAGGATGCCTTTGACGACGGCAAGACGCGACTCGAAGCATTCCGCACCCGACAGCTTGCCGATAAGTCCGCGCAGTCGCTTGGCTACGCTGTCTATCGCGCGAAAAAAAGCGGAAGGGATCTTGATGCAGCGACCTTTGACCGCTTGAGCGCGACCCTTGAAACGCACGATACAGAAGCGGCACGACTCGAAGCAGAGATCGAGCTCAGACGGCAGCAGTCGGCGGCGTCGCGCCCGTCGTCTGGCGCGGGAACAAGCGGGACGTCCTCCACGAGCGAAGACTACCCCACGTCGGCGAGCTGACAGCAGGCGAATCCTGCTCACTCTAAAGAAAAGGCTGCCGGAGAATCCGGGAGCCTTTTTTCTTACCGGGCGACGTGCTTACTGCGGTGGCGAGTTGTGCGTGGCTGGCAAAGTTTTGTAGCGCTCCATCAGGAGATCCTGCCGAGTCTTGTCGTTGTACTCGTGGCCGCGAATGAACACGTGCTCCGCCCTCGTCGTGAATTCGAACGGGTCGCCGGTCCATACCACGACATTGCCCTCTCGCCCTGGCTGAAGTGATCCGACGCGATCCGCCACGCCGAAGATCTGTGCCGGGGCGAGTGTCACCGCTCGCAACGCATCGTCCCACGTCATTCCATACGCGACCGCGTTGCCGGCTTCCTGCTTCAGATTGCGGACATTGAACGCTTCCTCGTCGCCTCCACCGGCGTTGCCGATGAGCGCGACCTCCACGCCCGCCTTTCTCAGGAGTGCAGCGTTCTCCTGCCGTTGGCCGAGCGCGGCGAAGCCAGCCGGAATGTTGTTCATGGCGCCGGTGAGAACCGGGATGCGCGCCGCCGCGAGCTTGTCTGCCATCATCCAGCCTTCCGCTCCTCCGCCGATCACGAGCTTTACGTTGAACTCGCGGGCGATCCTCATCGCGGCATCGATGTCCGATGCGCGATCGACGACTACAAGCAATGGGAGCTTGCCCTGTATGACGGGAATCATGGCTTGCAGATCCAGTCTGCTCGCCGAGAACGGCCTCGTTTGCGCGCGATCGAACGCATCTCTGTGCGTTTGGAAGAACCTCGTGTCATCGAGCAGCTCTCGCAGCTTGACGATCAGCTCACCGCGGGAATTGACGCCCGCCTGCGACGCATCACCGAC
>DATCPG010000330.1:0-22005 GCA_036570225.1 Gemmatimonadaceae bacterium | reverse complement strand
GAGTATTCCTGGGGAATCGCATGAAGAAGCTCGCGGTCCTGAGGGATTGGCTGCGCGCGCGCAACTTCATTGGCCCTGTCGACGTCCGCCTTGGAGATTTCTTCGCCGTTCACGGCGACGATTCCCTTGCTGATCATCGCTCTGACGTGCTCCCCGGCGATGCCGGCGTAGAGCGTATCGACCTTGGTACCAGCCATCCGCTCGGCATCCTCGATCGCTTTCTTGATCGAGCGGGTTGTCTCCTCGATGTCCGATACTACGCCGCGACGCAATCCGGTCGTGCGCGCCTGACCGACTCCAAGAATCTTGAGGGTGGGCGCGTTCCTTCTCTCGCCGACCGCTTCGGCGATCACGACTGTTGTCTTGGCAGAACCGATATCCAGACCAGTGATGATGCGTTCGGGATTCATTGCAGCCTTGCGATCACCTGATCGCGATAACGTAAATCGAGCTCGCCAGCGTGGACCTGCCGGCGCGCAAGGTCATTCTCAACGGGAAAGATATCGGCCAGGCGCTCCACTGACAGCCCTAACGGAATGCGCACTCTCACCGTTCCGCCATTCGAAGCCGTCGTGTCGCCCACCGCGCGCACGCGCTGCGCGTCGCTGCGAGAGAGGGTGAGCAGTATTTCGTCTCTCCCGGTGCGTCTCACCTCTTCGATACGCGAGAACACTCGCGGCACGCTGTAACGAATGGCGCCAACGAGCTTAAGAAGAACGGGATCGCTTGTCGCAACAATCGGCAGATCGAGAGCGGTGCGAGCAGGATCGATCGGGAGCACGTGACCGACCGAATCGTACGGAACAAGTCCCGAGCTGCCTTGAACCAGCGCGACCGGTTGATCCTCCTGTATCGTTACCACCAGCGTTCCAGGCAATCGGCGGGTGATTGTCACGCCCGCGACCTGCGGATGGTGACGCACTCGCTCGCGCAGGGGCTCCAGATCATCCCACAGCGACATCAGAGTGTCGACCTTGAGGCGTGAGAGAACTTCGTTCGGCTGCAGATATCGAATGCCGCGGACCTCGACCGACCGCACTCGGAAAAACGCCATTTGTCGGGCGGCCGACCGCACGCCCCACGCGCCGGCCATGATTACGGCGACGAGAAAAATGCCGCCGAGCATTTTCCAGCCGAGCTTGTGGAGTCTTCCCGGAAGCGTCATCCGGACCGCGCTTCCAGCTGCTGCCTCAGCTCGGGCCCCGTGCGCGTTATGTCGCCCGCACCGATAGTGATGACTACATCACCGTCGCGCAAAAAACCGCAGAGCGCGGACGCGAGCTCTTTGCGCGAGCCCTGCCATGCCGCCTTATTGCCGGCGCGCTCCAGTGCCTTCGCAACCAAATCGGATGTCACACCGGGAATGGGCTTCTCGCGGGCAGGATAGATCTCGGTAAGAAAAACGATATTCGCCTTCGCCAGCGACTGGCCAAACGCATCGGCGAAGTCGCGCGTTCGTGAAAAAAGGTGCGGCTGGAATGCGGCGACGATCCTCCGGCCTGGGTATGACGCGCGCGCCGCCTGGAGAGTGGCGGCGATCTCCGTTGGATGGTGAGCATAGTCGTCCACGATCGTAACGCCCGCTACATCGCAAAGGCGTTGAAAGCGCCTCTCTACTCCGCCGAACTGCAGCAACCCGCCGCGCATCGAGTCGAGACTGGCGCCGAGAGCGAAACCGGCGGCGATCGAGGCGAGCGCGTTCTGCACGTTGTGGTGCCCGGGCACCCGCAAAGCCACCTCGCCCTCGGGGCTTCCGTCATACGACACGGCGAAAGTCGTCGCCTGACCAGTCGAGCGGATGTCACTGGCAACGAGCCGGGCGTCGGGAGAGGTGAGGCCGTATCGAATGACCTCCGCGCTCGCCGGCAGATCCAGACTGTTGGCTCCGCGATCGTCGGCGCAAAGAACTACCACCGCAGCGTCGCGAACGAAGCGCGAGAATGTCGACGTGATGTCCTCGAGATCGCGATAGATGTCGAGGTGGTCGGCCTCGACGTTCGTGACGACAGCGATCGTCGGCGAGAGTGTGAGGAACGAGCGGTCGTACTCATCCGCCTCCACCACGAACAGCTCGTCAGAGTCGTAGTGGAGATTGCCTTTCCATTCTGCCACGCGGCCGCCTGCGAGCCCCGTCGGGCGCAAACCCGCGGCGGCGAGCGCCGCGGTCGTCATCACTGTCGTTGTCGTCTTTCCGTGAGTGCCGGCAATTCCCACGAGCTTTCCTCCGGCGACGGCCTGACCAAGCGCTTCGGCTCGCCGAACGATGGGAATTCCCAGCTCTCGCGCGCGCACAATTTCCGGGTGGTCCTTCGGCATCGCCGACGTAACGATTACTTCTCGCGCGCCATTCACGTGATTCGGGTCGTGCCCCGTAATCACCTCGATGCCGAGCTCCGCCAGGTCGTCTGTCGCGCCAGGATTCGCATCGCAGCCAGTGACGATGACGCCGCGGCGCGCCAAAAGCTCCGCCAGCGCGCGCATCCCGGCGCCGGCGATGCCGACAAAATGAACGGGACCCATCAAGCGGGAGACGAGCCGGAGCGGACCAGTGTCAGGATGTGGCGCGCGATGTCGGCGGCGGCGGTTGGGCGAGCGCGCTCCAACGCCTTCGCGCGCATGTCCGCGAGCTTGGCCGGATCCGCGAGCAGAGACTCAATGGCGCTGGCGAGCGAGTCGGTGGTGAGATCGGACTGACGGATCATGTCCGCCGCGCCGGACGCCGCCAGCGCTTTTGCGTTGGCTGTCTGGTGGTCTGCGGCAGCGGTGGGAAGCGGCACGACGATCGTAGGTATTCCCCACGCGCAAAGTTCCGCCGTTGCCATCGCTCCGGCGCGTGAGAGTGCCAGATCGGCCGCGCGATAGGCTTCAGAAATCGGGGCGATGTAGGCTCTCACCTTCACGCGATCGCTCTCGTAGCGCGCCAGCTTCTCGTAATTCGCCTTTCCCGTCACCCAGATGACGAACAGGTCGGTGGGGAGCCCACGATCGATCCAGGACGCGACGACGTCGTTCATGGCCTGTGAGCCCTGGCTTCCGCCGTACACGAGCAGCACCGCCCCGCCAACGGGCGGGAATCCCCATTTGACACGGGCCGGCGCCTTCTCGAAAGCATCCGCGGGCGGCGGCTCGATGGGATTACCGGAATCGTACACTTCGGTCTTCCTCGAGGGCGACAGGTAGCGGCGCGCTTCCGGAAAACCGAGATGGATCTGGGCGGCAAAGCGGCTGAAGAAGCGCGCGGTGAGACCGGGATGGGTGTTTTGTTCCTGGAGCACATATGGAATCACGTGCCTCGCGGCATATGCGAGTGCCAGTCCCGCGGCATATCCACCGGTGCCGACGACGCAGGCCGGCGGCTCGCTGCGAACTTCTCCCGCGATGCGTTGCCACGCAGTCATCGCACCACGTATGGTTTTCCAGTTCTCCCACGGACGCGAGCGATAGAGTGGATGCAAGTCGAGAAGCTCGAACGGAAAACCGACCTGCGGCAGTACGTCCTTTTCGATGCCTCGCCGTGCCCCAATAAAAAACGGCTCGACTTTCGGATCCGCCTGCACGAGAGCTCGTGCGATCGCAAGTCCTGGATACAGGTGTCCGCCGGTTCCACCTCCGGCGAAGATTACCCTCATCTCGCTGGTAGCGCGCGGAGACCGAGCGGGTCCGTGGCCGCCTCACCGAAAACTCGTTCACGCCTGCTGCCGATGTTCACCAGGATGCCTGTCATGAGGAGCGAGAGGACAAGATTCGAGCGCCCGTAAGAGATGAAGGGTAACGTGAGTCCCGTGGTAGGGAGTAAGCCGGTTGCCACTCCGATATGAAGATACGCCGTCAGTACAGTGGTAACCGTAAGCCCGACCGCCACGAGCTGAAGAAAGGGTGTGCGCGCTTTGCGAGCAATCCGGAAGCCGACCACTGCGTATAGCGCAAACGCCGCCACGAGAAGTGCAAGCCCCACAAATCCCCACTCCTCCCCGATATGGCCGGCGATGAAGTCGTCGTACCCGAAAGGGAGAAAACCGTACTGTTGGCGACCTCGGCCGAATCCGACGCCGAAAATCTGGCCGGAGCCGACAGCAATCAACGATTGCCGCAACTGATAGCTCACTTCTGGAGGCGCGCCCCCAGGATCGAAGAAAGCCGTCATCCGAAGGAGCACGTAGTTCAGGCGCTCGATCTTGACGTACAAGAGCGGAATGAGCATCACGCCGAGCGCGACGAAATGTCCGATGCGAACTCCGCCGGTGAACAGGATGATGGCCATCACTAGAGTGAACATCATCGCCGTCGAGAGATCGGGCTCGAGCATGACCAGGATGTCGAGCGCTCCGATGACCACCAGAAAGGGCAGCAGTCCCTTGGTGAGCCGTCGCATCACAGGGCCCTTTTTCACTACGAGCATCGCGGTCCAGATAACGACCGCGAGCTTGGCGAGCTCCGATGGCTGCAGCGACGCGCCGAAAAGGTATCTGCGCGAGCCGTGGATGCGCGGCGCAATGTGGGCCGTAAACGGGAGAATCACCACGACCAGCAGCACAAGCGAGAGCGCCATCAACGGCCACGCCCACTTCTCCCAGAGCTCGGCGTCCAGCTTTGCGGCAACCGCAAAGAGCACGGCACCCACCGCCATTCCCGTCAGCTGACGCAACAGAAGATAGGCGTGCCCCTGACCAGCCTGCATCTCAACGATCGCGCTGGCGCTGTAGACTGTCGCGACGCCAAAGGCGAGCAGCACTCCGGTGAGGATGACCAGCACCCGAGCCTCGACTCCCATTGTCCACCGATGTCTCAGGGCGACCGACGCTTCCATCTACGCGTCCTTCGCCGCGAGCACGCGAAAGCGCTCGCCTCTTTCCTCGTAGTTCGAAAACATGTCGTAGCTCGAGCAGGCCGGAGACAGGAGGATTGCTTCTCCGGCGCGCGCGGTAGCGCGCGCAGTCCGAATCACCTCGTCGAAATCAGAGCCCAGCCTTACGACGTCCACAACGGGACGCAGGTCGGTAGCAATGATCGCCGCCGCTTCGCCATACGCGATTACCCTCTTCACTTTTTTCCGCACGGCATCGACCAGTGGCGTGTATGCCTCTCCCTTGTGCCGTCCTCCAAGCAATAGGACGGTCGGACGCTCCATACCGTCAATTGCGACTGCAGCTGAGCTGACGTTGGTTGCCTTGGAATCATTGATCCACTGCACTCCGTCGAACTCACCCACCAGCTCCAGGCGATGCGGCAGCGAGCGAAACGTGCGGAGGGCGGCCGCGATGCCCTTTCGCGCTTTCTGTGTCTGGTGGGACCGGTCCGCCACCATCACGGCGAGCGAAGCGGCGAGGGCGTTCGCCACATTGTGCGGTCCGAGCAGGGGAAGATCGTTGCGCTGGAGAAGCGGTGCTCCCAGCACGACCAGCTCGCTTCGCGCCGAATCGAAATAGCCGGGCGCTTCGCTCGTGAGCGAGAAAGGATACTTGTGGCCGGCCACGTCCCGCACCATCGCCGTCACGGCCGGGTCGTCGTCGTTTACCACCCAGACGGAATCTCCGTTCGCGTTGGCGAACAGGCGCGCCTTATCGGCGAAGTACTCTTCGATCGTCGCGTAGCGATCGAGGTGGTCCGGGCTGAGATTGGTCAGCACTCCGACCTCGGGCTTGAGGCTCGGCGTGTCGTGGAGCTGGAACGAGGACATCTCGAGCGAGATCCACTTCGGCTGCTGCTCGCGAATGGCGATCTCCGAGAGCGGCGTTCCAATGTTTCCCGCTTCCACCGCCTCGAGGTCGATCCCGCGCAACAGGTGGGCGATGAGCGCGGTGGTGGTGGTCTTGCCGTTTGTTCCAGTCACAGCGATCACTCGCGGGCCCTCGAGGAAGTGAAGAGCCACCTCCACCTCGCTGGCGACGCGGATGCCGTTCTCCCGTGAGAACGCGAGGGGTCGCGCGGATGGCGGGACACCCGGGCTCGTGACGACGAGACTCGCACGCGCCAATCGCTCGAGGTCGTGTTTCCCCACGTCGACGGAGATCCCCTGACTGCGAAGCTCCTCCGCGCACCGTCCGGTATCGGGCGATGAAGCGAGATCGGACGCGTATACGTTGTAGCCGTGTTTTCGCAGGAGCGTCGCCACAGCGCGGCCGCTTCGGGCGAGACCAATGACTGCGATCTCGCTCTCGCGCGGCACGAGGTCGCGCGGGGTCATCTCAATTTCAACGTGCTTAGAGCGATAAAGGCGAACAGAACGCCGATGATCCAGAAGCGCACGACGACCTGCGCCTCATCCCACCCCTTCACCTCAAAATGGTGGTGCAGCGGAGCTCGTCGAAATACTCGATGCTCGCGGGCGTACTCGATTCCATATCGTTGCTTGCGGTACTTGAACACGAAACGCTGGAGAATGACCGACATCATCTCCGCCACGAACACCGCACCCACGAGAACGAGCAGGAATTCCGACTTCAGCAGGATCGCAACCGATGCGAGTGCTCCGCCCAGGGCGAGCGATCCCGTGTCACCCATGAAAACTTCCGCAGGGTGGGTGTTGTACCACAGAAATCCAATACAGGCGCCCAGGACCGCGGTGCAGAACACGGTGAGCTCCCCTGCTCCTCTCAAATAGTAGACGTAGAGATATTGGCTGGCATCGACACGGCCGACGACATAAGCGTAGAAGGCGAACGTCAGCGCCGCGATCGCCGTGAGACCCGCGGCCAGTCCGTCGAGGCCGTCGGTCACGTTGACTGCGTTACTCGTTCCCGTCATCACGAATGTCACGAACAGCACGTAGAGCCAGCCGAGGCCGGCGCTGAGCGGCACGATGAGTATGTACTTGTAGAACGGCAGCGTGGTGGACGCGCCGGGGAGCGAAGAGAGCGGGTGCTTCCAGAGGTAATAGCCCAGAGCGAACCCGAGCGTCACCTGGCCAACGAGCTTGTACTTCTCGACTAGACCGGTGTTCTTCTTTCCCGCCAGCTTCTGTTTCAGCTTGAGGTAATCGTCCCAGAACCCGATCGCTCCCATCCAGGCCATCGACACCATCGCCAGCAGCACATAGCGGTTGTCGAGCTTGGCCCATAGCAGCGTGCTGATGAGAGTCGCGCCAAGGATGATCAATCCACCCATCGTCGGCGTTCTTCCCTTCTGCTGGTGCGCGTCGGGAGTTCCTTCGCGGATCACCTGATGCAGGCGCATTCTGCGCAGCCGGCGCATGATTCCGGGGCCGACGACGAACGTGAGAAGGAGCGCGGTGACCGCGGCACCCGCAGCGCGGAACGTTATCCACTGGAACAGTCGCAGAAACCCGAAGTGCGGCAAACCTACGAAAGGAACGAGCAGATAATTCAGCACTATGCAGTCGCCCAGGTAGTTAGATGTGGAACTAGTCGCTCCAGCTGCACACCGCGAGACGCCTTGAGCAAAATAATAGCGTCGCGCTGCAGCCGGCCCTCGAGCTGCGGCCACAGATCTTCGACGTCGGAAGCCGTGATGACCCGCTCGCGGTCTTTCCGTTTCTCGAGCGCGGGAGCGAACTCGCCGATTCCCGCCACGATGTCTGCACCCGAAGCCAACGCGAGAACCGCGATGTCGGCGTGACATTGTTCCGACGCCGCACCGAGCTCTCGCATCGTACCAAGGACGATTACCCTCTGCCGTCCGGTACCGGTTCCCTGTAACAGCTCGATAGCGGCACGGGTCGATCCGGGATTTGCATTGTAGGCATCGTTGATGAGGGTGACGTTACCCACCTGTTCCCACGCCACGCGCATTTTCGGCTGCGGCATTGCCGCGATTCCCTGCGCGGCGTCCTCGTAGCTAACGCCACATTCGCGGGCGACCGCCAGCGCGAGCATTGCGTTCCGCAGATTGTGCAGTCCGCGAACCGGGGGCTTGATGGTCACTCCGGCAATCTCGATGACGCCCAGTCCATCCGATCCGATCTCCCACCGGTCGGGCTTCAGATCGGCAGTTGCATCGAGCCCGGCAACTACCACCCTCTTTGCTTTGGCACGAGCCGCCTCGGCGATTTCCGGCTGGGCGGAAGGCGCGATGCCGACAGCCACTCCGTCGTAGGCCGCGGCCTCTTCCCGGAGAACTCCAGCCAGATCGCCGAGACCCTCGAGGTGCTCTTCGGCAATGGACGTAACGAGCGAGATGTCCGGTTCCGCAATGTTTCGCAGGGTCTCGACTTCGCCGGGAAGGCTCGTTCCCAGCTCGATCACCGCGAGTTCCGCATCCGCCGGTAGCGACAGTAGCGTGAGCGGAACGCCGATACGGTTGTTGAGATTGCCCGTCGTCGCATGGATCGAATAGGTGCGACCGAGCGAGGCCTTGAGAAGATCTTTGGTGCTCGTCTTACCGTTGCTGCCCGCCACACCGACAATGGTTTTCCCCCAGGCGCGCCGCCAGTAATTCGCCAGGGCGCCCAGGGCGACCAGCGTGTCATCCACTTCATAGACCGGAACCCCGAGCGCGGTCAGCTTGGGCGCGCGCGATACGATGACTGCCGACGCGCCGTCTCGAACGGCATCGCGCAGATAGTCGTGGCCATCGAAGCGCTCGCCCTTGAGCGCGAGGAAGACATCTCCCTTGCCGATCTTCCGCGTATCGGTAGTGATCCCGCGCAGCTCCGTCGATCCGCGCGGCGCCGATGCCGTCAACCGACTCTCGAGCGCGGTTGTGATCCGATCCAGCGTCCAGAATCCCGTGCTCACGCGTGACTCCCGGTCATCTCTTTCACTATTTCCTTTTCGTCGAATGGGTACGAAGTAGTTCCACGAATCTGGTAGGTCTCGTGTCCCTTGCCCGCGAGGAGGACGATGTCTCCCTCCTCGGCGAGATCGAGCGCGCGCTGAATGGCAGCGAGCCGGTCGGTGAGGCGCTCGTGACCGTCGCCACGCATCCCCGCTTCGATGTCGTTGATGATGGCATCCGGGTCCTCAGTGCGCGGATTGTCGCTGGTCACGATTGCACAGTCCGCTCCACGCTCCGCGATCTCACCCATAATTGGACGTTTGCCCTTGTCACGCTCACCGCCGCATCCGAATACGACGATGAGCTTCCCACGAGTGAAAGCGCGGGCGGTGCGGAGCGCCCGCTCGAGCGCGTCGGGCGTGTGTGCGTAATCGCGAAGAACGGTCGGTCGGGTGGAAATAATTTCCAATCTGCCCGACACCTGAGGAACGGTGCTCAGTCCTTCAGCGATCGTTTGCGGATCACGTCCGAGCCCGAACGTCGCTGCGGCAGCTGCAAGCGCGTTCTCGACGTTGACATCGCCAATGAGCGGCAAGGCGACTTCACCAGACCCGCGCGGGGTAACGAGCTTCCACTCGCTTCCACGCGGCGTGTACTTCACGCCTTCCGCCCGAATGTCGGCTTTCGCGCGTAGGGCGAACGTGAGCGGGCGGCTCTTGGTTTTGAGCGTTCTCCACTCGGGTGCATCGGCGTTGACGACCGCAGCTCCGCCAGGCTTCAGGTAGTAGAGAAGCCGAGCTTTCGCCTGCAGGTACGCCTCCATCGTTCCGTGATAATCGAGGTGATCGCGAGTGAGGTTGGTGAACACCGCGGCATCGAACTCGAGCCCGTCGACTCGCCTCTGGTCGAGGCTGTGCGATGAAACTTCCATCGCCACCGTGTGCACGCCGCGATCCATGAGCGCCCGCAGGACTCTTTGCAGCTCCACCGGACCGGGGGTCGTCAGACCACCGCCGCCGGGCAGCACTTCGCCTTCGCTTCCGATCAGGACGCCGAGCGTTCCGATTGACGCGCTCGATCCATCGCCATTGTCGAACAGGTGCCGCATGATCGAAGTGGTCGTGGTCTTCCCGTTCGTGCCAGTGACGCCGAGGATGGTCAGATGGCGGGCCGGATTCGCGTATGCGACCGATGCGGCTAGAGCCGCAGCCCGGCGTCCCTCTCGAACCACCAGCGCCGGCAGCTTCGTGCGCCCGGCATCTTCGACGATGGCGACGGTGGCGCCTCGCTGCGCGGCGGCATCGAGGAAATCGTGACCGTCACTGTTCCAGCCGCGCACCGCAATGAACAGCTCACCACTCTCAACTTTGCGGCTGTCGTCGGCGATTCCGCTCGCTTCATCGGGCAGTTTGCCCTCTACACCAACGAGCAGTCCAGCATCGGCTAGCGCGCTTCGGATCTCCGAGATGCGGATTTTCACTGGGCAGGGCGGTTGAGCTGAACGATGATTCCTGGTGGAGACAGGGTTCCCGGAGCCGGAGATGTGCCCGCAGTCGATCCAGTACCAAGACGAACTCTGAATCCTGCTGCGTGCAGTGCCCGGACCGCCTCTCTCACCGAGAGGTCGCTCACATCGGGAACGGCGCGGGGCGCGATGGGCACGGGCGGGGAAGTGTGGGACGCGGGGAGATCCATGACATAGGACCTGGTCCCTTCGCTGGCGTCGCGCGGTCTGAGATTGTCGGTTGGATCGTAGGCAGCCGCGTCGATGTGCTCGGTAGGATCGCGAGACACTTCTTTCGTCGCGCTCCCGACGACCGTCTTCTCGGATGTCGCGAGATCCTCACGGTTGAGCGCCGCGTCGCGCGCCGCGAGCGCCGCGCGGAGAACGATCTGCGTCACAGGAGCCGCTATGTCGCCACCGGCGTAATGCTTTCCCTTGGGGCTGTCGAGCTTCACCAGCACGACGTACTGAGGATCCTTGCCCGGAAACAGGCCGACGAAAGAGGCCGTGTAATTACCGGTGGTGTAGCCCGCATTCTGTGAAGTCCGCCGAGCGGTGCCGCTCTTCCCCGCGACGTCGAACATCTGAAGGTCGGCCTTGGTTGCCGTCCCCTCCTGCACGACCGCCAGCAGCATCTCCTGTACTGTGCGTGCCACTTCTCCCGACATGACACGCCGCACGGGACGAGTCTCAGCGCGGTAAATCACCTTTCCGTCGAGAGAGCGTACCTCTTTCACCAGGTGCGGCTCGAGGAGCTCGCCCCCATTCGCAATGGCGGAATACGCGGTGACGAGCTGCAGCGGCGTTACGGCGATCTCGTAGCCCATGAGAATTGACGCGCTCGTCTGTCGCGACCACTCCTTCGGCTCGCGCAGCGTGCCCGGCGATTCCGCGGGAAGTGGAACGCCAAGAGACATACCGAATCCGAGATCACGAAACATCTCGTACTTCTGACGCGGCGTCAGTCGCTGGCCGAACTCGACGATTCCAATGTTGCTCGAGAACCGGATCACATCGGCGAGGGAAAGCTGAGCGGATTTGTGCATGTCGGTAATTGTCCGACCATCGATGTCGAGCTTTCCGTTGTGTGTATTGACTATGTCGCCGGGTTTTGCGCGCCCGCGCTCCAGGAGCGCCGCGGCCACGAAAGGCTTGAGCGTCGAGCCCGGCTCGAATGGCTCCGTCACCGCGGTATTCGAGAACGAGGTGTGTCCAACCCGCTTGCTCGCCAGCGCGAGAATCTCGCCCGTGTGCGGGTTCATCACCACTATGTCACCGCCGTCCGCGCGCAGACTGTCGACCGCAATGGCCAGCTCGCGCTCGCAGATTTCCTGGAGAGTGTTGTTGATCGTCAAGACTACCGTCGATCCGGCTCGCGGTTGTTCGGTCCACCCGTCGGGACTATCCAATGCGCGTCCGCTCTTGTCGCGCGCGAGGCTCACTCTTCCGGAGTCGCCCCGAAGGATCGCGTCCAGCGCGAGCTCGAGGCCGTCCAGCGGGTTCCCCTGACCATCGAGACTGCCCACGATGCTTCTGATCCCGCTGGAATGCGCATAAACACGCTGCAACACCGGAGTGAGATGCACGCCGTTCAGCTTCGACAGCGATGCGATATCGGACTGGCTGTAGAGTCCCGGCAAGTCTACCCATCTGCGACGGCGCTCGATTGCGGCGTGAACGAGTTCCGCATCGACGCGCGCACGACGCAATGCCTTGAGAACGAGACCTGTGTCACGCACTTCAGGGAGCGCGACTGCGACGCGAGTCAGCTCGCGACTCTCGACCAGAGTGTTGCCACTCGCATCGAGGATTTCCCCGCGCGGGGCAGCAGCCGCCGATGCTATGAAGTGTTGCCGCTTGCCGCGACCGGCCCACTCCTTTCCTTCAACGACCTGAACTTTTGCCGCGCGCATTATCAGCGCGAGCGAAAACAGGACAAAGAATCCGTGAACGATGGTGACTCGGTTAGGGGCCTTCACGTCGCCCCGCTCGTGGGAGTATGACAACCTGCTTGTCCGACGGAACGTGCATCCCCAGCTGACTCTCCGCGATAACGCCGAGCCGCTGCCGGCTCGTTGCGTCGCGGATATCGCTCTCCAGTCGCGCGCGTTCTCCCTCGAGCTCGGTTCGCTTTCCGTCGAGCGTCGCGAGCCGCTCGGACTGGCCAATGCCGATCGTTCTCCGCCACACGATGGACAGCGCGACGAAAACGAAAGCAGCGAGGACCAGCGCCACGAGGGTTCTCCCCTTGAGCGCTACGCCGCGCTTCGCCATGCACGTAGTCTTGCGCTTCGGGAGCGCGGATTCGAAGAAGTCTCAGCGCGGCTCGCGATCACTGCGCGCTTGGTTACCAGCTTGCCCAGTGAGTGGCCCCGACACGTGCACTGAAGCTGTTTTGGCGGGCAAATGCAATCCGCGCTCCATTCGCGCATGGTGTGCTTCGCCAGCCGGTCTTCGCCCGAGTGGTAGGCGATGACCGCCAGGATTCCACCGGGAATTAACCGGTCGCGAAGAAGCGGCAACGCCTTTTCGAGCGCGCCCAGCTCGTCGTTGACGGCGATGCGAACCGCCTGGAAGAATCGCGCAAAATCACCCGGGCCCGTGCGCGCGCCGAAAGCCCCACGAATCGCGTCGACGAGATCGTCACTCACGTGCATCGGTTTACGCTCGCGGCGACGCGTGATTTCCCGAGCGAGGCGGTTTGCCCTCGGCTCGTCTCCGTAGTCGCGAAAAATGTGGGATAGGTTGTCTTCATCCAGCGTGTTCAACAATTCGGCGGCGGTCGTAGTAGAGCGACGGTCCATCCTCATGTCGAGTAACGCGCCAGGACGGAAAGAGAAACCTCTCTCGTCGGCGTCTATCTGGTGCGAGGAAACGCCGAGGTCCGCCAGAATGCCGTCGAACGAACGTCCTGCCAGCTCCGGAATCCGGTCCAGCTCGGCGAAATTGCCCCTGATCGCGAGAAAGCGGCCCGACGCCTCGTATGGCGCAAGCCGCTTCCGCGCTTCAGCAATCGCTGCTTCGTCGCGATCGAGCGCTAGGACGGAGGAGCCTGAGGCAAGGAGGGCCTCGCTGTGCCCTCCCCCTCCCAAAGTGCAGTCCAGTATTTCCCTGGCTCCGGCAAACAGCGCCGATACTTCGTCGACCATGACCGGCGCATGGTAGGAGGTATCCCACCGCCCGGTCGGAGGATCTGTCACTTACAGAAGCGCTTCACCTCGTTGTCGACCGCCGGCGTGAACTGCGGAATGGCCGTCAGGAGCTGAGCCGCCTCGTTCGGGTACTTCTGTCCGCCAGCTGGCAAGTTCATCTGCGCGAGATTGAATGCGTCGCGAGCAGTCCTAGCCAGGTCGCAGCTCTTCTTGTCGTTGGCGTCGATCGTCGCGCTCTGACCGAGCGAGAACGCGCTGGCGCCGAGCAGGAACTTGGCGTCCGCCGAGCTCTGAAGCTGGTCGGAGAGCTGGAGGAACCTGATGGCGCGCTGGAAATCGGCGCGGTCCTTCGAGCCCTGGCCAGCCTTGTACGCGTTGCTTCCCTGCTGCAGCGCGAGCGCCGCCAGCGACGACGGATCGGCCCCATTCTGCTTTGCCAGGTTGAGCGTATTGGTCATGTCGTCGTACTGGTTGAGCGCACCTTGAATGGTCGCGAGAAGGAAGTATCCGTTCGGGTTCTTCGGATTCGCAGCCACCGCCTTCTTGGCGGCGTCGAGCGCTAGCTGAAGCTGGCCCGACTTGTAGAGTGTCTGTGCGTTGAAGAGCTGAAGATTCGGATCGCTAGGAAATTTCTTCGATCCCTGCGCGATCGCTTCCGCCGCTTTCTGTGGCTGATTCATCGCGGTGTACGCACCTGCCAGTCGCGTATAGTAGTCCGCCGTCGCTGCCACAGTGTCAACCCGCACCATCTCGGTTCCGGTGGTGATCGCGTCGTTGAAATCCTTGGCGTTGAGATAAACGAGCCAGGCAAGGTTGAGCAGCTGAGGATCGCCCGGATTGTTCTGAATGAGGTCGCGCATGAGCGGAACTGCCTGATCAGCGTGGCCCATCTTCGCGTACTCGGCCACGACGTCCTGAATGAGCTTGATGTTCGTCGGGTCGGCAGCTGCGAGGCCGCCCAGCACCTGGAGCATCTTCGTCGTGTCGTTCTTGGTGCGATACGTGTCTGCGAGTCTTCTCAAAGCCACGATATTCGCGGGATCGCTCGCGCGAATGCGCTCGGCGACCGCTATCACTGAGTCATCCATCTTGAGGCCGGCGTAGGCGTCGACCAGGCACGCGCCAACTATGTTTCCGCCGTTGGACCCGGCGATTGCCGCCCGGGCGGCAGTGACACCCGCCTGATATTGCCCTTGTGCGACCGCGTTGTGACACGTCTCTTCGGCAGCGAGCTGGCGACGCGCACCCTGAATCGACTTGGCCACCTGGCTCGCTGCGTCATCTAACTTGGCAGCCTGAGCGCTGGGCAGCACCTGCCCGCGAGTCATATCGCGAGAGATGATGAGCCGCGAATCGATCTTGTATCCGGTCGGCGTCTTGGAGACGGTGCCTTCCAGATATTGCGGAGCGCGCACTAGTGTGGCGAGCGCCTTGGCATCGCCCGGCGCGAGCGCTTCGGTCGGGCTATAACCCGAGGAGCGCAGGCTATTCTCGATATCCGCCTTGGGAACGACGACGAGGTCCCGGAGGTTGGTCTGTTTTTGTAGCTGGCTGCGGATTGCTTCCGCGGCCTGCCCACCGAGACCGGGTTCGGCGCTCTGAAGCGTCGGGATCATGACTCGATCGCCAGTTTTGGTTTGGGCCGTCGCGGACGACGCGCCCAAAGCGGCTAAGGCCGCGAGAAGTGCGATGAGACCGGGCCGTGAAAGACGTAGACGTGCATTCAATGGTATAACCTCCAAGTCGGTAAACATTCTTACACCACTTCCCAATACCTGGTCCCTGAAACCTCTAATGGGCGAGGAGGGACTCGAACCCCCGACATCCTGCGTGTAAGGCAGGCGCTCTAACCAACTGAGCTACTCGCCCGGTGCAGAAACCGAGCCTATTCTCTCACCTGAGAATCGCCAGCGGGACCAGCACGCAGTACCCGATGACTAGCAGGATCGGGGCTAGCGTTTCCCCCCCCCGCGCAAGGTCGGCGAAGCCAGCAACGAGAACCACAGCGGCGAGAGTCCAATAGAGCCAGGATCGACGACCGGTCATATCCCTTTGCGCCCTTGGACCACTGGCAAGATCGGTTTTGGCCATAAGCGAGGTAGTGTAGGGCGGTTGGAAATGCGTGTCAACCCGATTTCCTGCCTCGATGGGATGGACGAGGTCCTAAGAACCAGCTTTCTTGCCCCCGGAATAGTGCAGCTCCACCCAGTCCCGGTAGCTGCCATCCATCACCGAGCGCCACCAGGGCTCATTGGCGATATACCATTTAATCGTCTTGAGCAGACCCGTCTCGAACGACTCGGACGGTCCATAGCCGGTCTCCAGCGTCGCTTTCATCGCGTCGATTGCGTACCGCCGATCGTGTCCCGGCCGATCCTTGACGAACTTGATCAGCTCCGAGGTGTCGCCACCGATTGCTGCCGGCGATTTCGGGAATTGCTCGCGGATCTTTTCGTCCTTTGCAAAAATGGTGTTGATGTGCTGGCAGATCGCCTTCACGACATCGAGGTTTTTTCGCTCGGAATTACCGCCGAGGTTGTAGGTCTCTCCCAGGCGCCCCTTCTCGAGCACACGCTCGATGCCGCGACAGTGGTCGCGCACGTACAGCCAGTCCCGGATCTGGAGCCCGTCTCCGTAGACCGGCAGCTGTTTCCCATCCAATGCGTTGACGATTGTGAGGGGGATCAATTTTTCAGGGAAGTGGTACGGCCCGTAGTTGTTGGAGCAGTTTGTAGTCGTCACCGGAACGCCGTAGGTGTGGTGGTACGCCCGCACCAGGTGATCCGCCGCAGCTTTGCTCGCCGCGTAAGGTGAATTCGGAGCGTATGCGTTCTCTTCGGTGAAGGGAGCGGCATTCGGGGCAAGCGATCCGTAGACTTCGTCTGTAGAGATATGGTGGAACCGCCGAGCCCCACCGGACCAGTCCTCGGACCACGCGACGCGGGCCGCCTTTAGAAGCTCGTGAGTGCCGCGGACGTTGGTATCGATGAACGGATCCGGACCGCGGATAGAGCGATCGACGTGCGATTCCGCGGCGAAGTGAACGATGGTGTCGATGCCTTCGCGCTTGATGATCTCGTGCATGATCTCGCCGTCGCGAATGTCACCCTTTATGAAGGTGAATCGCTCGCTGCCCGCCAGCGGCTCGAGGTTCGACAGATTGCCGGCGTACGTCAGCGCATCCAGCCCGACGATCGTGTCTCCCGGATGATGCTCCGCCCAGAAATGCACGAAGTTGGTGCCGATGAAGCCGGCGGCTCCGGTAACGAGCATCCTACGCATTGTCGATCCTGCCTTCGTTCATCGTGCCTCTGAAACGGTGGATGGTGAGCAACAAACAGGGAACGATACCCCGCACATGTTCATCCGCCAATGCCTCGCCTGACGGAGCGACAGAGATCCCTGATCGCGCGCGCGATGTCGCGCGCGGCGGCGACGCGATCAGCGCCGGCCGCTTCCATGGCAGCTTGCGGCATTCCGTAAATGATCGAGCTGTCGCGGTCCTGGATCACGGCCTTTCCGCCCGCGCTACGAATGAGTCGCAAGCCCTCCGCCCCGTCGCGACCCATTCCCGTGAGGACTACTCCAATCGCGTTTGCGCCAAACGCATCGGCGGCGGAGGAGAAAAGAGGATCGGCGGCAGGTCTCACACCCCATATGGTCGGCGAAGTATCGAGGCTTATCGTCGCAGCCCCCGCCTCGCCTCGGACGGTCATGTGAAACCCACCCGGCGCCAGGTACACGTGATTCTCGAGCAGCGCCTCTCCGTCAACGGCCTCGGCGACCGGCAACGGACTCATCAAGTCGAGTCGGTGAGAGAGGCTGCGCGTGAACTCCCGCGGCATGTGTTGAACTATCAAAACCGCTGCGCCGAGGCTGTCCGGAAGGTGCGGGACAATTTCTCCAAGAGCGCGGGGTCCGCCGGTCGACGCGGCAATCACGACAACGCGATTGGCGGCGCCGGAGATCTTCTTGGGAACAGTCTCCGCACCAACACGAACTCCCTCCTGCGCCGGTGTCCGCACGCCGGCCATGTTCACCGCGCGCGCGGCGTTCAGCGCAGCGAGCAGCTCCTGCCTTACGGTCAGCAAATCAATACTGATTGGACCCGAGGGCTTTCTGACGAACTCCACGGCGCCGCGTTCCAGCGCCCGGAGTGTCATCTCGTTTCCACGCTCCGAGCCGGCGGCGCTCAGCATCACCACAGGTCGCGGCAATTCCCGCATGATCGTGTCGAGCGTTTGCAGCCCGTCGAGCCGTGGCATCTCGATGTCCAGCGTCACGATGTCGGGATCGAGAGCACGTATCGATTCGATTGCCTCGACGCCGTCGGACGCGGTTCCCACCACCTGAAACTCGCGAGTGGATTCCACCATCTCGGCGATCAGCGTGCGCATGAATGAACTGTCGTCGACCACGAGCACCGTTGAGAGCGCCTCCTTCATCCCCGTTGCGGCCGGGTCAGAGCTTGCGGAAAATGCGCTCGCGCGCATTGACCGGAGAAAAGAGTCCCCTCGCTTCGCCGAGAAGCGACTCGACTTTCCCGAGCACGAGAAACCCGCCCGGTGCGAGCGTCTTGTGGAAATGGGCGAACAGCGCGTCCTGGGCCGGCCGCTCGAGGTAGATGATCACGTTGCGGCACACGATCAGGTGCGCATCCTCAAACGGCGGCTGAAAGTGCAGTAGATCGCGCACCTCGAATGTGACCAGGCGTCGCACTTCGGGCAGCATCGTGTGCAAGCCCGGGATCCGCGGGAAATACTGCTCCCGCAAATCCGCCGGCGTATCGCCGAGGGCCGCTTCCTTGTAGACGGCGCGGGCGGCTTCGTCCAGACAGTCGGTGTCTATGTCCGTTCCGACGATCGATATTGACTCGAGATCCCGTCCGCCATTCGCTGCCGCGTGCCGGTGCATGAGGATGGCGATCGAGTACGGCTCTTCGCCGGAGGAGCAGCCCGCGCTCCAGACCCGAATCTCGCGGTCGTCCCGTTGCATGAGCGCGGGAATGACCTTCTGATCGATCGCGGAGTACGTCTCCCAGTTGCGAAAGAACTTGGTGACGTTGACGGTGAGCGAGCGCATCAACCGCGCGTACTCGCGCGGATCTTCATCGAGCATCTCCGAATATTCGGCGCAGCCGGACGCGCCCCGCGCGCGGATGCGAACCGCAATCCGGCGGCGCAGACATTTATCCTTGTAGCTGGTGCATTGAAAGCCGCTGTCGCGCGTGATCTTCTCCATCAGCGCTCGAAATTCGGCCTCATCGCCCTGGAGTAACTCGGTAGTGGCTGTCAGGAAGGCTTTGTCGGTTGTGCAGCGTCTTTTTCGGTGCGTGAGAGTCCTTCGAGGGCGGCGGACAGGTTGCGCCGCAGCTGAGGCAGCTCCGGCGCGATGGTTATCCCCTTTTCCGCGACGTCGCGCGCGTGCGCGAATTCGCCCCGCTTCAGATATCCGGCGGCCAAATTGTTCAGGAGCACCGGCGATTGCGGGTGTGTCTCCGCGGCGGCGGCCAGAAGCAGGATCTCCCGATCCGGGTCGTCCGTCATCGCGGCAACTTGCGCTGCGTAGTGAAACCAGACCGGCGGCGGCTGGCTCGAGCTCCACAAACTGCGCGCTTCGCTGAGCGCCACCTTGGCGGACTGCAGATCTCCGAGCCGCGCGGAGATGATCGCGGATTGCAGCTGGATCAGCGGCTCCGAATTCCCGCCGGCAGAAATCGCGCGGTCGATCACCAGCTTGGCTTTCTCGAGCTGGCCGAGCTGTTCATACGCCAGTGCGAGGTTGTGCAGCAAAGCCGTTTTGCTTGGCGCGTTCGGCGCCGATGTCATGAACGCGTTGACCGCGCTCGCCCATTCCTTCTTGCGAAGCGCGATCAATCCGAGATGAAAAGACGCAACCGGGTCGGTCGCTTCCTCGACGAGCGCGCGGAACTCTCTCTCCGCTTCGTCGTGCATTCCAGCTCTGTACAGGGCGCTGGCGAGCTCTCTGCGCTCGAGCGGACTTGCGTTGCGGGGAAGCGTCGGCGTCGTTCTCTTGCGGCCCACCGGTAGCAGAAACGAGGCGTTGAGAAGTCCGTAGAGCGCCTTCCCCACGTCGAACTCACTGAGGCCTGAATCCCGGATCAGCGCGTTGATGTCGCGATGGCCGTCGAGAAGCGGAAGCAGCGCTTCCTGCTCGGGAGAAAGCGTATCCCGGTTCCGGGTCAGGCGTGGACGGTCGATGCTGTAGACGACATCGAAGCTCGGTATTTTCTTTTCGATCAGCGACCACTCGTCGACACGCCGCGCTCCCTCGAGCAGCAACGACTGCGGGTCCACCGAAACGCGCTCAGCCCCGTCTTCCGGCTCAACGCCTGGCTCGAAGTTGAACGTGCCGCTCGTCCAGGTGAAAAGAGTGTAGACTGCGTTCTCGGTATCGAGCGGACGGTTGACGATCGCCGCGTGACAGATGCGCCCGGCGTCGAAATAGATCGAGCCGAAACTGTCGTGGAACGAGAGACCGAGGCAGCCGCTCTTCTTTCCCATCGAGAGGAGCTGAAGAACGTCCGGGAGGCTCGCTTCCTTCAGGCTGCCTTTGATAGCCATCAGCCCATCTCCTCGATCATTCTGTCGGCGACGTTATCCCACTCGCGTATGACCCCGGCGTCGGGAACGGGCGTCGCCTGCTTCTTCTGGGCAGGATTGCTCTTTGGCGTCGGGTCGAGCGATTCGACGCGCTTCGCGATCTCATGGCTGATGTCGGCCATGAACTCCGCGAACTCGCCGCTGTCGTCCTCCGCTCCTTTCTTGACGCCGGTGGCCACGCTCAGGATCCTTTCGCGGCGGGAGCGCTGAGCCGGCCAAGCACCATCGATGCGATGCTCCGCAGAGTCTCGAAGACTCCGCCGCCGTTTATCGCGCTGGCCGCGAAATAGGGCAGCGCGCGGAAATTGAGCGTCTCGTCCAGCTCCTGGATCGTGCTGATCTCCGCGGCCGGCAGGTCACGCTTGTTGTACTGCATCACGAGTGGAATCGTCCGTGGATCGAGCCCTTCGTCGGCGAGATTGGCGTGCAGGTCCTGCAGGCTCTCGATGTTCTCCGCGAGCTGCCGTGACTGGCTGTCGGCAACGAACACGACTCCATCCACGCCCTGCAGCACGAGCTTTCGCGTGGCCGCGTAATAGACTTGTCCCGGAACGGTGTACAGCTGGAAGCGCGTCGCGAACCCCGAGATCGTGCCGAGATCCAACGGGAGGAAATCGAAGAAGAGCGTGCGGTCGGTCTCGGTCGCCAGCGAGACCATCTTGCCCTTTCGCTCCCCGGGCAGTTGCGAGTAGACGTGCTGGAGATTGGTCGTTTTTCCCGACCGCCCCGGGCCGTAGTACACGATCTTGCACGTGATTTCGCGAGTGCCGTAGTTGACGACTGACATTACTTGCTCAGCGGGCCAAAAAGCGCGTCGAGACTGCGATTGAGCTCGCCTTCGAAATCACCAGACGGACCTTTGCCACGGATTTCTGTTTGCGGAGTGAGCTTCTCTATCGCCTTCTGGAACTCCTCGAAATAGATCTCGACCACTCCGAACGAGCTTTCGCGGTCGAACACGCCGACGAATAGGAATTCGTGCTGACCCGCCGCGCAGCGCGCCATGAATACCTGCCGGTCCACGCCCGCGTGATGCATCTCCACGAACGGCTTGCCATCGAGCTGTCGTCCGAGCTCACGCGCGGACGCATTGATCGCCGAAGTGAGCGCGCAGACTGACATGACGTCGGCCGCATTTGAAAAACCGAACTGGCCGACCGCTTTGCCCGTGGGATAGAGCAGAACTCCCGATATGAGGCGCGCGTCGTCCATCAGCCGCGTCAGCGGTCCTGCCACCCACGGTTCCGCTACTGTTGGCGTGGTCATGAATTGCCTCGGGCTGCCTTCATCATATCCAGTCTCACTCGTCCCAGGTTGGCGTCAGACGTGACGATCGTGACGAGTACGACGTCGGCGGCCCCGACGACGCAGATTTGTCCCTGCTCGGCCTCGAGACGCATGAACGCCGGAGTGCCGAGGCGGGCAGCGTCCGATGCGCGAGTCACTTTGGAGTAAAGATAGGCCGCAAGCGCCGCGGTATGCTTGCGCGAATCCGCACCGCCCGCCGCGGCTCCCTTCATTGGACTCGTCTCGACAATCAATCCGTCGGACGCGCCCACGATCATGGCTGCCACAACTCCCGGCAGGTGCGAGAGTGTCGTCACGATTTCCGCCAATGCGCCTTTCATGCGCGCCCCTGCATCCAGTTGATCGCCAGCGCCACCGACCGCGTGAGAACGCGCCGAACGAGGCCGAGTGGTACTGTGGACGCAGACGCGAGGAGCACCAGTGCGTCGCGCGGCGCGGGCGCGAGCGCGATCGTTGCGGCATCGGTCTCGACAACCACAGCCGTCCATGCACCGAGCGCGAGCAGCCGCATCGAGCGCGACACTTCGCGGCCTACACCACTCAGCGCGAGCCCAATCTCCGCGGAAATGTCGCGACCGCGGTCGTCGATGTAGCTGCCGGCGAGAGGCACGCCGGCGGCGTCGAGCAGCAACGCGGTCTGCTCCGCGTCGCCAATCGCTGGCGCGAAAAGGGTGCGCGCTGAATCAGGCATTGGATGTCGCGTGCTCGTGTGGCGCTATCTCTATCAGGCCGGTACTCAGCATTC
>DATCPG010000329.1:0-16061 GCA_036570225.1 Gemmatimonadaceae bacterium | reverse complement strand
GAATAAAGAGCTCACCGCGGACTATCCCGAGCCCGGCACTACCCACTTCCGACTCGACCCGGCCGAAGTGTCGGCTGGCAACGGCATTTTCGTCGTCGCCCGTTGCGAGGGCCGCCCTATCGGATGCGGCGCGCTCCGCTGCATCCGTGATCCCGAGCTCACGCGCGAGCTGGGCCCGCACGTCGGAGAGCTGAAGCGCATGTACGTAGCCCGTGACCTGAGAGGTAAAGGCATCGGGAAAGCGCTACTCGCTCGGCTCGAAGCCGAAGCGCTGAAGCTCGGTCTGGACCGACTGGTTCTGGAGACGGGCAAACGGTCTCCGGAAGCGCTGGCGCTCTATAGGCGCGCGGGATTCACTTCGATCCCGGCGTACGGCGAATACGTAGCTTCGGCGACGACAAGCGTCTGCCTGTCGAAATCGCTATAGGTCCCCGGACTACTGCGGACTACTGCGTACTGCGCGCCCAGGGATCATCGGTCATCCACTTCTGGTCGGGCGCAAAGAGAAAGACCATGCCGCCCTCAGCCAGCTCGGGAAGAACGCGCCGAGCTCGCTCCTGTTCCATCGCAGGACAACCTTCACTCCGTCCGGCCTTGTTCGCCGTTACATACGGCGCGCCGTGCGCCACGACACCCCGCGCAAGCGCGTTGTCGTTGAAATTCTCGGACACGCCCTTGAGCCGGAGCCCAATAGAGCTGTACGACCGACCGCCGGTGTGGCCGTGAAAGTTGTAGACGTTCTCCGCGAGATACAGGCCGAGTGAGGTCGCGGCACTTCCAGGAGCGTTCGAGAAACGGGTTGGGACGCCGTATTGGGTCCGCGACGATCCGCGGCCGTGGGCGACAGCGAATGGGCCTTCGAGAATCTTCAGTGTCTTCATGTCGAACACGTATCCGCGCGGCTCTGTGCTCGGCAGCCCGTAATCGACGAAGTAGAGGACCGGCTTCTTCACTTGGTCGGGATGCGCCGCCATGTAGGCGAAATAGCTGCGGAACGCCGACTCGAGCGCTTTCGGATGACTCAAGGGTCGCACGGCTGCTGCCAGGGCGCGCACGGCGGCGGTGCTCTTGGCCAGAAGACCGTCCCCTGGTGTCACGATGACAGGAGTCGCCGGCCGATTAGCGGCCATTAAAGGCGCTGCGCCGAGGAGCCCAGCGCCGTGCGAATCTGCGCCGGGAGTGAGCCGCGCTCCGGCCAGGATCAGGGCGAACGCGCCGATGACTCCGTTTTTCAGATAGTTGCCCTGTCCCACGCGCGCTCCACGGCCTGTATACGTGAAACTACAGGAGCGGACTAGACCGCCCCTGCAGAAGTTTTTCGGGTTCTACTGTATGGACTGCTGAAGTATAGGGTTGGAAACGCAAATGCAAGTGAATTTTTTCGGTCTGGTCTTGAAAGGTCGATGACAAGCAGACTTGACACGACCCAAGCGGGCTTATATCCTTGTCATGGAAAGCTGACTTGACATGACGCCAAACGTTCGAAACCGAGTGAAAGAGCTGCGCGACAAGCGGGGCTGGACTCAGCAGGAGCTCGCTGATGCCGTCGGAGTCTCGCGCCAGAGCATCAACTCGATCGAGCGCGAGCGCTACGTGCCGAGCCTTCCGCTGGCACTCACGTTCGCCCGTGTGTTCAAGTGCACCACCGAACAGATCTTCACGCTGGAGAGCAGAAAATGAAAATCCTCGGCATCGTCATCGACGAGCGCTTTCTCGAGCACCGCCGCCGCTCGACCAGCTACGCCAGCATCGTCGGTGGATGGGTAGCGGGCGGATTGTGCCTTTACCGCTATTTCGTGAACGGTGTGTGGAGCTGGGATCTGTTCGCCGTACTGGCAACGATCGCGGTGGTCAAGCTGTCGCTGTTGGCGTGGTACCTCTCAACTGAATAACCTTTTGGAGAATGAGTGATGATCGCGAAGATGATTTACGGTAAACAGATAGAGAATTCGAAGGCTCTGATGAGGATTGGGTTCCTCTTCCTCGGGCTGGGGCTGGCGTGGCCGAAATTCCTGCCCTTGACCGGCAATCTCGACCAGGACGCCATCGATGGAATCAGAGGACTTCTCCTCGGCCTCGGGATCGGCCTGGCACTCTGGTCCGCGATGCTGACTGGTCGGCAGCGGCGCGCTCGAGGGATGTAGGCGGGCGATGTTCGTTCACGCCGTCTATTTCTGGCTGCGGGATGACCTCACGCCCGCCGAGCGGGACCGGTTTGCCGCGGGCCTGCGCTCCCTGCGCGGTATAGACGGCGTTCGGCACGGCTACATCGGAGTGCCCGCACCGACCGACCGGCCAGTGATCGAGCGCGGCTACTCGAAATCCCTGGTACTCGTCTTCGCGGATCAGGCAGCGCACGACGCCTACCAGGCGCATCCCGTGCACGACCGTTTTCGAAAGGAGTGTGGCGCATTCTGGACCACCGTGCGCATCTTCGACTCAGTCAGCGAGTAAATCGCACCGGCCCCAACCAGGTAGCGCACAATGTCCATGATTCGGTTCGCCCGTCCGCGCGTCTCGTGCGCAGCAGCATTTCTTCTCGTATCGAGCCTCGGTGCGCAAACCAGATCCGGCGTGAGCGCCGAGGTTCAGGCGACGTATCCGGGATCGGAAGCCTTGTATCTCGATCTTCACCGGCATCCCGAGCTCTCGTTCCACGAGAGTGAGACCGCTGCCAAGCTCGCAACCGAGCTTCGCCAGCTCGGCTACGAAGTCACCACCGGAGTCGGCCGACTGGGCGTCGTCGGAGTTCTGAAGAACGGCGCCGGACCGACCGTGTTGCTGCGAACCGAGCTGGATGCGCTTCCGGTAACGGAGAACACCGGGTTGCCGTTCGCCAGCACAGTGCGCACCAAGGACGACGCCGGCAACGAGGTTGGCGTGATGCACGCGTGCGGGCACGACGCGCACATGGCGGCCTGGGTTGGAACCGCGCGCATCATGGCGAGCAATCGCGCCACCTGGCGCGGAACGCTGGTGATGATCGGTCAGCCGGCCGAAGAGATAGTATCGGGCGCCAAAGCGATGATCGCCGATGGCCTGCTGACGCGATTTCCCCGACCGGATTACGCGCTCGCAGTGCACGACGACGCGCGCCTGCCATCCGGCATCGTTGGCTACCATGCCGGCCCGATCCTCTCGAACGCCGACGCGGTGACTATCACCATCTTCGGCCGCGGCGGGCACGGCGCACGCCCGGATGCTACGATCGACCCGGTCGTCATCGCTGCACGCACGGTGCTCGCACTGCAAACCATCGTATCGCGCGAGATCTCGCCGTTCGATGCAGCCGTCGTGACTGTCGGGGCAATCCACGGCGGAACGAAGAACAACATCATTCCCGACGATGTGAAGCTTCTGCTCACCGTCCGCTCGTTTACGACTCCCGTTCGCAAGCATCTGCTGAGCAGCATCGAGCGAATTGTGAAAGCCGAGGCGGCGGCGGGAGGTGCGACGCGCGAGCCGCTGATCGAGTACGGACCGCCGGCCACGGCGCTGGTGAACGATTCCGCGCTGACTCAACGCGTGGCTGGTGCGCTGGTGCGCGAGATGGGGCCGATCCGAGCGAAGGACACGCCACCGGAGATGGCCAGCGAAGACTTCTCCGAGTTTCAGCTCGCCGGCATCCCCACACTGATGCTCCGCGTGGGGGCCGTCGAGCCGGCGAAGTTCGACGCGGCAATGAAGTCAGGTGCGCCGCTTCCGTCGCTGCACTCGTCGCAGTTCTGGCCGGACCGTGAGCCGACTATCAAGACGGCGATGACGGCCGAAGTCATTGCGCTGCGCGAGCTCATGCCGTCGCAGCGGACGCGTTAACTCCAAGTCATCGATCGATGATCCTCAGAGGAGTACGACTGTGCGTCGGCCTGTTTGTCGCGGCCAGTTCGGCGACGGCGCAAGCGCGTCCGACGCCGCCAACCCGCGATCCTCATACGCCGGGATTCGTAACCGCGACGGAGCTGCCCGACGGGCAGATTCCTTCGCCCGACGCTGACGGCAACTTCATCATCGGCCCAACGCACGCGCCTGCACCAGAGACGGTCCCACACGAAGGTGTGCCGCGTGGAACGGTTCATACCTTCACGATGAATTCCTCTGACAGCAAGCTATTTCCGGGAATCGCTCGAGATTCCGGGACATTCGGCACCGTCAGCCCAGGCGATCCGGCCACTCTGATCGTGACGACGAGCCATCCCGCTCCTTACACCCGGACGGTCGCGGTATATGTGCCAGCGCAATACGTCCCCGGAACTCCTGCGCCTTTCATAGTTGGGGCGGATGGACCGGATCAATCGTTGTTCACGGCGCTGGACAATCTCATCGCACAACAGCGTGTGCCGCCAATGATTGCGATATCGATCGGCAACGGCGGCGGTGATGCACAAGGTAGCGAGCGAAGCCTCGAGTACGACACGATGTCGGGGCGCTACGCGGAGTTCGTCGAGACAGAAGTGCTGCCGCTGGTCGAGCGGCAATACAACGTGAAGCTGACGAAGGATCCCGAAGGCCGCGCGACGATGGGCGGCAGCTCGGGCGGCTCGGCGGCATTCATCATGGCGTGGTATCACCCCGAGCTCTATCACCGCGTGCTGGCGTATTCGATCACGGCAATCAACCAACAGTGGCCGCACAGCAACGTGACTCCGCACGGCGCGTGGGGATTTCACGAGACCATCATTCCGAACAGTCCGGTCAAGCCGATTCGAGTCTGGATGGAGGTCGGCGACAAGGATTTTCTGAATCCGAACATCATGCGCGACGGCATGCACGACTGGGTGGTCGCCAGCGAGAGTATGGCCGGAGTTCTCGCCGCCAGGGGCTATCACTACCAATTCGTGTTTGCCCGCAATGCCATGCACGTCGATCGCGCGGTGAAACAGCAGACCCTTCCGGAAGCGCTCCAATGGCTATGGAAGGGTTATCCGATCAGTGCACGACCTTGATGTATCCCCAGTTATCCTGCTGCTTCGAAACGATCTCGTAGATCCCGTCCGGCACTGTCTGCACGCCTGCAAGCAGCTGGCTCTTATCGACGTTGTTGTTCCTTAGCGCAATCGCGCACACCCTGAACGCGACGTTCGGATTCTTCATCGCCTCTTTCACCTCGGCGATGTACTCGGACCGCTCCGGCATGACGAGATCGAACCCCTTCGCGTACATGACAACCTCCACTTGCGCGGTGTTGTTCGCCGTGGTCACCTCTTTGATCCACCGTAGCACTGCTTTCTGCTCGAGAGTGTCTCGGCTGGTGAGATCGAATACGACCCGGTACGGGTGATCTTGAGCCTGGACAACACCGGGGCTCAAAAGCGCGAACAATCCTGCGAGTAAGACGCGTCTCATGGTAGTTCCTCCGTAGTTACCGTGGTGACTTCTTGTCTCCGTGACCCAGCCACAGCAAGGCATCGATGATCAACTGATCCTGAATCGGGTTGTTGAGGGTGTACGACAGCGTCTTGTTGGTCGCATCGAACTTGTGCTCGTAGTCGATGTCGTTGTGACCCATGTTGAGATAGATCATCCTGTAGTTCTTGTTCGTCCAAACTACGGGATAGTATCCACTGTGCCAGATCTCGTGCAGTTTTGGCCCGGTGCCCAGCGGAAAGCTGGACGAGTCGATGGAGAGCAGGATGTCGATGTCGGGATTCTGTCTGAGATCCTTCTCCCAGCGATACCACTCGCTTGGCGAGGACTTGAATGTCGCTGGCAGATGCCGAGTCGCCGGATGATTGCGATCCTCGACGCGCAGAATGGCGGATACGGGTCTCCATGTGTTGCTGACATACGACCCTGAGCCGAGGAATGTGTTCTGATACCAGTCCCAGTTCGCGGGATAATCTGAAGGCGTCAAGGCAAAGCCGGCGAAGTGAAAGCCCATCCACGCTCCGCCGTGCTCCATGTACGTCTGAAACGCAGCCCGTTGCGCGGGATCTTCAGGACGCGTATCCAGAAACACCACTACCTGGTATCTGGAAAGAAAAACCGGGTTGAGATTCTGCCAATTGGATGTGGTGTCGAAGCTGAAACTGTATTTCGCCGCCGTCGCGGGAAACCACCGCTCCGCTTCGTGCAGAAAGCTTATATGTGCCTGATCCTGTTTGCCGGTGAAGAACGCTATGACTCTGAACCTGGGCTCGCTGTAATGCGCTCCAAGGGTTGAACAGGAATAAAAGAGGGCGGCAACGCCGAGTGCTTTGAGAGCAGTCATCTGTTACGAGAGGGAACCCGCGAGAGTCCTATCATTTACGACGTGAAGTGCCGCGTCAGGAAATTAGAGAGATCCCAAATGACCGAATTAGGAAGTCTCGAGCCGCGTAACATCGAACTACTCATTGACGTCGACGCTCCTCTGAGCGACCGGCAGTTTCAGCGTAAGCTCGAATCCTATCGGGCAGAACGAGACTTCTACAAGCACCTCACGACGCTGAGTACCGCCTCGGTCGTGTTGATCGCGACGTTCCTGGTAAAGGTGTTTCCAAACCCGGAATGGCAGGACCTGGTGAACATATCGCTGAGCGGGTTTGCTGTTTCCGTCGTCGGCTGCGCCGTCATGTACGCGCTCGCCGTCCTCGACACGGATTCCGAGCTCAGTCTGCACAAGCAGATGCCAACTCGGTGGGTGTCGTGGCTGCCCATAACCGCTGGACTCGGCGGCTTTTTCGTGGGAATAGCAACTCTTGCCGCTTTTGCGATCCACAATCTGTCCTGATTGCCTCTCGACGAACGACGAAACAAAATCCCCGGGCTGCCGCGTCGATCTTCAACGCAGCGCCCGGGGATTTCTCGTTTCAGCTGACAGAAGCGAGTCAGTAAGACCCTTCTGTTATTTAGGGAACTGGAGCGAGAGAAGTGCCGTACTTGGCGTTGATCACGGCAATGAGATCGTTGGCGAGCAGGCGATGGACGCCCAGCGCTGGATGCACGCCATCGAGCGACATGCCCGTCCCGAATGGCTGAGTGGCGCTCGCGTAATTTGGCGTCGCACGGATCAGCGTCCCCAGTGCCTTCTGCGCGGTAAGTAGCGTATTCGGATCGTAATACGCCCACCCGATGCTGCTCGCCTTGGCCTGAAGGTACGCATTGTATCCGTTGACGATCGCGTTGATCGTCGTCTGCTCGCTCGGATCCAGAATGAGGATATCACCAATGGGCGCGGGCAACGCGCCGCTCGCGCCACCTGGTACGCAGGCGACAATCGGCGGATGGGCGCCAGCGCGGATCTGGTGCGCCAGGAATGTATTGATCAGGGAAGTCGCGCCGGCGCCACCGGCGGTGCAGCTCGGATCGAGCGTGGTGGTCGTACCAGCTTGCGCGTCAAACAGGGCTTTGAAACCCGCATTCGACATCGCGGCCGCCGCGAACATGATCGGGGGGTTCGTCGGCAGAACGTTGCCCATGATCACGCCTTTGACATCGGGTGCGCCGGCGAGGAGTTGAGCGATCGTCTTGTCGTAGTTGGCGGAGAAGGTGGCCACCGGTGTGATGTTGGCCAGTGCCGCGGTGCGCCCATCCTGAACCGCGAAGCTCAGGTAGTCATTGCCGACAATTCCGATCGTGACGAACGTCGGCTGCGCATCCAGCGCCCGCTCGACCTGCGTCTTTCCGCCGAGGATAAAAGTGGTCAGCGCATTCGAGAACGGCGTTCCATTGGTGGCCGTAGGATCGTACGAGCTCGCGCCAGGCACGGCGACGTTGTTCAGGATGTCGGTTATCGAGCTGGTTGAGCGAAGGGCGCACGGCGGAGCGCCTGTGGGACGCGCCTGCGTGTTGAAGTTGATGATTGGTGCCGGGCAGCCGGGAGCGGCAAGCGACGCGTAGTGGTACTGCGTGTGCATTTGTCCCGCGAGCAGGAACGCGTAGCTCTGTCTCTGGGTGGCGTCGTTGATACCACCGCTCTGGTAGCCGGCGGTAATGCTGTTCCCCATGGCGACATAGCTCTTGAAGAGGTCCGAGGCGAGATTCGTGGGGCCGAGGATCTTCTTATCGGAGCTGCAAGCTGCAAGCGTCATGACGGCGCCGACGGCCGCCACGCGGGTGAGAGTAGTCATTTTATACATCAGTGATTCTCCGGGCGTGGGCTAAAAGGTGGCTTTCAGGCTGAGCGAAAAGATGTTCGCACTCAAGGTGTAGAAGCCGCTGTTGAGGGCGAGGGCCTGCGCGGAACTCGTTCCTGTGGCGCGCTCGTCGATGCGTCCGCGGCGGCCGGAAGTAAAGATATGCGCGTACGCAGCGTCGAGTGCGAAGCGTCCCATCACCGGGATACCGGCGCCGAGCATGGCGTAACCGCGGTCCATCTCGGGAAGAAGCGGCGTGACTGTCTCGTCAGGCGAAGCGGACGCTGCCGCGGCGAGACCGCCGCGCAGAGCCAACCCGCTCATCGTGCGACGCTCGATTCCGAAGCGAATCGAGGAGGTGTTGTTGTAGTCCTCCTGGATCACCTTCGATGGTGCGCTGCCCGCGAAGGTCACCGGCAGCTTCTGGAACGATCTCCAGCCAACGTAGGCGTAGTCGAGGCTCACAGTTGTCCGCTCGAGACCTGTGTACGCGAACCCGACCTGGACCTGCGACGGGTGGCGAATCTTGGTGCTGGCCTTCTGCGCGGTGAGCGCTCCGCCCGAGGCAAACTGACTGGCGACCAGAGCGTCGACCGGTGTACCCGCTGGCAGATTGAAGGGGTTTTGCGGGGCAAGATACAGCCCGGTGGGAACTTGCTCGAAAGTCGCGTCGGCGTTGTCGTACTTGAAGGTGAGCTGCGAGAGGAAGCGCGCGCCCATCTCCCACGACGGATTGAGTTTGCCATGCACTCCAAGTGTTACCCCGAAGGCGCTGCTTGATCCCTTGAGGCGCACCTGGGCGAACTCTGTCCGCGCGGCGATACCGAGCTGACCGAAGGTGGGGCCACCTGCTGACGTCGGGATTGGAGCGAGGTCGATGGCCTGAATCAGCTCGACTGACGAGTGACCATAGATGGGACCACCGCCTATGGACCAGTTGTCGTTCAGCTGGAACGCGATGTTCGGCTGGACGTAGATCGTTTGCAGCGATGCCTTCTTTGCGGAGAAGCGGCCGGGGAAGCTGTCAGTCCACTGCGACGTCAACCCATAGGGAACATAGGCGCCGATCCCGAACGCGAGCCTTCCGGCGCCGCGATAGTTCAGGAAGATGTGCGGGACGACGGAGCTCGGAACGTCAGCCTTGTAATTCGCGAAGCTGGTGTCGCGGGTGAAGTCGCCGTTGATCTTGATGATCGCGGCGCCACCGTAGAAGGAGAATCCGGTGGTTTTGGGCAGCGCGCCTGGATTCCAGAAGATGCTCGACGCATCGTCGCAGGGGACAGCGGTCGTGGCGAATCCGCGGGCAACCGCGCACGAACCGATCTCGTTGAGCCCGAATGCCTGGGCGCCAGCCGAGGCGGGCAGTCCGAGCAGGGCGAGCGCGAATGTGAGCAGTGAGGTACGCAGGAACGTCATCTCAATCCTCCTGTGAGCTCCTTTGAGGTCCGAGGGGAGGACCGAACGTAAGGACGCCGGTCTGGCGAGTCGGTTCATCGTTTATGTCGGTGGGAAGAAAAGGTAGAATCAGGGAGGGGCTAATATAGGATATGAGGGCGCACCTGTCGCTACCCATCTCCCAATTTGATTCGGCGGTCGCCGCGAGGCCGGCCGCGAGGCGGTGCTTTGCCGCCTAAGCCCGGGAGGAGCGCTTCGCGGCGCGCTTTTTCTTGGCGCCTGGATGGCAGACCGGGCACGGACCGGCGCCGCGGTACTTGTGGCCGCGACTACACGTCTTCCAGCCGCCGCGATTGAGCTTGGGCATATGATGAACCTTTGATGAGCGGCCAGATGGCTGCCGAACGCCTTAGTTCAGCCGCAAGCACACTATCACCATTGCGGCGAAGCCGCATCCGAAAACGTGCTTGTCAGGATCTCCGTGCGCGGGAACTCTGAATGACTATCGCGACGGTTGCCAGACTCAAGGCGATGCTGACAGCGGACGCCGGTGTGCGAATCCAGACCAGCGTGGGTAGAAAAAAAGGCGGAGCCACACCGATGATAATTGCCAGCGCCACCAGGATGCCGGCCAGAGAGGAGCGTTTCCCCTCTGGTGAAGGATTCAACCTTCTCGAGACCAGCGACATCATCAAGGCAAACCCAGCCAAGGCAAGAACGAGCACTTCGAGTGTAGTTCGGGCCATTACAAATCTCCCTTAGCAGTCGATTACGACCTGTGTACTTTCGTACGCGTTGGAGCTCCAGCCTACGGCGGCCCTGGTTGCGGGGCCCCTTGAGGTTCAGTGTCCTGCTGCTGCGGCCGGAGCTTGAGCTGTTGGCCGAAGGTTCGGGAGATCGAGACGAATAGCCCTCGCTGCCCGAAGTGCTGCTGGTCGAACTCGATGACTCGTCCATCCGCCGTTCGGTAGCCCCATGACATCAGATTGAACGGATCCGCGAGCCGGAGCGTGACACTGCCTTTGTCGCCCCAAAGCTTGTGGCGGAGTGCGAAGTTCATATAGACGAACGCCGACTGTGACCCGCCTTCTGTGGCCGAAGGCGCGCGATAGTTGGCGAAGGCCTGCAGGTCAGTCACGGGGGACAACTTCAACGTCGCGTTGGCGCGGGTGCTCCAGACGACGGAATGCGCTGAGAGATTGCCGGCCAGATTTGACGCATCACTGCTGTAGTGATAGATGCTGCCGCCGCCAAAGATTGTAAGGGGCGAGCGGCGGTAGGTCACGTTGAAGTCGGAACCCGTCACCAGCGTGCTCGCCACGTTATCAAAAGTGGCGACTGAGAGACCGGTGGAATCGAAAGTCTGGATGTAGCGGACGGCGTGCGCGGTTTTCCGCAGATATGGATTGATCTGCACCGATCCCCACGAGCGCGTGTCCTGGAATCCGAGCTCGAGCGCGTCGGTGTACTCCGGCCGAAGCGATGGATTGCCGTGGAACTCGTGGCGCGCGTCGTAGTGATTCACGATCGGGCTCAGCTGCCAGGGATTCGGACGACTTATCCGTCGCGAGTAGCTCAGTTTCACCTGCCGCATGTCGGTGAAATTGTACGAGAGTATCGCGCTCGGGAACGCACTCGAATAACGATTGTCGTACGACTGACCGACGGTCGGCAGCGTGAATCGGGTCGCCGCTTCCTCGAGCCGTAGTCCGCCCTGCGTCTGGAGTTTGCCCACTTGTTGTGACAGCACGCCATAGACCGCGGCGATCCGCTCGTGGTAGTCGAACGTATTCGCGCGACTCACATCATCGGTGTACACTCCGGTCGCTGGATTGAGAAACGCCACAGTGGAGTTGTCAGCGTTCGACCGCATCGTTCCCTTGAATCCAGTCTCCAGCTTTGTACCGCTCCCGAAGGGGTGCGTGTAGTCGGTCTGGAGGTTCCACGCTGGCATTCGCTCGAGAGATCCATCCCGCTCGCGCGGCGGCATCTGCGGTCCGGTGGATGTGTCCGGCTTTATCAGCACTCCGAAGAGATTGTTGTCGCTCGAATCAGTGTTGTTCGAGTAGCGTAGCTCAGTCGAGAGTATGGTTACCGATGGGCCCGCGGTGCGATGGTATCCCACTGTGAAGTCCTGTGACAGGTCCCGCCAGACCTGATCGTTGAATTGATTGAACAGCCCGATCACCTCGCGCGTTGCGTCCAGATCGCTGTAGAAAGCGGTGCTTTGGCGGCCGAATCGACCTCCGGAAAGCATTGCGTCGGCGGAGAGCGCGTCGTTTTCGGTCAGCTTGTATTCGGAACGAAACGTCATGTTCTGGAAGCGCGGCTGCGCGCGTCCATCGGAGTGTGACTCGACAAAAGCCGGGATCGGAATTGCAAGATTCGTCCGATCCGACGACCCGCTGATGGCGCGGTGGTCGCGGTACAAGCTTGCGGAGAGATAGAGCGTGAGCGGTCCCGATTGGCGACCAATGTTGCCCGAGATGTTCGCTTGTCGTGTAGTACCGGTACTGGCGTTGAGCCCGCCACTCAGCCCGATATCGGCTTGCTGGTTGAGGACAATGTTGATGATTCCCGCGGTGCCCTCGGGATCGTTCTTGGCGGACGGATTCGTCGCCACTTCGACGCGCGATACCGTGCTCGCCGGAATCTGCGTCAGGAATTGAGCGAGCTGTTCACCGGTGAGGGGTGATGATCGGCCGTTGATCTGGACGACGACGTTGGTGTTACCACGGAGCGTCACGTTGTTGTTGCCGTCGACCTCGACGGATGGAACGTTGCGCAGCACATCGACCGCGGTTCCACCGCTCGCGGTGGTCATGTTTTTCGTGCTGTAGCTATTCCGATCGGGTGAAAGTGCCACGTCCTGACGTTCGCCCGTTACGACCTGACTCTCGAGCTTGACCGCGAACTCTGACATCGTGAGGGTGCCGAGGTCGGCAAGCGGATGTTCGCGCGAGATAGTCACATCGGATCGCACGAGTGGCGCGAAGCCCAGCGCCCGAATGCGGACGGCGTACCGGCCTGGCCCCAGGCCGGTCACGTGAAAAGAGCCGTCGGGGCTGGGCGCTGCCCCCATGACGAAGCTCGTATCCGTCGCGCGGCGAACGCTGATCGAGCCAGTCGCGATACCTTGCCCGCTCCCGATCGCAACGATGCGGCCGCGGATCTCGCCAGCGTCGGTCGCGGCGCGCTTCGCGGAGTCGGAGGGTGATTGCGCCCAGGTTGCCGAGGTGAGACCAAGAAGCAGAATCAATCCCAACGCCGCTGCGATCTGACACCTCTGCTGCGCGCGACGCCTTCCGCTAAGAACACATGTCATTCGACCGTCTACGTAAGTCGGCAGTGCTACACTGACTCTACTTGTAAGAGTGCGGACCACAATTTAGACAGCCTAAGCGGAAGAACGGTTTAGTGCCAGCCTTCCACGTCGTCGATCGTCACGTGTTCGATGGCAAGGAATCCAGCTCCCACAACGATCGCGGCTAAGCCGCCTCCGCAAGGTGCTTGTCTGCTACAACATTCCTTAGATAGCCGGCTCTACGCGTGCGAGCCGTCGATGCTGCGGCCTGCGCGCAATCCACGGCCACCCGATGACGAGGATTATCAGGAATGTTTCAAACCCCGACGCGCCGGCCACGAGTGGCGTAGGAGCATTGGCCAGCCCGTGAATGCCGATAGAGATCCAGAGGTTCCGGGTTCTCAAATACAAGAGCACCAGCAAGACACCGATGATGCCCTGCAGGACGACCGTTGTCCACAGAGCGGATCCGGACAGGTTGCGGAGCGTAATGTGGGCAGGGATATGGCTGGCGGCGAACACGACCTGGCTTAAGAGGAGCGCGATCCAGAAGCGCGCGCGATGCGTGCCCCTGATTTTCAGGTAGAGCTGAGGGAATAGAAACCCTCGATAAGCGATTTCCTCATAGAGAGCCGCTCCGAGGAACATCGCGGCCGTCCACGCGAGAGTCGATCCGATACCGTTTCTAATCCAGGATGGAGCAATGGAAACCTTGCTGGTCGTTACAATGTCTCCGACGACCTCGACGAGTTGCATGAGTGACCAGACTGCCACGGTCACGATCATGCCCTCTCCCAGCTTGTCCCGTCGGAGCCCGACATCGGCCGGTCGCAGGCGTCCGAGGCCGAAGACAACGCCGACGACAGCGATGAGGAGGAGAGCCGCGAAAACAAACACGTTCGCGCGCCATATTGGACCTTCGAAGATTTCACGCAGTGCGGCAGCGCGCCGGAGAACGGGAAGCAACACCAACACACCGCTCGAGACGACGAGGAAGAGCGCGATGATCGGCCAACTGACCTCGCGTGTGCGAATCGGATCCTGCGTCGACGTTGTTTCCGGGATCGCGTTTATCGGTCGGACCGGCGGATGAGTCATCGATGCGTGGCGATATCTCAGAACGGCCGCGTCGTAGATACGTTCATCTCGGACCCGGCTTCGCGTGTCGTGACGACTATGTAAACGACGGACTCCGCAACGGGAACATCGCGCGTGATCTGCTGCGCATGCGTAAAGTCGTTTAAAATGACCCGATACTTACCTGGTGCGCGCTGAACCAGGCGGCCACCGGAGATCTCCGAAGGGGTCACGGCAGTCCGAACCTGGGCATAGTAGAGCACGGAGTCATCGAGCGCGATCTTTAGATCCGCAGTTTGACCGGACCGATTGAAGAGATAAAGCTGGACAGATGTGAGAGGCCGGGACGCCGGTGATGCTACGCGCACATTTTGCGCGCACGCCAGCAATGCGAAGCCAAAACCATATAGTGCGTGACGTCTCATTTTGATTCCTCCATCACCATTAGCATCCACTTAACGCCGTGATTCGACTGCAAGCACACTACGACCAGTGCGACGAAGCCACATCAGAGCTGCGCCGATCACTTCAGAGGGCTATAGTTGGTCGCCACCATGAAGGTGTTATCGACATCCACGTTCACCTGCATATCCGTGCGCGTTTTCACCCACTCCGGATCCGCGCTAAACGCCGCCCATGCCGAATCCCTGGCAGCCGCATCGCGGTAGGCGAGTATGTACACTAGTTGATCGAGCCTGGCGACGGGCTGCCAGAATCCGATGACGGTCATTCCGTGCTTTTGGAACAGCGCGATCGTATGTTCACGAAAACGGGCGTGCAGCACGTCGGCCGAGCTGCCTTCTCGCACCGTGTACGTGCGGAGCTCGAAACAGCGCGAGTCTCCTGCTGTGTTCTTGATGTCAACGCGGGGACCGCACGGTGGCGTCGCGGCCCGCGACGCTAATACGCGCGGGGGCGCCGCGACCTCGTGCGATACAGGAGCGGCAGTCGAGCCGAGCATCACAATGGTCGAGTATATGAGCCGTGTGTTCATCGCGTTTCCCGTGATACGGCGCGTCAAAGCGCCTCGTGTGTGATTTGGCTACAAGGGATTGCTACCTTCTCGGCTCATACCGCATTGCCACGGCTCCCGAGCCGAACTCCAGCCGGCTCACCAGCTTCAAGTCGACACGCTTCGATAGCCCCGCGAACAACGTCGGCCCATGGCCTGCTAGCCTGGGGTGCACCACGAACTCGTACTCATCGATCAATCCCAGCTCCGCCAGCGCCAGCGGGAGCTTCACGCCTCCCGTGAACAGTCCCTTACCCGGTTCCCGCTTGAGCTCCTGAACGGCCTTCGCCAGATCGCCGCGCACGAGCTCCGCGTTCCAATCGACCCGGTCCAGGGTGCTCGACACCACGTACTTCTTTGCCGCGTCGATCGTTCGGGCGAAGGGCTCCATCCAATCAGGCATAGTCACCGTCCGCGTCGAAAGCCGCCATGCTGCCTCCATCATTTCGTAGGTCACCCGGCCGAAGAGTAGGGCATCGGCCTGGGCGATGTTCTCGGCCGCGTGGCGGTGCAACTCTTCGTCCGCGATCCCTTCACGATGATCGCAGCACCCGTCCAATGTGACGTTGATGGAATACCGAAGGGGTCGTCCTATCGAAGGATCTCCACGAGCGCGACCATGTTCAGTCCACTCTCCGCGAGCACCAGGTTCCCATCGGTGGTAGGCATCATGTTGCGCACGACTCCGCCGCCGCCGGGAATCTTCCAGGTCTGAAAGACTTTCGTCTGCGGATCGAATCGCACGAGGGCGTTCGGTTTGGTCGCGGACTCGACGTACCAGATCACGCCCTTCGAGTTCGTGATTGCGTATGGCTGCGATTTCGGTCCACTCGGTGACGGCCATTCCGCCGTCGCGCCAGTCTTCGGATCCAACCGGCCGAGATACCCACGCGAGTAGTCTGAGTACCAAATGATGTCGTCTTTGTCGATCGCGACACGCCGCGGGCGAGTGTCCGCGTTCGGTAGCAGATACTCGTGAATGGCCATCGTCGTAGGATCGATGCTCGCGATTTTGTTCGAGCCAAACTCGACGAAGAACGGAACGCCCTTCGTCGTCACCACCATCCCGTACGGATTGGATCGCGGCGTCGGTGAGGTGACAACTTTCACCTCGCCCGTCTTCGGATCGAGCCGTCCCACCATGTTCGCGCCTTGCACGGTGAACCAGAGCGTTCCTGCCTGATCGAAGATCGGCGTGTGTGGGTCGCGTGCGCCTGCC
>DATCPG010000328.1:0-5549 GCA_036570225.1 Gemmatimonadaceae bacterium | reverse complement strand
CCTTCTGCCTGGACAAGCGCTGAGTACTGCTATGTGAGCGCGTTCTCCGGCTCCGTCATGATGCGGACGAAATCCGCTTCCGTGAGTGACTGAAGCTCCACGCGAATCGGGAACCGCCCCTGCAGCTCGGGAATGAGATCGCTTGGCTTCGCGACGTGGAACGCTCCGGCCGCGACGAACAGAACGTGATCCGTCTTCACCATGCCGTGCTTGGTCTGCACGTTCGAGCCTTCGACGATCGGCAGCAGATCGCGCTGGACTCCCTCGCGCGAGACGTCCGGCCCGCCCATGTTCGCGCCGCGTTGCCCGGCAATTTTGTCGATCTCGTCGAGGAAGATGATCCCCATCGTCTGCACTCGCTCCAGCGCGTCCGCAGTGACGTCTTCCTTGTTGATGAGCTTTTCCAGCTCTTCGCCCAGAAGGATCCGACGCGCCTCTGAGACTTTGACTGTCCTGCGCTTTTTGCGCTTCGGCAGCATGTCCTGAAGCATCTCGGAGATGTTGTCCATCCCCTCCGGCGCGCCCTGTGGCACCATCATGTCGAACATCACGGGAGCCTGCTGTGTCACTTCGATTTCGATCTCGCGGTCATCCATCTGGCCGTCGACTAGCAGCTGTCTGAGCTTGTCCCGCGTGCGTTTGTACCGAACCTCGGAGGCGTCGTTCTCTGTTGACACTGAGCCGCCGGGTGACACGACGAATAGGTGCGCACCCCCGGCTGCCGCCGACGGCGTGGGAGCAGCCTGCTTGATGTCAGGCGGCACGGGTAGCAGAAGGTCGAGAAGTCGCTCCTCCACTTTCTGTTTCGCAATCTCCTGCACTTCGCCTTCACGCTCCGCGCGGACCATGTTGATCGCGCTTTCAACCAGATCGCGCACCATCGACTCGACATCGCGCCCGACGTAGCCGACTTCAGTGAACTTCGACGCCTCGACCTTCACGAACGGCGCGCCGGCGAGACGGGCCAGCCGGCGTGCGATCTCGGTTTTGCCAACGCCCGTAGGTCCGACGAGGATGATGTTGTTGGGCGAGATCTCCTCGCGAATCGATTCGGGAGCACGCTGCCGGCGCCAGCGATTCCTGAGAGCGATCGCCACTGCTTTTTTCGCATCCGCCTGGCCGACGATGTAGCGATCCAGCTCCTCGACGATTTGTTTGGGCGTCAGTCCGGCCAGTCGCTCCAGTGCCTGCTGCGTACGTGGCGATGACATCAGCTCGGCTCTAGAACCGTAATGTTCGCGTTGGTGTAGACGCAGATCTCCGCGGCGATCTCGAGACCCTTGCGCACGATGTCGCGCGCCGGAAGCTCGGTGTTCTCGAGCAGAGCTCGCGCCGCGGAAAGCGCGTAGGTCCCACCGGAGCCTATGGCGAGAATTCCATCGTCTGGCTCGATGATGTCACCAGTTCCGGAGATGATGAATCCGTGATCACGGTCCGTGACGGCGAGGAGCGCTTCCAGGCGTCTCAACACGCGGTCGCTTCGCCAGTCTTTAGCCAGCTCCACGGCGGCGCGCGGAAGGTTGCTCGGATATTTCTCGAGCTTCTCCTCGAATTTCTCGAAGAGCGTAAAAGCATCCGCGGCCGCGCCCGCGAATCCCGCGAGCAGCTTGCCGCCGCGAAGTGTGCGGACTTTCTGGGCATTCGACTTCATGACTGTCTGGCCGACGGTGACTTGCCCGTCGCCGCCGAGCGCGACCTGGCCGTCGCGACGGACGGCGAGGATAGTCGTGGAGCGGACGCGCTCGAGCTGACTTTTCATCGTCTCAAAATAACAGCCGCGGGCTGAAGCGGCGCCTGAGCGCCGGGAACCGCGCCCCCTTCTTGCATTCTACCCACCCATGAGGCTGGAACAGCTACCGATACTGCTCGGAGTCCTGGTGGCGTTGATAGGACTCACCATACTGCTCGACGCCTGGCAAACTGGCGGTGTCGCCCCGCTTCGGGAGCGCCGGCGTCGCACGCGCGCCGTGCCCCACAAGGCTGGCCAGACGCTGGTCGCATTGGGAACCATCTGCATGGCGGCGGCGCTGATAGGACGCGACACGTGGCGCTGGGCCACGATCAGCGTCCTGGCTGGCAGCTCACTCCTGATCATTGGGGCGATCATGAATCGGCAGTACCTGAAAGAGGTCCTCCTCTTTCGAGGCGCCGCGCGTCGAGGCCAGGGCGACACCAACTCGCGTCTGAACCAGACCCCTCCAAAAACGCGGATCCGGTAAGCCCTAGGTTCCTCCGTACCATTCGTAGCCCATATCGCTCCAGTACCCGCCGTTCATCTTCGGCATGAACACGATCTTCGTCAGGTATTTGGTGTTCTTGTAGCCGAGCTTGACTGGCGAGTACACGCGCGCGGGGGCGCCATGCGCCGGCTCCAGCATTTTTCCGTCGAGACCGTACGCGACGACCGTTTGCTTGTGCATCGCGCTCTCCAGATCCCAGCTCTCGTGGTAGTCGTCGTCGAACGACTGGAAATCGACGTAGTGCGCGTCGGGTGAAACGCGCGCCAGCGTGGCGAGATCGCTGAAGCGGCAGCCAGTCCACGTTTCGACGGCCGTCCATCCCTCGACGCAATAGTGGTTGACGCGATTGGACACCTGCGGCAGCCGCTGCAGATCTTCGAGGCTTAGTCGCAGCGGGTTGTCGACGAAACCGCTCACCTCGAGAGCCCACTTGCCTCTCGCGCTTTCGTCCCAAACCGGAACTGTGCGAGAGATGAAGTAGCTGGGCAGCTTGCTCCCCGCATCGTAGGCGCCGGGCTTTACCGCATCCATGGAAGTGTGACGGAACAGTGCCCGCTCGACGACACGGTTCTTTCGCTCCGCGTACTTGAGAAGCTTTGTGGCGGCTTTTGGCCCGCGCGAGTTGCACGCCGCCAGAAATGCGGCCGACGCGATTCCGCCCAAGGCGAGAAACTCTCGCCGGTCAATTCCACCGATCGTGACAAATCCATTCGGATCGATCTTCATGTCACCTCTGGTGGCGGCGCCTGCGTCTGGCGACGCGGAAAGAGGTGATAAAACGGGCGTGCGTTCCTCGCTTCCGGAGAATTCTTTTCGTCGTAGTTGCCGGTGATCATCGATGGAATCGAGTACGGGTCCACGGCGAATACCATGAAGACGTGTATCACGCTGAGAATCACGATCACGAGCATCGCCAGGAAATGCCAGTAGCGCGCCCACACGTATCCGCCCAGAAGATTCGTGAGCCACGACAGCTGGACGGGTTTCCAGATCGCGATTCCGCTAATGACTGCGAGCGCACCCGCGAATGGCAGGAGAAAATACGCCGACTTCTGGAGCGCGTTGTGTTTTCCCTGGTGCGGATGATCCTTCCGCTTGAATGCGTAGAACTTGACCATCTGCCAGCTGTCGCGGATGTCGCCCTTGCGGGGAACGAGGTCTCTCCATTCTCCGTGCAGATACACGAAGGCGAGGTAGATGAGCCCGTTGACGACGAGCACCCACATCATCGCGAAGTGCCAGTTCCTCGCGCCGCCGAGCCAGCTTCCGAAGGTGAGCCAGGCGGGAATGGGTTTGTGCTCGAACGGATAGCAGCAAAAAATCTCGCCGCGTCTGGCGAAAGCTGGATAGGCGTTGAAGATGCGCAGGCCGCTGCCGACCATGATGACAATGGCTACGACGTTCACCCAGTGGGTGACGCGGACTATCCAGTGGTGTCTCTTCCTTTCCATCGCGACTCAGCCTCGGCGGAGGAAAATTCTTCGCCGAGGCTAAGCTAACGGTTGGGAGCATGCTGTGCACTTCTTCACGTAAACTGTGGAGGAAACGGTCGCCACACCCGCCGGCGCTACATCATCCCGAAGCGCGATCGTTGTTGTCGATGAGTAGCGTGCTGCCGTTACCCGTGATCCTGGAGCACGCGAAACCATCACCATTATGGTCGACGTCGGCGTATTTCGGATCCATGTTTTTCGCATAGGTTAACGTGAAGCCGTTCGGACACCCTCCGATCTGGCTCAAGGGCACATTATTGTCTGTCCAGCTAACGATGACGTCGTTTTCTACAAGGTAACACGCGATACCGTCGCCGTTCCGATCCGCTGCTTGTCCGTCGGAACCAAGCATACCGTCGGCCGTAAATGAGTTCGGACATCCGCCCTCCACGACGCTCGCAAGACGAGGCTGCGGACCCAATTTGGTTTCGGTCGGCATGTTCGATTCCGAACAAGCGGCGGCGACAAGGACTGCTGCCGCGAGAAATGCGAGCGAGTTCCCTGCGCTCAGTGGTGGGACAGCCCAGTGTGTTTTCATAAACTCCCTCTACACGGTGAAAGACCCAACGACGACGGCGGTCCTCCTATTGAACGGACAATTGCCAGGATTCGTACGGCGTTAATCGTCGAATAAGACCGCCACGACTCTTCAAATCTGGCAAGAGCCAGGTAGCGTATAGCCTGGACCTGGTCCCAGTACTGCCGGACTATCTTTCATCAGCGGCACTGTCACAGTGGCTGTGGCGCTCGCTGCGTTAGCGAAAACATCCACGACCGTGAATTTAATTGTGTAAACTCGACCATTGAGCGCGTCATCGCGTTCCGCTCGGAGACGCAGCGTCGTTTCACCGGCGATTTCTATGTCATTGAGAGTGTTGCCATCGCTGCCGCCCGGATCGTCTTCAGCCTCGTCGCTGCTGACGCAAGTGATAGTACCGCCGGTGGTCACGGTCACGTTCGGATCACAGCTATCACTGAAGCCGGATACTAGATCATTCAGTGCTACTTGGGAGTTAGCGCTATCGAAAGCGAAGCCGAGTGGGATTGTCCACCAGGAGCGGTTGTACCCGACCCACCACAGGAGCAGAGAGTGAGCGTAGTCGCGATGAGTATAGTCGGCAACATTCGCATGAGCTGTTCTCCTATGGCACCGTCCAGAGCACGGCCGTTTGGTTCCCATTCCGACCAGTTGCATCACCGACAGCCTGGCTCGCGGTGCGCGCACCTTTCGGGCTATTGATGTCGTGGGCGCTTGCGCTCTGATAACCATTCGGAGCACCGAGATCACGAATGGTCCGATTAGCCAGAGTCCAGACAAAGGCGTGAACTCCCCGATACAAAAAAGAACCAACGATCGATCGCTCAGCGTTCAAACCCTCGGCCCACGCATCTGCGGCTCCCAACGAGCCGATGCCCTGACCGGCTGTCAGTGACCAGTCACGCGGATCTCGGGTAGGCCTGCTGCACGGGAAGCATCTCAAAACCGTGCCCACGATGTCCTGGCCGAGAATCGCGCTCGCACCACCGGGATTTGCGGCAGCAACGTCATCGAGCGGGACAGCCGGGTCCCATTCGCCTGGAGTTGTCAGTGACGGAACCCACTTGACGGCGTATGTGCTGCCACCGGCAGGAGCCGCCATCCCGACGATGATGCCGTCGTTATTGATGTCATCCGCTTCGGTGTATCCACCCGTGAAGCCCGACTCGTTGCGAAGAACGTGGATGACCCAGCCCGTCCCCGTTGCCGACCGGGTCCACGCTCTCGCGTTGTTCCCGTCCGCGACCGAATTGTCCACTCCAACTACCACTTGTGATT
>DATCPG010000327.1:0-3720 GCA_036570225.1 Gemmatimonadaceae bacterium | reverse complement strand
ACGCTATCCCGATCAATCGCTTGCTTTCCGGACTGCGCCTCGTTGGGGCACTCCTGATCGCGACACTGACACCGCTTCTGATCGATCTCCGCGCCTGCCGCTCGAGCCGCAACCGCCAATAGATGTACATAGGACACGTGGGTGCCGCCCTCGGCGCGAAGCGCGTGCGCAGGAGCATCGGCCTGCTCGTTCTCCTGGTAGCGACGTACACGCCCGACTGGGTGGACACCGGTCTGTGCCTGGCCGGCGCGTTCAATCCTCTGGAGATGCTCTCGCACTCCATCCCGGCGGTTGCGCTCTTCGCGTTGCTTGGATTTGCAGCGTATGCGGCAGGGACACGCGACTGGAGAGGAGCGCTGATCGTTGCCGCGGTGATAGTGTCGCACATGCTGCTCGACTGGATCACCGGCTACAAGCCGACGTGGCCTGGTGGGCCGATGATCGGTCTTCAGCTCTACGATCATCCAATTGCGGACTTTATCGCCGAGGCCGCGGTACTCGTGATCGGCGTTTTACTTTATGCGCGGACCCTGCCACCTCGAAAAAGGCCGTGGCTAGACGTCTCGCTGATGCTTGGCGCTCTGCTGGCGCTCCAGCTGGGAGTCGACATCGCACGGGTGCTGATGAAAGACTTGCCGAAATGCTGATATTCGCGGCGTCTCGACTGTTTTGGGGCGGGAATTCGTAGATTTCACCTGTATCTCGAGGTTGTCCAGGCAATCCACAGGAAAGCAATGACAGATTCCTCCGCACTTCCCCCTCGGTCCGACACCCTTTCACTGATGCACGAGTACACCGCCAGCGAGTCGCTCCGAAAGCACATGCTCTCGGTCGAAGCAGCGATGCGCGCCTACGCGGGCAAATTCGGTGAGGATGAAGAGCGCTGGGGAACGACGGGGCTCATTCACGACTTCGACTACGAGAGATTTCCCAACAGCGCGCACTCCCCGACGGAGGAGCATCCGTCGGAAGGCGTGCGGATTCTCAGGGACAAGGGTTATCCGGAGGATATCCTCCAGGCAATCATGGGCCACGCACACTACACGAACACGCCGCGCGAGTCGCAGATGGCGAAGACACTCTTCGCGGTCGACGAGCTGACGGGCCTTATCACGGCGACGGCGCTTGTGCGCCCGAGCAAGAGCGTGCACGAAGTGGATGCGAAGTCAGTGCGCAAAAAGATGAAGGACAAGGCCTTCGCGCGCGGTGTAAGCCGAGAAGACGTGATCAACGGCGCGCAGGAGCTCGGCGTAGATCTGGACGAGCACATCAATTTCGTCATCGCCGCAATGCAGTCTCGCTCGGCCGATCTCGGCCTGTCCGGCTCATAGCGCCGCATCTGCAAGCGCGATGTAGTTGGCGCGCGGCGAAGCTATCGACGGACGTTCAATCGAGCCCCGCAGTAGAGTGAAGCGCAAAATCAGAGACCATGCCCAGGGAAGGAGGCCGGGGGTCCTGCGTAGCGAGTTTGGGACCGAGGGAGGAAAGCAAAAACGCCGCGAAACGCGGCGCTTTTGCTTTGCTCCCGACCGAGTTACTCGCCTAGCAGGACCCCCGGCCGACTGACCGCGCAACGATCTGGAAGCGTCCGCCCTCAATCCATTGCGAATTCTCGATTGAAGATGACGTCGAACGCGAAGCTCTTGGGCTTGGTCTTCAGCTCCATCACCTTCGCGATGCGCTCGAGACGGTCGGGAATCCCCATGATCTTCTCCTGCGCTTTCCTCCCCAGATCATTCAACCCGTCCATCGTGTCGATCGACCAGTACTTGATCAGCTCCTCGACGATCCTGAGATAGTCGCGCGGACCGTAGATCTCAGCGCGCCGCACGACGTCGGCGAGCTCGCGGAAATGGGGCATGTTCACGCCCGGCATGTCGATCGCGGGCATGATCTTCGCGGCCGCGATCAGTCCCTGATTCGGATCGCGCTCGAGGACAGCCTTGAACACCGAGCGATAAAACGTGTAGTGGCGGGCCTCCTCTTTCGCGACGTTCGCCAGCACCGTCCCGATCGTTGGCTCGTATTGCGACGCGTACTTGCCGGTGTTGGCATGCGAGACCTGCGTCGCCCGCTCCTGGAGCGACGTGTAGACGAACACGCGATACGGATCCTTGTCCCACTCCGGCTCGAACCCAGCCTTGATGTAGTCGAACTGCATTTTCTCGATCACCACCGGATCGAAGACGCCAGCGTCGCGCGTGTAGTCGTGGAGAATGGCGCCATGCCGATCTTCTTCCGCCGTCCACAGGTTGTTCCACTTCGCCCAGATGCTGTCCGTCCCGAGGTAGACAGCGAGGAGGCGATGAAAGTGCGGGAGTCCTTCTTCGGTGAGGAGGTTCAGCGCGAGCGCGACGCGAGCAGGATCGCTGATCCCCCTCGCCCGCTCCCTGAGGGCCTTCAGATGATTGTCGGGATCTTCGCCGGGCGCAGGCTCGAGCAATTCCGCTGGAAACCAGAGCACACGCTTGGCTTCGTGCGCGGTCATTAACTCCACTACAAGGGGCTCGAGGTCGGAGAGTACCTCGATCTTCGATAGCGTCTCGGCTTCGACTGGATTCACTGACCACCTCGGAGTTCTTTTGCCATTGGTTTTAACATAAGCGCTCACAGACGTGCGAGAAGGGAAGAAATCCACAATGCAACCCGACGACGGGGTTTCTACCTTCCCCTGAAATTACGGCCTGACGCTTGCGCATCAAATTATCCGGCAGACAGCCGTTTCGCCCGACCAGCGCACCGGAATCGGTGCAACGTCCAGTGACGGCGTCATTAAACTCGAATATCGCGGCAGGAGACCGATAATGGCAGACGAGCGCAACAACCAAGACGAAAGGATGGACGAGCGGAGCAGAGGGAACGGAGTCGGAGGTGGAAGCGACGGAATGAGCGGGCGCAGCGACGAATCTCGTGTTACGAGCAATATCCGCAAGACACCTCGCGGATTTGCGGCGATGGACCCGCAGGCACAGCGCGCTATCGCAGCGAAAGGCGGACGGGCGGCACACCAGAAAGGAACGGCGCACGAATTCACCAGTGAAGAGGCAAGGGTCGCCGGAAGAAAAGGCGGAGAAGCATCTCGCGGTGGACGAAGGTCGAGCGGAGCGGGTCAAGGCAACAGCTGACCGACCCAGCCGGGACGGAGCGAAAGGGGGCACGGTGAGAGCCGTGCCTCTTCGTTTTTTCCGCCGAGATCGTCCGGGCCCTGGAGTTGCATGTCTCTGTTTTCCGAGCGCTTCCGCTCACCCCCAGGTGCCGGAGACGATGGACCCCCAGCAGCAAGGCACGGTCGCTGATACGCGTGAAGCGCCGCGGAAATCAAGAGAGACGAGCCCTCTCCAATACAGGGAGCTCCTCGCCTCGAGAGATGCGATCGACCGCGAGCGGCAGAAATACTTCGAGCTCTTCGAGCTCGCGCCGGACGCCTGCTTTCTGACCGACTCTCACGGAATCATCCGTGAATCGAACGCCGCGGCGAGCCAGCTGCTTGGCGTGCCCGCTCAGTTGCTCGCCGGAAAAACGCTCCTTGGCTTTTTCGACGACTCCGCCAGAAATGCCTACCGGCATCAGCTCGATCAGCTGGCCGAATCCGAGAGATCCGAGGAGTGGGAGACACGACTGCGCCCCCGCAACGGTGTCCAGCCCGAGGTATCGGTTTCGATCGCGCGCATGACCGCGAGAGGCAGGGGACTCGCCGGCTTGCGCTGGGTGGTGCGGGAC
>DATCPG010000326.1:0-12658 GCA_036570225.1 Gemmatimonadaceae bacterium | reverse complement strand
GGGGAAGTTCGAGAGCCAGCGCCCGTGCGTGGCGAGGTTGTAGCAATCGGGGAGTCCGTAACGAAGCCCGATTCTCTCGAGCGACAGATTGGCGAGCGGTGTCGACGATTCGCCGATCGCGAAGCGCGGGTGCGTGCTGCGCTCGAGGAGCACCACATCGTAGCCAAGCACTGCCAGCACACGGGCGAGAAGAGATCCAGCGAACCCACTCCCGACGATGGCAACCTCGCACGCTTGCGTCACGCTGGGCCGCAGTGAGCACACAGGATCGCCGGCTCAGCGCGGCTGGTGGCGTTGAGGCGTCTGATTCGCTCGATGCGCGCTGCCCTGCATTCGTCGCACCCCGGCAGCCGGTCGACATCCCACAGGTCGGCGGTGACGACCGCGCTCGTGAACTGTGTACACGCATCGAGGGATTCCTCGAGTTGCCGGAGTGTGGGCAACGTAAAGTGCCCCAGTGCGTGAAGCCGCTCCAGCTCTCCATTCCCTCCACGAACGGGAATGATCGAGACGAGCGACGCCCCGCGCTCGACGGCGTACTCGACCGTGCGCACCGTCCACGCAACCGATTCTTCGTCGGGAATGTGGGGTGCGCCAAGGAGGACGAAGGCACGGAGATCGATGCCGTTCTCCGCGAGAAAGCGCGCCGCCCAATCGAACCGCGCGAGATCCAGGCGCTTATTCAGCTGCCCTGCGGCGATGGGATGAATCGTCTCCAGGCCGACCGCGACCTCGAGTCGCCCGTGAAGTTGTCGTGAGAACGCGAGCGTCCTCGGTCCGATAGTGTTCGCGTGCGACTCGACGGTTACGGCCGCGAACGATGCCGACCGCGCCGCAATCCCGAGAGTGTCCTCGCCTGGCACCGCGCGCTGGTCGAAAAAGTTGCTCGCGTTATACAGCTTGAGTCGGTCCGGTGTCGGGGCAGCGAGCGCGCTCAGAACGTCGTCCAGTTGCGCGGTCAACGCACCTGCCGGCGTTGGACCGTCGATCGTCCACCGCCACAAATCGCAGAATGTGCACGTGAACGGACACTCGGCGCCGCTCAGAAAAACCGTGAGCGCCTGCTCGATCCTTCCGTCGGGCCGTCGCTCCTGCTCGATCAGGGTGCCGTGCGCCTTATACGGATCGACGTAGGCCTTCGGCGGCCGAAGGCTGCGAATCCGCCGATCGGTAGCTGAGGCGGTCACACGGCCGGGGCGTACAGCGTCTGAAAATGCCGGCGGTAGCGTGCCTCGTTCTGGGGAAACATTCGCGCAACCTGTGTAGCCGATACCGAGCCGTGCTGGAAGCGGCGCTTTGGGAAGACTGGCATCTCGAGTCCGAGCACGGCACGAATTCCCCGCGACACAATTTCTCCCTTCAAGGCGTACAGCCGCTCGTGCGAGCCGCCCGTGAGCTCGGCAAACGGGATTGCTTCCGCAACCGCGATGACCGACGGACGGGCGTACGGACTGAAACCCTCGAAGCCGTATTCGCGCGCGCAGGCGTAGCTGCGCACACATCCGCGGCTATACCCGCCCGAATAGGTGAGCGAGTGCTTTATCGAATCGACGCCCCAGCCTTCCTGGTACAGCATGCGGTTGTTCACGACGCTTCGAATAGTGAGCTCGCTGTTCTCCTCGATCGGATAGTCCTTCAGGTTCTCATCGCCGCCATCCCCATCCACTAGCAGCCGCCAGTCCGGGTAGCGCTCGCGAACCGCAGCGAGCAGAGCGAGGTTCACCGCGGCGCAGTCGACGTCGAGAGGCTTGTAGTCCTCGATCACGGCCACAGCGCGAAGTGGATCGAGCGCGCTCGCCGGGACATCTACGATCTCGCCCAGCATCTCGAGTCCGGTGCGAAGGAGGAAATCGCGCGCCTGTTGCGCGTCCTGGCCCTCACCGTCCACGGAAAGCGTGAATGCCTTGAGCCGCGCGGGAGACTGTCCTTCGTTGAGAAGCAACTTGTACAGGCACAGGAGAATCGCTCCGCTATCGATGCCTCCGGAAAACGGCACGCCGATCGGCTGGCCCGCATCGTGTGCGGCAAGCCAGCGAGACAGTTCGCTGTAGACCGCTTCGATATAATGGCGGCCAATCACATCCGGATCCGTGGACAGCGTGCCGCGCGACGGGTCGAAGAAGCGCTGGTGCACAGGGTTGGGGTCCGGGCATCCTATCAGACGCAGCGTAGTCACGTGGTGTGCGGGGACCATGCGGGAGTAGCTCGGGTGGAACTGGTCCGCCCATCCGTGGCGCGCCAGCTCCGCGGCGATCTCGTCGATGCGCTCGGCAACGATCAGCACCGGCCCATCGGTCGATTTCGCCAGAAAGTATCGCATTGGCCGGTCGAGACTCCGCGTCAGCACGATGCGCTCGCCGTGTTGTGCCACCAGCGCAAAGGAGCCGGCGATGTCCAGAACTGCTCCCATATCACTAGCGAGCAGCCTGTCCTGAGCTTCAGATTCGTCGACCTTCCACAGTCGTTGCGATTCCTTTGCAATCAGGTTGATGACGCGGGATACCGGCAAGTGTTGGCTCATGCGGACAAAACCCTCACGATGGGATACACGATGACAGGATTCGCGCGCCTAAAGCGCTCGACACCGATTCGTTTCTATTCGGCCTTTCTGGCCGTTGCCTCGTTATCGCTGGCAAGCTGCGACCGGCCCTATGAATCCGATGGAGAGAAACTGGCACATCAGTATTGTGCCTCGTGCCATGCTTTTCCGGAACCGCAGCTGTTGGACAAAAAGACGTGGGAAACGGGCGTCTTGCCGCAAATGGCACCGCGACTGGGAGTCAGCACTGGGGAATTGTTCAACGCGGCATTCCGGAATCCGCATATGATGGTGCTCAGCAAGGCAGTTCCGAAAGAAGAATGGCAAAAGATTGTCAGATATTATCACGAATCCGCCCCGGACACACTGCCGTACCAGTCCTTGCCGGCTCAGCCCCAGGTCGATCCGGACTTTTTCAAGACGGAGCCGTTCGTTCCGCGAATGCAAAGCAGCGGAATAATCACTCTGCTGAAGACTGATACGACCCACGAACGAATATTTGTTGGCGAAGCCGGAAGCAACACGCTTCGGGTCTACGACTGGAAACGCCACCTGAAATCGTCGCTCGCGTTGGGCAGCCCTCCGACGGACGTGATAGTGGACGGGGACCGGGCGCTGGTGCTTGAATCGGGCATCCTCGACCCAAATGACGAGCCCAAAGGCAGTCTGGTGGAATACGATTTTTCCGGCGGTGATTCACTGCGATCGCCCAAACTCCTGATCGACTCGCTCTTCAGGCCGGTGTTCGTGCAGCAGCTCGACGCCGCTAAAAGCGGCGCGAAGGATTTTCTCATATGCGAGTTCGGCAACAACATCGGACGACTCGCTCTGTACAGGTATGATGGCTCCAGGTACGAGCGCGAGGTGCTGGACCCGAGTCCGGGCGCCATTCGCTTCGAGGTGCACGATATGACCGGGGATGGCTACCCGGACATCGTGGCGCTGTTCGCGCAGGCCGACGAGAGGATTGTGCTGTTCGAGAATGATGGGAAAGGACATTTTTCCGGACACCAGCGCTTACTCGCGCGCTTTCCGCCAGTGTATGGTTCGATGTTCTTCTCCATGCATGATTTCAACGGCGACGGCAAGCTGGACATCGTGTACGTGAACGGCGACAACTTCGACTACTCCCGGGTTCTGAAGCCTTACCATGGGGTCAGAATTCTGGAAAATGACGGCAAGAACAATTTTCACGAGCGCTACTTTTTCCCGGTATACGGAGCTTCCCGTGCGGAAGTAGCCGATTTCGACAACGACGGCGATCTCGATATTCTGATAACCAGCAATTTTGCCGATTTCCAGAGACACCCTGAGCGGGGCATCGTGTTTCTCGAGAACGTAGGTGGATACAAGTTTCGGCCCTATGCTTTTTCTGTTGCCTCGAGCAATCAGTGGAACCTGACCACAACGGCTGATCTGAACAAAGACGGCCGGCTGGATGTCATCGTTGCCGCGATGAATCTGGGAAATATCGGCAAGCTTCAGCGGAGGTTACGCGGCCAGGCGTTGCAAGCTGGCACGGATCCAATCCTGGTTTTTCAGAACCGGATGGCAGTGAAATCAAAGCCGCGATGATAAGAGTCGTACGCTGGAATCGTCGCGGCATCTTTGCGACGCTTCTGCTTCTCTCCGCAGTCGGCTGCGGCACCAGGAAGGATCGCCCGGTATTCGAGCTTCTGAGTCCGGGCCGGACTGGCGTCTCGTTCGCGAACACGATCACTACGAGTGACTCGTTGAACGTGCAGACCGATCCCTACGTCTACAACGGAGGGGGAGTCGCCGTCGGGGACATCGACAACGATGGGCTGCCGGACATCTTTTTTTCGGGCAACATGGTGTCGAGCCGTTTGTACCGGAACAAAGGAGGGATGCGGTTCGACGACATTACCGACAAGGCTGGAGTAAAGACTAGCAGATGGGCCACCGGTGCGACGATGGTGGACATCAATGCCGATGGTTTGCTGGACATCTATGTCTCTGTGTCCGGCCCCGCGTGGTCCAAGGGCGACAACCGGGCAAATCTCCTGTTCGTCAACAACGGGAATCACACGTTCACCGAAAGGGCCGCCGAATACGGCATCGCGGACACGGGATTTACGACCCATGCGGTTTTCCTGGATTACAACAAGGACGGCTGCCTCGATCTTTTTCTCCTCAATAACTCGCCCAGTGACTTCTCCCGGGGCGTTACGGGCCATCCGACAGGAGTGCGTGGTACCACGCCGGGCAGCTACAACGAGCTCTATCGAAATGAATGCAAAGGAGGAAAGCCGGGACGATTCATCAAGGTGTCCGCGGAAGCCGGGGTGCTCCATGATCCCGGCTATGGGCTCGGGGTAGCGGTCGCCGACCTGAATGGCGATGGGTGGCCCGACATCTACGTGTCGAACGATGTCGCACCCAACGATGTCGTCTACGTGAACAATCGGGATGGAACGTTTATCAACAAGGCCGCCAGGTGGCTCAAGCACACGAGCTTCGCGGGAATGGGCGTGGACATCGCCGATTTCAATGGCGATGGGTGGCCCGACATTCTCCAGGTCGACATGCTGCCGGCCGCATTGAGCGCTCGCAAGAAGATGAGTGGCTACACGACCTACGGCAGTCTCATGGAATTGCGCAGAAATGGATTCCGCGACGACTTCACCGCGAATGCGCTGCAGTTGAGCAACGGCGTCACGAAGGACGGGGATGTCATTTTCAGCGATGTCGCCCACATGGCTGGTGTCGCGGCGACTGACTGGAGCTGGAGTCCGCTGTTCGCGGACTTCGACAACGACGGGATGAAAGACATCTTCATCAGCAATGGGTACCCAAAAGCCGTCAATGATCTGGACTACACGGCCGTCGCAATCGCGGCGCAGCGGCGAAGAGACACGTCGGCAGCGCGGAGGCTATTGAAGGACCTGCCAGCTTATCTCGTGCCGAGCTATGTGTTCCGCAACAATGGTGATCTGACGTTCACCGACAAGACGAAGCAATGGGGGCTGGACCACCCCTCCTTTTCTTACGGCGCTGCCTACGCGGATCTGGACAACGACGGAAAGCTCGACCTCGTCGTGAACAACATCGACGCTCCCGCCTCCATTTACAGGAATGTTCAACCGGTCGATGACGCGCATCACTACCTGCGGGTCGAGCTCCGGGGAACTTCTCCAAACAGGCGCGGGATCGGCTCGACATTGATCCTGACCGCGGGAGGAAAGAAGCAGTACATCTACCATTCGCCGTACAGGGGGTACATGTCCACGGTCGACGACCGCGAGCATTTCGGTCTCGGCGCGGCGAAGCGTGTGGACAGTCTCGAGGTATTCTGGCCCGATGGGCGGTATCAGCTGCTCACCGGCCTGGGCGGCGATCAGCTCGTCGTCGTGAAACAATCGGCCGCGACGGAGAGGAAGCCAGTGAGCTTTCCTCGCCCGACGCGAGATCTCCTGTTCCAGCAGGTGGATGCGCGCCGAGCGTTGCCGTTCAAGCAGCAGGCGGCGACGGCGATGGATTACGGCATACAGCCCCTTCTGCCTTACACGCTCTCCAGTCACGGCCCGGCCGTGGCGGTTGGAGATGTCAACGGCGACGGTCTCGATGACGTTTTCATCGGCGGTGGAAGCGGTGTGCCTGGCAGGCTGTTCATCCAGCGGAAGGACGGAACGTTCGTGGAATCCGCTCAGGGTCAGCCCTGGGAGGCTGATAAGGGCTTCGATGACTGGGGAGCCGTCTTCTTCGATGCCAATGGGGATGGACAGCCGGATCTTTACGTGGCGAGCGGCGGGTATCAGCTCGCCCCGGAATCTCCATTGCTGCAGGATCGCCTCTATGTCAACAAAGGTGGCGGCAGGTTCGAGCGCGACACTCGAGCGCTGCCAACCATGCTTACCAGCACCGCAACCGTGCGGGTCGGGGATTTCAATGGCGACGGCCGGCCCGATCTATTCGTCGGTGGTCGCCTGAGCCCGCGAAACTACCCTGCTCCCGCCAGAAGCTATGTGTTGCGAAACGACGGCGATCATTTCACGGACGTCACCGAAGAATTCGCTCCCGAGCTCAATCATCCAGGAGGCATGATCACGGATGCGGCCTGGGTGGATTTCGACGGTGATGGGCGCCTGGATCTTGTTACGGTCGGAGAGTGGATGCCCATAAAGTTCTATCGCAACGACGGCAAGCGATTGCGCGACGTGACGCAGTCAACGCACCTGCCGCCCTTGCGCGGGTGGTGGTACAGCCTTGTGGTTGGGGACTTCGACCACGACGGGCGCCCGGATCTCGTCGCTGGCAATCTTGGGCTGAACTACACGTACAAGACCTCCGGAGAGAGCAGGTTCGGGATATACGCCGGCGATCTCACCGGCAACCGCACCAGCGACATAGTTCTCGCTCAGGACACAAATGGGACCGAATACCCATTGGCCGGAATGGCGCCATTGGGGCGGGAAATGTATCAGCTGACTTCGCTATTCCCGACATATGGATCCTTCGCCAACGCAACCATCGGTCAACTTTTCAGCCGTGCGCAGCTTCAACACGCCATCCACTACCAGACGGATACGTTCGCCAGTGTCTACCTGCACAACGAAGGCGGAGGGCGGTTCACCGCGTCTGCGTTGCCGAATGCGGCGCAAATCGCACCTATCAGGGGAATCATCGCTGACGACGTGGACGGTGATGGCAATCTCGATCTGATTGTGGCGGGGAACCTGTACGACGCCGAGCCAAATACGCCAAGGGCCGACGCGGGTAACGGGCTCTGGCTGAGGGGCGACGGGCACGGACATTTCACGCCGGTCTCACCGCGCGAAAGCGGGTTCCTGGCTCCGCTGAATGTCGCGGGGCTGGCTCTGATCAGGACGCCGATTGGCAACGCGGTCCTCATCGCCAATACCGGCGATTCGCTTCAGGCCTTCGCCATCGTTAAGCGTTAGCAGCGATTGCGCGCAGCAACGGTCGATGGCGGCAAAAAAAAAACGGGACGGCTGAGTGCCGTCCCGTTTCTCTGTGAAGGTTTGCTTACCAGCCAGGATTCTGTGTAAGCATCTTTTGAGTACCGACCGTGCTCAATGAGACCTGGAGGCTGGGAATTGGAAACAGAAGATGTCTGGCTACGAATGTCTCCGCCCCGGCAAGGTATAGTCTCCTTGCGGGAGACTTCTCGGCGCCGCCTCCCTCGCCGTTGATATAGCCGTTGATGGCCGCGGCTGCGTAGGCAAGTCCCCAGCGACGCAAATCAAAGAAGCGCTGCCCCTCCATCGCCAATTCCAGCCTGCGCTCCGTTCGAACAGCCTCTCGCGCGTAGCCCTGACTGGGAAAGGAGGTATATGGACTGACCTTGTAAACTGCCCATTTAACCGAGGGGTCCCCGAGCGGTACGGCGATGCGACTATCTGTTGCACAGGCGGGATACTTCGCGACCAACACAGCCTGAGTTGCAGCATCGGCCCCCTTTCCACACCCTTGGACGGTGACGCCGGCACGTGCTCTGACAAGATTGACGTTCGCCATTGCGCCTGCCAGGTCTCCCGTTTCAACCTGGGCCTCAGCCAAGAGCAGTAGCAGGTCGGCATAACGATACAGATGGATGTTTACAGAATTCAATTGCGTGTTCTGCCAGCCGACCTTGCTCTCGGCGCCGCTGGCCTGTTCCTCTACGTTTTTCTTTGGACCGTAAAAGCCTCCGTTGCCCGGGTCCCTGACCCATCCCTGTTGGATGCACAGAGCCGGGCTGGGGTCGCACAGGTATAATCCCCAATCCCTGTACGGTACGCCGTCCCGTCCAACAGTGTAGTCCAGTCGCGGATCCACGGGCGTCAGATTTGTAGGGCCACCGGCGAAATCGGCGTCCGACGCGTTCCAGGTGCCGGGACTCGACAGAGACAGCGGAAGTCCATTGGCGTCGACCTGGTAGAAGTTCACCAGGTTCTGCGACGGCTGGTTGAAGCCGCAGCAACCGAAATGGCTGCCGGAATATGGAAAATTCAGGCGGTCGCCAATGTTGGCATTGGACCCGTTTGGCTCGCCGTCGTTAGCGGAGGCCTGAAACGCCCATATGGTCTCCTTTCCGTTGGCAAATGCCTGAAAGCCGGTCCACACCTTATCGAAGCTTGTTTCCAGAGCGTAGGGTCCGTTCGTCTTAACGTCCTGCAACGTCGCTACAGCTGCAGCAAATTCAGCAGGTGTTGTCGCCGATTGAACCTGAACGCGTCCTTTGTAAGCCTTGGCCGTCCACTGCGACGCGCGCCCCTTCTCCCCATTCCGCGGAGTCGGCGGCAGCAGCTTGATGGCTGAATCGAGGTCCTTCAGGATGTCCGCGACAGCCAGAGCGCTGGATTCATTCGCCTTGCGGAAATCCGTCTCATCTTCGCGGTAGTAGGGAATGTTGCCCCACATCCGCCAGGCCTCGAAGTGATAGTGTGCTCTGAGAAAGATTGCCTCTCCCGCAATGCTGTTCGCGGTCGTGGTGGAGAAGGAACCAGGGCTCGAGCCCACCACCTGCTTGAGCAGGCGCAGCGTGGAATTGCTTCGGACAACCCCTTCATAGACTTGTCTCCACTTCATCGCCACGGTGGCGTCGCCCAGGGAGGTTCCCCAATGGTAGCCCTCTATGTCATTCATGTAAGGCTGATCGGTGGCGTTGGACCCTTTGTAGGAATCGTCGGACGCTACATCGCCAAAAACCCAATTGCTGGCCGCGCATCCCCAGCTGTCGCCAATGATTCCGTCCGTGCAGTCCAACGTCCGATAGGCGCCGATGAGCGTGGCTTCCACGCCCGCGGCATTCGCGAGCGTACTTTGATCCAATACCCCTTGCGCGGTGGCCGCGTTATTGAGGAAATCCTTGCAGCCGTACAACGCACCTGTCGCTAGAGTCAGGAGGGTCGTTCCGACAAGGAGTGGATATTTCGATACGATTTTCATCGTCTGTGCTTCCTTGAAAGAGGCGAGTGGCTAGAACGAGGTGACGAAACCAACACTGAAAACTCTGTTGCTGGGATACGATCCGCGGTCAACACCCATGTACTGATCCCGAATGTCGCCGGACGGTCCGGTGATGTTAGCCGCCGGCAACGCTGGATCAAGACCGTCGTAATTGGTATGGGTGAACAGGTTCTCACCCTGCACATATAATCTCGAGCCGTCCGGCAGCCATCTGGCCATCGACGACGGGATGTTATAGCCGACCTGCAGATTGCGCAGCCTTATGTAGGACCCGTCCTCGACGTAGTAGCTGCTGAGCGCGTGGCTGTACAGGTCGTTCACATCGAGCCGCGGATACTTCGCGTTCAGGTTTGTGGGCGTCCATGAATTGGTCAGCAGGTCGCTGCGCACGTTCGTTTCGAAGTTGCGGAATACGTAGAATTCCTTTTGCACGTTGAAGATCTTGTTTCCCCACGTCCCGAAGAACGTCGCGCTCGCGTCAAAGTTTCCGCGGCGCGCTCCCAGGTCCAGGCCGGCAGTAAAGTTTGGATGGGGACTTCCGATGATCGTTCGATCGTCGAGCGTGATCTTACCATCGCCATTCACATCCCTGAACTTGAGCCGACCCATGGCAGCCCCGTCCTGGCAGTAAACGGTGGTGGGGCCGCAACCGCCCGCTGCCGTATGGGCAAGCGCATCGGCGGCACTGTTGAAGTAGCCATCGTTTATGTAGCCGTAGAACGAACCGATCGGATGGCCGACCTCGTTGATGACCTGGTTGCCGTATCGAGTCGATATCGGTCCGTAGAAAAACTGCTGCACGCCATTGATAGAGACGATCGTGTTCTTGTAGTGGCTTCCGTTCAAGGTGACGTTCCAGGATGCAGCCTGGTGGCCGACCGAGAAGTCAATGCCGGTGTTTCTCATCTGCCCGATGTTGACGATCGGGGGGGCGGCGATGCCGGCGGTCGCCGGGGTTTGCGGGGCGTAGAGAAGATTATTCGTCGCGCGCCGGTACACGTCCACGACGACGTTGAACATGCCATTGAGAAGCACCATATCGGCGCCCACGTTCGTGGACTTGTTCTCCTCCCACTTCAGATCCGGGTTCCCCAGCAGTGACTGCCGGTATCCCGCCACAAGGGAGTTTGTCCCCGAAATATCGTAGTAGGTATCTCCCCGACCGCCGCCAAAGACCGAGACGATACGTCCTGAAGGTATGAGCTGATTTCCCGTCACACCAAACCCGTACCGCAGCATGACATCAGAGAAGATCCTGTTGTTGGACAGGAACGGCTCATTGGATAATCTCCATCCCAGCCCGAAGGCCGGGAAGGTCCCCCATTGATGACCCAGTCGCGATGAACCGTCTCTGCGGAGCGTAAAGCTCGCGACGTATTTATCGGCATAGTTCCAGTCGGCTTTTCCGAAAACGGAGAGGAGGGCGCTCTCGCCGCCGCCACTGGAGACGTGCTCGGACGCGGCATCACCGAGGGGGTCCGATATGTACCTTGAATTTGGGTCTGTGTTGAGGACGCCGTTCATTGTTCCGGTGATAGACCGGTAGTTGCTGGCGCCGGCTTCCTGACCGAGCAGGAAGTCAAAGTTGTGTCGGCCAAGCGACTTCAGGTACCTAAGGGTGTTGGAAATGCTCCAATCAGTTTGTTGGTAAGAGGTCTCAGTGATTCCGTTCAAGAATGTCGCCTCGGCCTGCTCGGGGTAGGCAACAGTACCAAGTCCCGAGAACGTGTTCTGTTGCTGGCTGAATCCGACATTGGTCTTGAACGTGAGCTGTGGGGCCAGCTCGTACCCTGCAAACGCGTTTCCAAAGACCCGGTTGACCCTGGATACGTTATCCTTGCTCGCGAAGGCTATGTGTACGGGATTGAACTGGTTACCGAGGCCGCAGCACTTTCCGCCGGCAAAATTTCCGTTGATGTCGAACACCGGTATGACCGGCTGCAGGAGGACGCTCTTGCCGATGATATTGTCTTCCGCGTATCCGCCGGGATCATCGGGGATTCCGCCGAAGTGTCTATCGGCTGAGAGGGAAACGTTCTCGCCGAAGCTCAGCTTGCTCTTGTTGAAAGACGTGTTGACGCGAATGCTGCCCCGCTTGAAATCGTTGTAAATCGCGGTGCCCTTCTGATCGAAGTAATTGAAGGAGACGCGATAGACGTTTTCGTCGCCGCCCCCTGAGACGTCCAGGTTGTAATCCCCAACTCCAGCCGGTCCGAAGACGGCTTTCCACCAGTCGGTGCCGGCGCTGCCGGGCATTATCAAAGAATTCGGGTAGGAATACACACTCGGGTTAACAGCGGTCGGCCGGCCAAACGCGTCAGTCGAGGTTGCCGCACCAGACGCTGCGAAGATGTAGGTCGGGACCGTGGGATTGTTGAGGTCACCAAACACAGCGGTCGGGACCGGCTTCCCCGCGTTGAGATAGCTCGCTTTGACAACCTGAAAGTAGTCGAGCGGGTTCGAAATGAGAAAATCATCATACCCGGCGACCGGCGAGGCAACGCCGGTTCTCACCCTCAGCGTCGCACGGGGTGGTCCGGCCACTCCCTTTTTTGTGGTCTCGATGAGGACAACGCCATTGCTGGCGCGCGAGCCATAAATCGAAGCCGCCGACGCATCCTTCAGCACTTGAATGGACGTGATGTCGTTGGGGTTCAGAAAGTTGATATACGAATCCTGAACCGCCGTGCCGTCGACGATATAGAGCGGATCGTTGTTCTGGAACGAGCTGATGCCGCGAATCCGGACCGTGCTGCGTGAACCGGGAGATCCGCTGGACGCAACCGTGACGCCCGGCACGGCCACGTCTAGGCGCTGGAGCACACTTGCTCCGGTCTGTTTCTGTGCACTCGCAATGTTGACACTGGAGACAGCCCCTGTGATATCGCCCCGGCGCTGTTCCGTGTAAGCGGTAACTACGACTTCTTCCAGGTAGGGAATCTGCGCCATGGTGACATCGACGGTGTTACGTCCGGCAACCGTAGTCTGGACCTGGCGCTGACCGACATAGGAAAAAGTCAGAACCGCATCGGAGGGAGCTTTGATGAAGTATTTCCCGCTCGCATTCGTAACGGTGCGGGTATCCGTTCCCTGTACTCTTACCGTAACTCCGGAAAGCGGCGCACCGCCTGTGGAGCTCACGGTGCCTGAGACCGACAAGTCCTGGCTCAACGCTCTTCCGCTCAA
>DATCPG010000325.1:0-30780 GCA_036570225.1 Gemmatimonadaceae bacterium | reverse complement strand
CAGGCAGAATGTCGAGATCGTGGGTCGAGCGGACAACGGACTGACCACAATTACGGCGATCCGCGAGCTCGAGCCTGATCTCGTCTTCCTCGACATCCAGATGCCAGGCAGGACGGGGCTCGAGGTCGTTCGTGAGATCGGGTCGGACGCGATGCCACCTGTGATCTTCACGACCGCCTATGATCACGCCGTCACTGCCTTCGATCTCGCGGCTATCGATTACCTGATAAAGCCGTTCGACGATGACCGGTTCGAGAAGGCATTCCGCCGCGCGCGGAAAATGATCGAGCTGAATCAGGTGTCGAAGCTGTCCGACGAATTGCGCGCTCTTCTGATTTCAGGGAGCGGGAAGCGGGACGGCGCAGGAGAGAAGCGGGAGTACCTGGAGCGGATCGCTGTGGAGATGCGAGGGCAGGTCCGCATCGTTCCGGTCAAGCAGATCGATTACCTGATCGCCAGCGGCCCGTACGCGGAGCTCTACGTGGGCGACAAGCGGTACCTGATCCGCGAACGGATGCAGGCTCTCGAGGAGCGTCTCGATCCCGCTCGATTTTTCCGCATCCATCGCTCGGCTATCGTGCGTCTGGATCTGATCGAGACACTCATCCGGCATCCGGGCGGGGACTACGCGGTTCAGCTCAAGGGCGGAGTAAAGCTCAAGGTCAGTCGGAGTCGCTTCGAGAAGCTCGAGGAGCAGATGGGTACGCGCATCTAGGCATCTAGGCATCCAGGACGAGGGGTTATACGGATGCTCCTGATCTGGCCGGATCCTCCGGATTGATCCTACCGCGCGACGAGTCCTACTCAGTGGTTTTTGTGGGTGTATCAATGCAGTTCATGACTCCCCGGTGCAATTCACGACAAGATGAGAGCGTGCTCCGCTAGACGCGTGTATTCTGCTCGAGACGCCGTGACACACTGATGCATGGGTCATTTCTGCTTTGAGGTTCACAATGTCCAATAAACTTCTCGACAACCTCTCTTCGCCTCAACGTGCGCGTTTGAGCCGCCGTGATCTACTCGGATTCGCGGCCAAGGGTGCGGCGAGCGTAGTCGTATCCCAGTCGGTTCTCCTCGCTTGCGCGGCAGGGACCGCGAGCGCGACGGATACTTCATCATCCACAGCAAGTCCGACCGGCACCACCACGACTGGCGCCAGTTGCATTCTCACCGCCGCGCTCACGGAAGGGCCATTCTTCGTCGATGAGAAGTTGAATCGATCTGATATCAGAACTGATCCGGACACCGGCGCGGTCTCACCCGGCAGTCGGCTCGCCCTGACGTTCAACGTGTCGCGTGTAGCGAATAGCGCGTGCACGCCGCTAACCAGTGCCTATCTGGATGTGTGGCACTGCGACTCGAGCGGCGTTTATTCAGACGTGTCGGGGTCCTCGAGGAAATTTCTGCGCGGGTACCAGGTAACGGATGCAAACGGGATCGCCGCGTTCACGTCCATCTATCCCGGGTGGTACGGTGGGCGGGCCGTTCACATCCACTTCAAGCTTCGTCTTTACGCGGGGTCGTCGAAGACCTACGAGTTCACGTCGCAGTTCTTTTTCGACGATACGCTGACTGATTCGGTTTACACCCATAGCCCGTACAACTCGCGGGGCAGTCGCACCACCCGAAATGTCAGCGACGGCATCTACAATAGCCTGTCAGCGAACGACAAGGCTGGGTTGACCCTTCAAACCACCAAAACCGCGGACGGCTACGCCGGTGTGATCAATCTCGGCGTAAACGTCGGCTAAGTTGAAGTTACTACTTATCTCCAGCAGAGGAATTACTGCATGAGGTGGATGGCCACAGCATTCGTTGCAATCGTGCCGGTGCTCGCCTGTTCGCGCGACGAGCCGCAGACGGCCTTCGCTGCTTCGGCGCCTTCGACGAAGGCGGCTGCCGTACCGACCAGCTCCGCCACGGCGGCGCTGCGTCTGGTTCTCTCTTCGACGGGAAACACCGCGCGCTATCGCGTGCGTGAGCGCCTGGTAGGACATGACCTCCCGAACGACGCCATTGGCGAGACCAAGGCACTCAGCGGCGCCATCGAGTTCGATGCGAAGGGCAACGTGATCCAGCAATCGTCAAAGTTTGTCGTGGATGCGCGGACATTCGTCAGCGACAAGGATCGACGCGACGGGTTCGTGCGCGGCCGTCTGCTCGACGCAGACCAATACCCGAACATCGTGCTGGTGCCCACGAGCATCCGGGGAGTCAGTCTTCCACTTCCGAGCTCCGGTACCACCCCAATCGAAATGACGGGCAACCTCACCGTTCGTGGCGTGACGCGACCTACTGTTTGGAACGGGTCCGCGAAATTCCAGGATGGCAGAGTCACGGGCTCCGCCGCCACCGCGTTCACATTCAGCGATATCCAAATGGAGCAGCCGCGGGTGCCGGTTCTGCTCAGCGTGGCGGACACGATTCGGCTCGAGATCGATTTCGACCTCATTCGGCAGCGTTAAGCGAGCGCTGATGGGGTTGCAGCTCGGTGTAGATTTGTATCATAGAATCGTCACCAAAGTTGCCTCTTCAGATCTCGTGTCGACACATGGCTGACTCAGACAAGCCGCTTGCTCCTTGGACCGCTTCACGGAGCGCGAAAGAAAAGAACATCGTACAGCGCGCGGTCACCGCTCTTCTTGACCAGCTCGCGCCCGAGAAGATCCTCAAGCGCGGCGATACTCTTTCACTCGATGTCGAACCACACCGCACGCCCAACGGGTGTGTGCTGCAGGCCCCGACGGCAGCCGTCAGCGTGTCATGGTTCTCCAAGACGGGGAAGGACACTCCGCTCGGCGAGCTGCACGTTGTCGTGTGGAAAGGCGTTGTCTCGCGTCGAGGCAGAGCCGCCAACCCGGTAGGCGCCAAGGAAGTGAAGGAGCTGGTGCTACGCCCCATCGAGTCGCCGGTGGACGACAATGTGTGGAGGGCAATCGATGGGACCGAATTCGATACTGATTCCCTCGCCGCACGCGTCATCGCCCTCCTCGAAGAACAGATCTGAGCACCGCATTGATCGCTGAAGGGGACAAAGCTCCCAACTTCTCCCTCGAGGCCGACGACGGAACCACTGTCACTCGCGATTCCCTCGCGGGGAAGAATGTCGTCATGTACTTCTATCCCAAGGACGACACGCCAGGGTGCACGCAGGAAGCGTGTGATTTCCGCGACGCCTTTCCCCGGTTCGACAAGGTCGACGCGGTGGTGGTCGGAGTGAGCCCGGATAGTCCTGACTCACATCGCAAATTCAAGAAGAAATTCAGTCTCCCTTTCCAACTCCTTTCAGACGAGGATCACACGCTCGCCGAATCCTTTGGGGTGTGGAAGGAGAAATCCATGTACGGGCGCACGTACATGGGGATCGAGCGCACTACCGTGATTATCGACCGACAGGGGCGAGTCGTCAGAATCTTTCCCAAGGTGAAGGTTCCTGGCCACGCTGCGGAGGTGGAGAGCGCGGTGCGTGAGCTGAAGTAAAACTGCGGACTGAGGGCTAACTCCAGATGCGGTTTTTTTTACGGAGAAGTGATTGGTACGGGTGCTTTTCGTCCATCATCTATGCCGAAGCCCAGGATGATCGTGCCCAGGACCAGTGCCGCAGAGGTAAACAGCGGGACCGTTTTACCGAAGTGATCGTAGGAAAATCCGGCCCATAACGGGATGATCACGCGCGACAGGCCGCCGAATGTCTGCTGCACTCCCATGTAGAGACCGCGCTCTCTGCTGGAGATCACGCGCGACAACATCGACGTCACGCAGGGGAACGTGAACGCGGTGCCGAGCGGAATCAGCGCCACCGCAATCGCGAGCACGGCGTAACCACGCGCGAGAGGAAGTGTCGCCAGGCCTGTCGCGAGCAGCGCGAGTCCGACCCGCGACAGCTGCGCCTCGCCGTATCGATCCACCATCTTCCCCAGAATTCCGGCACGCGTCACCACCGAGATCACGCCGACGTAGGTGTAGAAAACCCAGATGTTGTCCTTGCTCACCCCGAATCTGTCGGCGAGGAACAACGCGAGGATTCCCATCAATCCCGAGAACGCGCCCATTGCGATCGCGTAAATCCAGATCAGCCTCGGCGCCGGCTCACCCGGGTGCGTGATCACGTGGGCGATCACTGCTCGCGACGTGCGCGGCTTCGCGACGTGTGCCTCGGTCATGTCTCGCGATTCGCGCAGGAATTTCCAGGCGAAGAAGATGTTGACTATGCACAGGGTCGCCGCCGCGAGACCGGGGCCGCTTCGACCAAACCTGAGCGCCATTCCCCCGATCGCCGGGCCAATTGCCACACCTACATTCGTCGCCGCGGAAAGCCAGCCGAGGGCCTTGGCGCGGTTGTTGGGCTCGACCGAATCGGCGACGTATGCCTGAATGACGCCGACAGTCCCACCGCCCGCGCCCTGCACGATTCGCGAGAGCAGCAACAGCCAGATGGAGTTCGCGAACGCGAAAACCACGTACGCGATGCAGGACGCCGTGAGTCCAACAAGCAGAGCCGGACGCCTGCCGTATCGATCGGAGAATCTTCCCCAGAACGGCGCGCTGAGCAGCTGCGCTGCTGTGAACGCACCCATCAGAATCACGACGACGAGCGCGCCACCGCCCATCTCGCGCGCGTAGAAGGGCATCAGTGGGATGATCATCAGAACTCCCACCATGTCCACGAAGTTCGTGATGATGAGCACGAACAGCTTGCCACTCGCGAACTTCGACATGCGCCCGCTCACCGCCGCGGCGCCGCTGCGGAGGGGCGACGCCATCTACTCCTCCACCTTGCCGAGCGCGGCGGGTGGAACTGCTTTGCCGACCACGCCGGCGAGCGCGATGATGACGAGGATATAGGGAATCATTTCGATGAACTGCGACGGGATCGCGTGATTTCCCTGTAATTGTATCTGGAGCGTCTCCGCCGCGGCGAAAAGCAGACAGGCCAGCGCGGCACGGATCGGGTTCCACCGTCCGAAGATGACGGCCGAGATTGCGATGAACCCGCGCCCAGCCGTCATCTGATCCGTGAACTGATGCTGATCGAGCGCGAGATAGACTCCGCCGAGTCCGGCGAGAATTCCGGAGATCGCCACCGCGAGATACCGGACGCGTGTTACGCTGACTCCAACGCTCTCCGCCGCTTCCGGATGCTCACCAGCCGCGCGCACGCGCAGCCCAAACGGCATTCTATAGATCACGAACGCCACCGCTGGTGCAACCAGCAGTCCGAGCCAGAGGAGAGGATTGTCGAAGCCGCCGGCTTTGATATTGCCGCCAAAGCCCGTCACCCTCGGAGAATTCGAGGAGCTGGCGAAGAAAAGCTTGAGGAAGAACCGCGTCACTCCGATCGCCAGAAGATTTATCGCGACGCCAACCACCACCTGATCCGCCCGATAGCGGATCGTGGTGATCGCATGAATGGCGGCGAAGATGAGCCCACCCAACATTCCGCTCAGAACGCCAATCCAGGGACTGCCCGAATAGTGGGTGCCGACGACCGCCGCGAACGCGCCGCCCAGCATGAATCCTTCGAGCGTGAGGCTGACGATTCCCGAACGTTCCGCCACGACTCCGCCACTCGCCGCGAAGAGATACGGGATCGCGATGCGGATCATCTGCGTGAGGAACGAAATCGGGTTCACGTGTCGCTCCTTCTGCGCGCGCCCCGCAGCACACGCCGGACTTCAGGTACGGACGTAGCGACCGCAATGATGACGACGCCCTGCAGCACGTCCATCATCTGCTTCGGGACGAACGCATGGATGGCCAGGCCGCCCTGTGACAGCGTCGCGAAGAAAAAGGCGGCCAACAGGACGCCAAAGGGATGATTGCGCCCGACCAGCGCGACGGCGATTCCGAGGAAGCCCGCGCCGCTCGCGAATCCATCTTCATAGTAGTGCTTGTAGCCTAGCACGTAGTTGATGCCGCCCATTCCGGCTATCACTCCGGAGAAGGTGAGCGCCTTCATCCACACTCGTCCGACGCTGATTCCTCCGTACTCCGCCGCTTCTGGCTGGAGTCCGACTGCTCGCAGCTCGTATCCCCCGCGGGAACGAAAGAGATAGAACCAGACTGCCGTCGCGACGATCACAGCGACGACGAGCGCGAGATTCGCTGCCGAGCCGTGAAACGTCGGATTGATGTCCGCGAGGCGAGGCAAGACTCCGGCGTGGATCTCGGGAGTGTGCAGCGTCTCCGGAACGTGCAGGTGCCCGGCGATGAACCAATTGAGCAGCGCCAGCACGATGAAGTTGAGCATGATCGTCACGATCACTTCATGCGCGCCAAATCTGGTCTTGAGATACGCGGGCACCGCTCCGACAACTCCGCCCGCGGCGCCAGCCGCGATCATGCAGAGAATGAGCGCGATCGCCAGTGGCGTCCCGCCGGGAAGCACCAGTCCCGTGAGCGCGGCGGCGAACCCGCCCGCTGCGAGCTGGCTCTCGCCTCCGATGTTGAACAGTCCAGCACGAAGGCCGAATGAAACGGCGAGTCCAGTAAACGCGAGTGTCGTCGCCTTGTAGAGGACCTGGCCGAATCCGTAAGCGTTCCCCCACGTGCCTTCGAGGAGCAGGCGGTAGACAACCGCCGGAGATTGTCCGTAACTCAGGATCAGCAGGTCGCCACAAATGAGCGCGACGAGGAGGGCGACAAGCGGCGGAATCAGGGCTTCTTCCGCGCGCTCTCTCCACGGTGTCGCCGCAAATGTCGGCCTGGTTTCGTTGGCTGCCGGCGAAGCGGTCACGCAGCGCTTCCTTTCCTGGTGCCAATCATGTATTCGCCGAGGACTTCCTCGCTGGCTTCCGAAGCGGGCATGACCGTCGCGAATTTTCCGCGGTACATCACTGCCACCCGATCCGACAGCGCGAGCACTTCATTCAGCTCCGCGCTCACCAGCAGGATCGCTTTACCACTGGAGCGCGCGTCGAGCAGCTGCTGATGAATGAACTCGATCGCGCCGACGTCTACGCCTCGAGTCGGCTGCGATGCCAGGAGGACGGAGAAGGTCCGTCCCATTTCCCGGGCGACGACGACCTTCTGCTGATTGCCACCCGAAAGCGCGCGAGCGGCGAGCACCGGATTCGCCGGCCTGATGTCGAAGGCGGAGATCTCCCGCAATGCGTTCTCCATCACGCGATCCCTGTCGAGAACACCGTTTCTGGAGAAAAACTTCTGGACGCCGAGGATCAGGTTGTCGGCGACCGTATACTCGAGAATCAGTCCGCGGCGATGCCTGTCTTCCGGGATGTGCGACAATCCCGCATCGTGGCGTGCCGCCACTGGACGCCGCGTGATGTCGATTCCTTCGATCAGAATGTCTCCGCTGAAAACGGGCCTCAATCCGGCGAGCGCTTCGACCAGCTCGGTCTGTCCGTTTCCTTCGACGCCGGCGATGCCGAGTATTTCCCCGGGCTTGACGCTGAAGCTCACGCCATCGACGGCCCGGATACCCCGCGAGTTGGCAACGTTGAGATTTCTGACTTCCAGTCCCTGATCGCGTTGGGGAGTAGTCGGGCGAGCGAGTGGCTGCACGCGCTTACCGGCGGAGAGCGAGACTTCTCTTCCAACCATGGCGCGGGCGATCTCCGCCGGTGTCGTCTGGGAAGTCTTGATGCGCTCCACGGTCTCGCCCGCGCGCATCACGGTGATCGTATCGGAGAGGTCGACCACCTCGTCGAGTCGGTGGGTGATGAGGACGATCGTCGCTCCGTTGTCGCGCAACCTGCGCAGCACGGCCCACAGCTCACGCACTTCCGGCGGTGAGAGGACGGCGGTTGGCTCGTCGAGAACGAGAATCTTTGCGCCACGATAGAGAACCTTGAGTATCTCGACGCGCTGCGCCTCGCCGACAGAGAGATCCGACACGAGTCGGTCCGGTGCGATGAGAAGTCCCGATTCGTTGGAGAGCTTGCGGACGTCGTCCGCGGCGCGATTCCGGTCGAGCACGAAAAAACGGGTTTTGGGCTCGCACCCGAGCACCAGGTTCTCCGCCACGGTCAGCGTCGGCACCAGCATGAAATGCTGATGTACGATGCCAATGCCGGCAGCGATCGCATCGCTCGTTGACCATCCTGTCACATCCCGGTCATTCACCTCGACGCGACCGCTGTCGGGCTTCATGAGGCCGCCGAGGATGCGCATCAACGTCGATTTGCCGGCGCCGTTCTCTCCCACGAGGGCGTGGATCTCTCCTGGCATCACCTCGAGCGACGCGCCGCGAAGTGCGCGCACTGGACCGAATGATTTGTCGATCCCTGCCATCCGAATGGCGGACGAGGGAAGCGGGACGCGGGAAGCGGGACGTGGCGTACCAGCCTTTATTCCCGGTTCCCCCTCTTCCCTCTTCCCGCTTCCCGCGTCCCGCTCCTTCATCTCGTGCTCGGCACTTTGATGCGTCCAGCGATGATGTCCTGCCGGAGCTCCTCGACCCGCGCATGCGCGCTGTCGGGAATGAGGGCGCGGTTGCGATTGTCGTAGATGTAGCCGACGCCGCCTTCCTTCAATCCGAAGGAATAGATCCCACCCTTGAATGTGTGTGTCTGCACCCTCCGGATCGCATCGAACGTCACGGTGTTGACGCCTTTCACCATCGAAGTGAGAACATGTCCGGGCGCTTCGTCGTTCTGATCGGAATCCACTCCGATCGCGAGCTTGTTCGTCGCGCGTGCAGCTTCGAAGACTCCCTGTCCCGTCGAGCCAGCAGCGTGGAAGATCACCTCGACACCCTGGTTGTACTGGCTGAGCGCCAGCTCCTTGCCCTTGCCGGGATTCTTGAACGCGTCGGGAGTGACGCCGGCGTATTGGGCGATCACCTCACAGTCGGGACACACCTTCTTTACACCGGCACGATAGCCCGCCTCGAACTTGTGGATCAACGGGATGTCCATTCCGCCCACGAATCCGATTTTCTTCGAGTGTCCGACCAACGCGGCGAGAGCGCCGACGAGGTACGATCCTTCCTCCTCGCGGAATTTGAGCGCGGCTACGTTGGGGGGCGGTGGGATGACGTTCCCGTTCTTGTCCGTAGCCAGAGCGTAGTCGATTCCGGCGAACGCGGTCCCGGGATACTCCTTCGCCAGATTGGCCAGATCGTCGGTGAAGATAAAACCGACGCCAATGACGAGATTCATTCCTTCAGCCGCCAGCAGTCTCAGTCCAGCTTCGCGGTCGGCACCCTCACCTGGCTCGATGAAACGGATGTTGGAGCCGAGCATTTTCGTGGCGCTATCTGCACCGGCGTAAGCGCCGTCGTTGAACGACTTATCGCCTCGTCCACCCACATCGAGCACGATCCCAATCCGGGTCGGCGACGTCTCCTTTCCCTCCGCCTTGGCGTTCCGACGGGTGAAAAGGAGAGCGATGTGTACGGCGAGCAGGAGGGAGGTGACGAGGATCAGCTTTCTCATCTGGACAGAAGAATCGCCCAGAATACAACCGGTTGCAAGACGAGCGGACGATGCTGGTCGGGCGCAAAGAAGGAGTTGTCGGCCCCTTTCAAACACATCACGTCGTGCGTTGATTTCAGAGCATGGTCGGCCGACTACGGACGCGCTTTCTCGTGGTGGGAAGCGGAGTTGCTGGGCTTCACACCGCATGGCGCGCTTCCGCGGACGGCGACGTGATGGTGCTGACCAAGAGGTCGCTGTTCGACAGCGCGACAGCGTATGCGCAGGGTGGGATCGCCGCGGCGCTTGGCGCCGGAGATTCCCCTGAGCTGCATCGGCAGGACACCCTCGCCGCGGGAGCGGCTCTATGCGATGCAAAGGCGGTCGAGGTCCTGGTCGAAGAAGGACCGGCGCGCGTTCGTGAGCTCGCCACGGCGGGAGCGCACTTCGACCTGGAGCCCGGCGGAAACTTCAAGCTCGGTCGCGAGGCCGCACACTCTCGGCGGCGTATCGTCCACGCGCACGGCGACCAGACGGGTGCCGAAGTCGCGCGCACGCTGATAAAGCGCGTAAAGGAAAGCGAGAACATCGAGGTGCTCGAGAAAGCGCGCATCCTCGATCTCATTGTGCAGAATGGAGTCGCATGCGGAGTGCGCGCGACGGTGGCAGGCAAACCGGTGGAGATCATTGCCGACGCCACCGTACTGGCAACCGGAGGATGCGGCCAGGTCTACCGGTACACCACGAATCCGCAGGTCGCGACCGGCGACGGCTACGCAATTGCCCACCGCGCCGGGGCTACGCTCGCCGACATGGAATTCGTGCAGTTTCATCCCACCGCGCTCGACACTCCCGAGAATCCGTTGCAGCTGATCTCGGAAGCGGTGCGGGGTGAAGGCGCCGTTCTCCTCAACGAAGACGGTGAGCGCTTCATGCTCAAGCGGCACAAACTTGCCGAGCTTGCCCCGCGCGATGTCGTGGCGCGCGAGATTTTTCGGGAGAAAGCTGGCGGTAGACGCGTATTTCTCGACGCCCGGATGCTTGGGCGCACGTTCGAGAAAAGATTTCCAGGTATCTTCGCGATCTGCCGCGCACGCGGGGTCGATCCGGCAAACGATCTGATACCGGTTACGCCGGCCGCTCACTATATGATGGGTGGAATCGTCACCGACCTGCGCGGCCGGGCCAGCCTCAATCGGCTATACGCGTGTGGCGAAGTGGCGCGAACCGGCGTCCACGGGGCGAATCGCCTGGCCTCGAACTCTCTGCTCGAAGGTCTCGTGTTCGCCGAGCGTGTGGCGAGAGACATGATCCAGGTGAAGAAGCTGCCGACGCCACCGCGCAAGAAGACGTGGGATGCGCCAGCGCTGCGAGATCGTGGCGCGGCGCAGGTGGCCGCCGACACGATCAGACAGGTGATGTGGGACTACTGCGGGATCGATCGCAGCGCGAAGGGCCTGAGGCTTGGACTCGCCAGGCTCGCCGAGATCGAGTCGCGTCTGCCCGTCGGGGCGACCGAGGAAATGAACATGGTGCAGACGGCTCACCTCATCGCCGATGCGGCGCTGTTGAGAAAGGAGTCTCGCGGCGGACATTATAGAAGTGATTTTCCGCGCGCCAAACGCAAATGGAGTGGCAGGCACATCGAATGGTAGACACGACGACCAATCCATACGCCGAGCTGCAGCATGAAATCACGAGCCTCGCACGCGTGCGCAACGCGGTGATAATCGCGCACAACTACGAGCGGCCTGAGGTGCAGGACGTCGCCGATTTCGTCGGTGACTCGCTGGGACTGAGCCGAGAGGCGGCCAAGACGAAGGCGGACGTCATCGTGTTCTGTGGGGTGCACTTCATGGCCGAGACGGCAGCTGTGCTCTCACCGCAGAAAACGGTACTGCTGCCCGACCTCGCCGCAGGCTGCTCGCTCGCGGCCACTATCAACGCCGAGCAGCTGCGTGACTGGAAAGCCGAGCATCGTGGAGCAGTGGTGGTGTCGTACGTGAACACGACCGCCGAAGTGAAGGCAGAGAGCGACTACTGCTGCACTTCGGGAAATGCTGTCGAGATCGTCAATTCCATTCCAGCCGACAAGGAGATTCTCTTTCTCCCTGACATGTTCCTCGGCGCGCACGTGCGTCGCATCACAGGCCGTACGAACATGCACGTGTGGATGGGCGAGTGTCACGTTCACGCGGGAATCGATCCCGAAGACATCAGGCTACAGCGGGCGGCGCATCCAGGGGCGGAGTTCCTGATTCACCCCGAGTGTGGCTGCGCCACGAGCGTCGTCGAGGCGGTGTCGGCGGGCGACATCGATCCGGTGGGCGTGCAGATCCTGTCCACCGAAGGAATGATCAAGCGCCCGAAGATCTCGCCGAACGACGAGTTCATCGTCGCGACGGAGGTGGGGATTCTGCACCGGCTTCGTCGCGAGAATCCGAACAAGACGTTCCATCCGGCGAATCCGGAGGCGGTGTGCGCGTTCATGAAGGTGACGACGTTGCCGAAGGTGCTGAATTCGCTGCGGCGGATGGAGCACCGCATCACCGTGCCGGAGGACATCGCCGCGCGCGCGCGCCTGGCGATCGAGCGGATGGTGTCCATCGGAGGTCAGACTCCGCTCTCTCCGGTTCCCGAAGCTTCGGTAGATCCCGGCGAATGATTGCTCGGCGGAACAGCGAGCTCGCCGCCCATGGATTTTTCTGGGAAGAAGGTCTCCACTTCCCGTTGACTGCCAAGGAAACGCGCGCGATCGTGGCCGCCGCGCTCGAGGAGGATGACACCAGGCACGACATCACGACTGCCGCGACCGTACTCTCGGATCGCCGCGCAAGGTGCAGGCTGGTGGCGAGGCAGCAGGGGGTGATCGCCGGGCTTCCGCTCGCGCGCGAAGCGTTCGAGCAGCTGGACAAGGCCGTGACTGTGCGGATCGAGCACGACGATGGCAGCCGAGTGACCCGGGGTGCGCCGGTGATGTTTCTTTCCGGTCACGCGCGCGGGCTGCTCTCCGCGGAGCGCGTGGCCTTGAACTTCGTCCAGCACCTGTCCGGGATTGCGTCGCTGACAGCGCGCTATGTCGAGGCGGTGGCGGGAACCCGCGCGCACATTCTCGACACGCGAAAGACGACTCCGGGTCTCCGAAGACTCGAGAAGTACGCGGTGCGGGCTGGCGGCGGGCTGAATCATCGAATGGATCTTTCCACCGGAGTGTTGATCAAGGACAACCATCTCGCCGCGGTCGATGGTGACATCCGGATTGCTGTCCAGCGGGCGCGAGCGGTCGGACCCGCGGGCATCAAGGTCGAGGTAGAGTGCGACAATCTCGATCAGGTCAGGAGTGCAATCGATGCCGGGGCGGACGTGATCATGCTCGACAACATGTCGCTGGTGGAGCTGAAAGAGGCGGTGATGCTGGTTGACGGCGGTGCGGTGACGGAGGCGTCGGGCGGGGTTACGCTCGAGACGGTGCGAGGGATCGCCGAGACGGGTGTCGATTGGATATCCGTCGGCGCGTTGACGCACTCGGCGCCGGCGCTCGATGTTGCTTTGGATTTTGATTGAAGGGCGAACTATAACTACGCTGCCGCCCGCTGTACGCTGAAGGGCGAAACTTTAACTACGCTGCTGCCCGCTGTACGCGGATCGCTGATAGCTATCTGCTGCAAACACCGGGACATTATTACCGCGAGTCAGAGTACAAATTGAATGCTTGTGTCTTTACGCCACTGAGTGAGGTCACGACGTTGGCAGCGCACAGCGGGTGGCAGCGTAGTTGAATTGAGAAATCCTGGGGAGAACTCAATCATGGATCGTAGAGATTTCGTGCGAATCGGTGCGGTGGCGGGTGCTGTTGCTCTGCGTAGCAAACCGTTATCAGCGGAGCTCATCGCGGAACCGGCAGGTCGAGCGCGGATTGCGAATGACCGGGTTTCGATCGCCCCCTTTGCCCTCGAGGAGACAACGATAGCGGATCTCCAGTCGGCAATGGCGTCGGGGCGCAGGACGGCGCGCTCGATAACGCAGATGTACATCGATCGCATCCATGCACTGGATCGCACCGGACCAACCCTTCGCGCGGTGCTCGAGATCAATCCCGACGCACTGTCCATCGCCGACACCCTCGATCGCGAGCGGAAGGCAGGCAAGGTGCGCGGACCGCTGCACGGAATTCCGATCCTGATCAAGGACAACATCGACACCGCCGACCGCATGACGACGACGGCCGGCTCGTACGCTCTCGCCGGATCGATCGCGCTCCAGGACGCCACCGTCGCGGCCAGGCTCCGTGCTGCCGGTGCGATCCTGCTCGGAAAAACCAATCTCAGCGAGTGGGCGAATTTCCGGTCGACCCATTCATCGAGCGGCTGGAGCGGGCGCGGTGGTCAGGCGAAGAACCCATACGTGCTCGATCGAAACCCGTGTGGCTCGAGCTCGGGGACCGGAGCCGGCGTTTCCGCGAACATGTGCGCGGTTGGCATCGGGACCGAGACCGACGGCTCGATCGTGTGCCCGTCCTCCGTCAACGGCATCGTGGGAATCAAGCCCACGCTCGGCCTGGTCAGTCGAGCGGGCATCATTCCGATCGCGCACAGCCAGGACACCGCAGGCCCCATGACCCGCACCGTCCGGGACGCCGCCATCCTCCTTGGCGTTTTAACCGGAGTGGATGCGCGCGATCCCGCGACATCGTCCAGCGGCGCGCGTGGTCAAACCGACTACACGCAATTTCTCGATCCGAATGGATTGCGCGGGGCAAGGATCGGTGTGGCGCGAACGAAGTTCTTCGGTTACAGCGACGTCACCGACAAGATCGTCAACGATGCGATCGATGCCATGAAAGCGAACGGCGCGGTGATTGTCGATCCCGCCAACATCGAGACGGCGGGCAAGTTCGACGACGCCGAATTCGACGTGCTGCTCTACGAGTTCAAGGCGGACCTGAACAATTATCTGGCGTCACTGGGCCCCAGGGCGCCGGTGAAATCTCTCCAGGACATCATCGCTTATAACGACGCGCACAAGGATCAGGAGATGCCGTTCTTCGGACAGGAGATAATGATCCAGGCGCAGGCGAAGGGGCCGCTCACGGAGAAGAAATATCTGGACACGCTCGCCAGCAATCTGAAGATGTCACGCACCGATGGAATCGATGCGACGATGGACAAATACAAGCTCGATGCAATCGTGGCGCCGACGGGGAGCCCGGCGTGGCCTACCGACCTGATCAACGGCGATCACTTCACAGGAGCGAGCTCGACACCCGCGGCCGTAGCCGGATATCCGAACATCAACGTGCCGGCGGGACTCTCACACGGGCTGCCGGTGGGTATCTCGTTCTTTGGGCGTGCATACAGCGAGCCCACGCTGATCAAAATCGCGTACGCTTACGAGCAGTCAACAAAGCAGCGGCGCGCCCCGCAGTTCATTCCTACGCTGGGCGACGCCGGCTAATTGGCTCTACTGCGGACTACATCGTCGCGGCCTGGATGATGCTCGCCGTCAGGAGCTTGCCCGCTTTGCTCAGCGTGTACTGCACGATCGCGTTGGTAGCTGCGTCCTTCGCCCGCTTGATGATGTTTCCCGACTTGTCCGTCGACTGGTTGATGACCGGCAGCTGAGTGATGTTGCCCACCACTTTTTCCGCGGCCGACGACCCAGCGGCGCTCAGCGCTTTCTCGATGATCGAGCCGGTCGACGGATCAATCAGGCGCTGAACGGTCTGTCCAAGCGCGTTCGTCACCGTTCCGAGCAGGAGACGATTGACCAGGCCACCGACCGCGCCCACCGTGTTCTGCAGCGTGCTCCCCAGCTGCTGCACGATCTCCGGATGATTGTCGACGAACGTCAGAGTCTGGTCGACGATGTACACGACGTCGTCGAGATCCACCAGTAGCAACGCCTGCGCCCGAACTCCCTGAATGGTTAGATCGACGTTCCCGACCAGCACATCCGCGCCCGCATCGACGCGTACGAGATTCGCGACCTTGGCGCTCAGATTGAGCTTTGCCGTCAGGCTGTCGACTTTGAGGAAGACGCGGTTGACGCAGAGATTCGGGACGTCGAGGACGACATCGTATTCCGGATATTCATGGGACCTGAGAGTTCCACCGGTGACTGTTGCTCCGGGAACGGCGCCACCGCTGGCGCGATCGCGCGCGAGACTGTCCGCCCGCAGCGCTCTGTTGAACGCTCGCGACGAATCACTCGGCGTACACTGCCATGGTTGTCCCGATCCTGGCCCTCGCATTGCTCAAGACCGTCGACACCGGGGTCAACGCGCTCACCGGCCAGCCGCAACAGCCTCCGAAGTAGTCGCGAAAAGCCGAGGCTACTCGTCGAGGATCGCGTCAGTGACGAAGTAGCCTTTACCGCTGCGGACCGCAGCTGCGATGCCGCGGCGGGTGTCGTCCACATCTCCCTCCCGCCCGTCGAGCCTGTTGCGATTCGCGCAAAAGCGCCGGCCGGCCTCGACGCAGAAAAGATCGCACAGCGCGATCTCCCTTTCGCAGGTCTCGACCCCGCGCTCGTCGATCAGGCTCTGTGTCCGCGCGATCACCGACGCCGTCGCGAACAGGTCTATCGCCATGTTCGCCAGCCGCTCGAGCACCAGCTGCCGGTCAACGATCTTCTCGCGATGGCGGAGAATCGCCCGGTCGGTGCCCGAGCCCAGCTCGGCTACGTGCTTCTCGAAATATTCCTTGTGCTTCTTGAGTCGCTCGTGAACGTCGATGTCCAGCGTCGACGTCTGGCCCAGTCGCAGCTTCACGCGCGAGGTTGCGTATCCGCTCAGCAGTCCCAGATTGCGCAGGGGACGCCGTAGGGCGGACCCGATCTCCTTGAGAGCTTCGGCCGGAGCCTGCACTCCGTTCAGCGCGATGAAGAGTCGGAGCACCTCATTCGCGCCCTCGAAGATCCGATTGATGCGGGAGTCGCGGAGCATCCTCTCGTAGGGGTACGGCTTGACGTAGCCCCGGCCGCCAGCGAGCTGCACCATATCGTCAGCCGCGCGCCAGACCATCTCGCTGGCAAAAACCTTGGCGCACGCAGCCTCGAGCGAGAAATCCATGTCGCCGCGATCTACCAGAGACGCGAGAACGCCCAGCATCGCATCCGATGCGTAAATGTCGCTCGCCATCCTGGAGAGTTTCCGCTGTGTGATCTCGAAATCGGCGAGAGGATGTCCGAACTGCACGCGCTGCTCGCCGTACGCTGTCATCTCTTTGAGCGTACGCTTGGTGCCACCAGTGCAGCCTGCCGCGAGGGTGAGCCTCCCTGCATTCAAAACGTGCACAGCTACGCTGAATCCTCTTCCGACGCTGCCGAGGAGGTGGTCTGCTGGCACCTCCAACGCATCGTAACTCAGCTCGGCCTGCGTGGAGCCGCGAATGCCGAGCTTGCGCACCGTGCCGACCACGCTGAAGCCGGGCATGTCGGGGCGAATGAGAAACGCGGTCATTCTGTTCACCGTCTCGCCCCGACGCTGGACGGACGCCTGGGCAAAAGTCGCGATCACTCCGGCGCGATGGCCGTTGCCGATCCAGATCTTGCGGCCATTGAGACGCCAGTGCGAACCGTCCTTGGACAACGTCGCCGTCGTCTTGATGTTCTGCGCGTCGGAGCCGACCTCGGGCTCAGTCAGCGCATACGCAGCGAGAAAATCGCCGCGGGCAAGCGGCGGCAGATAGCGCTCTTTCTGCTCATCGTTGCCGTGCAGCACGATCGCCTTTGACCCAAGCCCACAATGAACGCCGACGAGAACAGCGAGCGACCCGTCGATCATCGAGAGCGTCTCGAACACGCGGGCATAGGCAGACGACGACAGCTCGAGCCCGCCGTACTTCTTCGGGATGGTGAGCCCCAGCATCCCGATCTCGGCGAATGCGCGAATGACGTTCTCGGGAATTGTCTCCTCGTCATCGAACTTCGCGGAGTCGATTACGTCACCTTCCAGCCGCCGCAGGTCCTTGATCAAGCGGCGGACCGTACGCGCCTCGTCAGGATTCCGCTCGTCGAGCGGGCGCGGGTAGGGGAAGAGGAGCGAGTCGAGCACGACACCCGCGAATATGCCGCGGGTGAAGGAAGGATTCTGGTCTGTCACTCAGAAGGGTGTTGCAGTGGTTGATTCGTTTTACGCAGTTGCCGGAAGCGCATCACGGCGTCTCAGCCAACGCCAGTGAATTGTGAAGAGAACGGCGGCGAGCGTGATGAGAAGGACGTTGCCGACAAGTGAGCGAATCGCGCGGAATCTGGCGGTGCCTATCGCCGCCTCGCGCTCCGCATCGTACAGCTTGCGCAGCTCGACATCAGACACCGTATCCGCTCTGGCTCTTGCGGGCGCGGCAACGGGAGCCACCGGGCCATTCTGATCCTTCGCAACAGTCGCATTCCGATTCGCGTTCTTGTAAAGCTCGAAGTTCGTTATCGGGCGCCCATTCGCCTCTGCCCGAAGAGGGTCACTCAAATCGAAGGCGGCATCTACCACGCCCTTTATCGAGAAGAGCATCACGATCACCGTGATGAAGCAGACAGCATATCCGTAAGCCTGTGGGACGCGCGAATTGACGCCATCCATGTTCTCTTCTCCTTAAACGCCGGCTGCGGCGGGTGGGATAATCTTCGCTGCGTTCTCCAACTGAGCCGAAAGTTCCTGCGGCTCCGTCACCGGTTTGTCGCAGGTGTAGGCGCGACATACGTACGCCGCCGGCTCTCCGTCGATGAGCGGGCGATCGTTGAGCAGCTTGACCGGCCCGCTCGCCGCCGGTGCTCCTCCGGCCAGAACGAGCGCTGGAACGTACTGCTCCGCCACTACTCTCTCCAGTGCCTTGAACGGTGAGCTCCTGATGTCTCCGACCAGCGCGACTTCGATCGCACCATTCAGCTCCATGTCAGCGCAGCCCAGCAGGTGCCCGAACGCTGTCGGGTATCGCGTCATCGTATCGGCAAGAGATTCGAGAGTGAAAGCGGCGCGGCGGCGCAGCTCGGTGTTGTGCTGGAGCTCCGAAAGATGGAACAGCAGCTCGATCGCGAGCGAAGTGCCCGACGGCGTCGCGTTGTCGGTGACATCGCGCGGGCGGGCGATGAGCTGCTCCGCGTCCCTCGCGGTGTCGAAGAACGCACCGACTGTGTCGTCCCAGAACCATTCGATCGTCGCGCGCGCGATTTCGTCAGCGCGCTCGACCCACCGCTGATCGAACGTGAGCTCGTAGACGGCGAGAAAGCCAAGAGCTACGGCAGCGTGATCCTCAAGGAATCCACTGATTCGGCTCACGCCCTCCTTGTGCGAGCGCATCACCCGTCCGTTCCTCACCATCGTGCTGAACAGGAACTCGGCATTCCGGATTGCGAGGTCCCGGAAATCCTTGTGGTCGAAGACTCGCGCGGCAGTCGCGACTCCGCGCAGCATCAGGCCGTTCCAGGACGCGAGGATTTTCTCGTCGCGCCCGGGCCAGATTCGCCGCGCGCGCGCGTCGTACAGGATGCGCCTGGCGCGCGCCAGGACAGCGGCGAGCATCTCGTCGTCCACGCCAGCGCGCTTGGCGGCAAAACCAGGATCTGTGCGAACAAAGAGAATATTCTTCCCCTCGAAGTTTCCACCGCGAGCAACGCCGTAGTAGATCTTGAAGACGCGGGAATCGGCGCCGAGGAGAGAGTCGAGCTCCTCTTCGCCCCAGACGTAGAACTTTCCTTCGTGTCCTTCGCTGTCGGCGTCGAGCGACGAATAAAACCCGCCGTCGGGCGAAGTCATCTCCCGGCCGACCCACTCCGCGGTTTCGATCACGACTCGTCGCACCTCTTCGTTCCTGGTCGCCTGCCAGAGGTTGGCGCCGAGCCGGATGAGAAGCGCGTTGTCGTACAGCATCTTCTCGAAGTGTGGCACTAGCCAGGAGGCGTCGACCGAGTAGCGCGCAAGTCCGCCGCCGACCTGATCGTAGATTCCGCCGCGCGCCATCTTCTGGAAGGAATTGGTGACGATGTCGAGAGCGTGCGGCGTGCCTGTCCGTTTCCAGTATCTGAGCAGAAAATCGAGGGCCATCGTCGAAGGAAACTTTGGCGCGCTACCGAAGCCGCCATTGCGCTCATCGTATTTCTGGAGCAACGAGCGATACGCGGTCTCGAGAAGTTTCGGCGAGAGTGTTCCCTCGCTCTGCGCTCTGACCTTGTTGGTCTCGTAGATCTCCTTCAGCTGGCCGGCGGTCTCGGCCACCTGCGGACGCCTCTTCGTGTAGGCGTCGCTCACCGATTCGAGGACGCGGCGGAACGACGGCAGTCCCTGACGGTCGTCCGGCGGGTAGTAGGTGCCGCCGAAAAACGGACTCCCGTCGGGCAGCAGGAACATCGTCATCGGCCAGCCGCCGTGTCCCGTCATCGCCTGCACGGCTTGCATGTAGATGCCGTCGATGTCGGGACGCTCTTCGCGGTCGACCTTGATGTTGACGAACTTCTCGTTCATGAGGCGCGCGGTGTCTTCGTCCTCGAACGACTCATGCGCCATCACGTGGCACCAGTGACACGCCGCGTAGCCGATGCTGAGCAGGATAGGCTTGTCTTCGCTCTTTGCACTCTCGAGCGCCTCGGGTCCCCACGGATACCAGTTCACCGGATTGTCGGCGTGCTGGAGGAGGTAGGGGCTGGTTTCTTTGGAGAGGCGGTTGGGCATGGTGTGGCTAGATAACCGCGCGCGTTTTATTGCGCACCCGCTCGTAAACGGCCGCGCTCAATGCTGCGACCAGTGTGCCGACGGCCCATCCACCGAGTACGTCCGTCGTCCAGTGCACATCGAGGTAAACTCTACTTACCCCGACAAGCAGCGTCGCTGTTCCGGCGAAAGCCTCGGCGGCTCCGCGCGGCAACATGTCTTCCCGCCACAGTACATAAGATGCCGTGCCGAAAACCGCGGCCGATGCTGCTGCATGGCCGCTCGGAAACGCGTATGTGAGCTCGTGAAGGCGCGCACCACCACCCGGCCGCTTGCGTCGATAAATGCGCTTGACGGCCGAGAAGATCGCGAGCGCCACGGCTGGCGACATAACTACGGCGCCCGCGATGGACAATCCACGTTTCCACCAGAGCCACGCCGCCAAAGCAGCCGTGCATGGAATGATCACCGACGGTGCGGCGACACGCGTGATGACGAGGAAAGCGTCTCTTACTGCAGGAACCTGGTGCTTGAGCACCCAGTTCCTGATCGGCTCGTCAAACGGACCCGCCTCGTGATTGAAGACATCCTCGCCGACTTTCGCGCACGCCGCAATTGCCGCGGTCGAGACGCCGATTAGCAGCACGGTGTGCGATTCCAGACCGCGCGGTCGACGACGAGGACGGAACCGCGTAGGACTCATTTGAGACCATCTGTGAAAATGTAAAAAGTACCGAGCCAAAGACATCTGCCTGCAAGGTATCAGCCGTGAGCAGCCTTGACCGGCTCCGCCGTCTGGCATACTGTTAGTGCAATACATTGTGGCGATGGAGTTCGCCCTCAAATACCGCTGGAGAACTGGCGGTTGATGACTCCTGCTCGGCGCAAGCCGGAGCGGGAGTTTTTTTGTTTTTCCTACCCGCTCCGATGTGTCGCCAAAACGTAAACATGGAGTTCTGGTGGACTCTAACGTCTGGCTGGTCGCGAGTGTGTGGATGGGGCTGGCGCTCCTGGCAAGCATCATCTCAATCAGAATCGGAGTCTCGGTTGCACTGATCGAGATATTGGTGGGGATCCTTGCAGGAAACCTGTTCCGAATCCACAGCGCGCCGTGGATTGATTTTCTGGCTACGTTCGGCTCCGGGTTGCTCACGTTTCTGGCCGGCGCCGAGATCGACCCCGGATCTCTGCGACGTCACCTTAAGCCCGCTCTCACGATTGGAGCGGTGAGCTTTCTCATCCCCTTTCTTGTCGCGGGAGCGTTTGCGTACTGGGCCGCCCACTGGGATCGGCATGCCTCCTACATCGCGGGGATCGCTCTTTCGACGACCTCCGTGGCCGTCGTCTATGCGGTGATGATTGAAACGGGACTGAGCAGGTCCGAGCTCGGCAAACTGATTCTTGCTGCCTGTTTCGTCACTGACTTCGGGACTGTCCTCGCGCTGGGGATCATCTTCGCAAACTTCAACGGCTGGTTGGCACTGTTCGTGGGCGTCACCGCGCTCGTCCTTTGGTATCTGCCGCGACTTACGCGATTCGTCATCAGGAGTGTCGGCCACCGCATCAGCGAACCTGAAGTCAAGTTCCTCTTTCTGGTTCTTTTTCTGCTTGGCGGACTGGCGAAGATAGCGCAAAGCGAGGCCGTTCTGCCCGCGTATCTGGTGGGCCTCGTCATCGCCGGAGTGTTCGTTCACGATCGAATCCTGATGGACCGGATGCGCTCAATCGCCTTTTCGATTCTCACTCCGTTCTACTTCATCAGGGCGGGCCTCTACGTTTCACTTCCCGGCATTGCAACGGGAGCTCTCCTTATTGTCGCCTTTCTCATGGTCAAGATGATCTCGAAGTTCGTGGGCGTCATGCCGCTCACGGTGCTCTTCAGGTTCGACAAGAAGGAAGGGCTCTATACGACGCTTCTCATGTCGACGGGGCTGACGTTCGGAACCATCTCCGCTTTGTTTGGCCTGACGAACAAGATCATCACTCAGGCCCAATACACTATTTTGGTGACGACGGTCATCGGGAGTGCAATCGTGCCTACGCTCCTCGCGCAACGGTTTTTCCAACCATCGGGACCTTATTTCGAGACAACCGAAGAAGACATCGAGACGATGGATCCGCCGGAGGAGCGGACTACGAGGGGCGCCGCTCCAGCTGCTGGGTCTTCGCTGACCCCGTGACATCGATCGACCAGTCATCCGCCTCTTCTTCCGCGACGTTGTGCGGGCGGTACATGATCACCTTCACCCTCTCGAGCGTGATCAGACCGCCGCCTACCATCTTGTCCAGCTCCGGGAGTATTTCTTTGATCTTCTCCTCTGTGTCGACGCATTCGACAACGACCGGCAGGTCCAGTGACAGTTCCAGAAACTTCGCGGTATGAATGCGACTACTGGCGCCGAAGCTCATGATACCTTTTGTAACCGTGGCCCCGGCATAATGCCGCTTCCTCAACAGCTGCACGATCGCCCAATACAACGGCTCTCCATCAAACTTGTCCCGCTCGCCGATGTGGATTCGCATCAGAACGCGCTCACCCTTGAACCCGTGCATTCTGCCTCCCTCTGGTCGCTACTACGCAACAACAACCTCTGAACAAGATATCGGTGGGTGGTGGTGAGTAGTCAACAGCCTGGGCTCAATGCGAACCAGATTCGGCACGTTCTCGCCGTCATGAGGCAAGTCGATTCTACACTATTCACCATAGATCGAATCGTAAGCTCAGCGGACTCGCAATTCACACGCGAAGTGAATGATCTGTCCGAAGGTGAGCGGCAGACGATTAGTGATTTCGTTCAGCGCCTCAGGTCTGAGATGGTGAATGTCCTCGACGAGCTATCGATTCCGCTATTGAAAAAGGATCGTTCCGCGCGCTGGACCATCGAGGCTGCACTGCGATCCGCTGATGTATCCTTCAGCGATCTCGGCGGCCGGCGACTCCATGGTTACGGCCAGCTCGATCCTGACGCAGCAAGAGTCGTAGAGCGGCTCTCACTGGAATTGCGACGAATCGTCGAGGAGGGAATATTGGTGCTCGGCAAACCTACTAAGAGCGGTCCTCAATGATCCTTTTTCTCATCGCGCTCGGCGGCGCTGCGGGCTCGCTCCTTCGTTACCTGCTTGGAGGCGCGATCCAGCGCTCGAGCTCGAGCGGATTTCCCGTGGGGACCTTCGTAGTCAACGTCGTCGGTTGCTTTCTCATCGGCGTCTTCGTGCGGTTCTTGCTCAACATGCAGACATCGGCCGAGCTGCGGGCGATGCTCGTCGTCGGGTTCTGTGGTGGATTTACGACCTTTTCAACTTTCAGCTTCGAGACTGTCGGATTGATCGAAGGCGGCGAGTACGCTCGGGCCGCGACCTACATTGCGGGCAGCGTTTTGCTGTGCATCATGGCCACGTTTGCGGGGATGGCGGCGGCGGGCGCGATTGCGCGCAATGGGTGATCCGGCCTGCTGGTCCCATCTCTTTTACGAAGACGAGAACGACAACGAATCCCACAGCATGAAAACTTCCCACAAGAAATCAGTAGCAACAAGCGCGATCGCGCCCGATCTGGAAAACTTCTTTCGGCAGAACGACCCGCGCATCCACGCCGAGTTATTCGAGTTCCTGCGCATCCCGAGTGTCAGCGCCAAATCGGAGCACAACGCCGACACACGGAGAGCCGCCGAGTGGGTGAAGAATTCCCTCGACAAGATCGGAGTGCCGGCGAAGATCTATCCTACCGCCGGGCATCCGGTCGTCGTCGGAGAATGGCGAGATGCGCCGGGAGCGCCGACAGTGCTCATCTACGGTCACTACGACGTGCAGCCCGCCGAGCCGCTGGAGCTGTGGACTTCGGCGCCGTTCGAGCCGACGGTGCGCAATGGAAATATTTTCGCGCGCGGATCAGTTGACGATAAGGGGCAGGTCTTTCTCCACATCAAGGCGCTCGAGGCGCACCTTGCGACGCGTGGCAAGCTTCCCGTCAATATCGTCGTGATCGTCGAGGGAGAAGAGGAGATCGGCAGCGAACACCTCGCCTCGTTCGTGAAGGAGCAGAAGAAGCTCCTGAAGGCAGATGCCGTTGTTATATCCGATTCGGCGATGTTCGCGCCCGGGCTACCATCGATTCTCTCGTCGCTGCGCGGTCTCGCGTACTTCGAGATCAACGTGCAGGGACCGAAAGGCGACCTGCACTCGGGCAGCTACGGCGGCGCGGTAGTGAATCCGGCGATGGCGCTCGCGCGGATCCTCGCGACGTTGCACGACAAGGACGGTCACATCGCGATTCCCGGATTTTATAAGAAAGTGCGCGAGTGGGATCCGAGGATCCGGAAGCAGATGCGATCACTGCCATTCGACGACAAGACTCTGATGAAGGAGACGGGAGTCAATGCGCTCGGCGGCGAGAAGGGATACACCACACTCGAGAAACTCTGGATACGTCCGACTTGCGAGGTGAACGGCGTGCTGAGCGGATACACGGGCGAGGGCGCGAAGACCGTCCTGCCCGCGAAGGCGATGGCCAAGGTGAGCTGCCGCCTGGTTCCCGATCAGGATCCCACAGAGATCGAGAAGCTGATGAAGGCCCACGTCGCGAAGGTCGCGCCCAAAGGAGTAAAGGTCGACGTAAAGCATCTGCACGGCGGCCGCCCGTGGCGGGCCGAGCTGAATGGTGCGATCTACGACGCCGCCGAGCGGGCGTTGCGCGCGGCATTCGGAAAGGAGCCGGTGATCACCGGTGAAGGCGGGTCGATCCCCGTCGTTGGCGATTTTCAGGACATACTCGGCGCGCCCGTGCTGTTGGTCGGCTTCGGGCTGCCGGGCGAGAACGCTCACGCGCCCGACGAGTGGTTGAGCGACGAGAACTTCAGGGTGGGAATGCGGGCGATGGCCACGCTGTGGGACGAGTATGGCGCGAAGCGCGAAGAGGGAAGGGGGAAGCGGGAAGGCTAAGAGGCCTTCCCTCCTACAGGTCCAAAAGCAACTCGGTGTTCACCTCGGGCTCCGGATACTCTGTGGGCTCGAGAACCTCCGGAGAGTCGTTGCGCGCGTTGTTGACCAGCTTGGAGATGGGATAAAACTCCAGCTCGCCGTCCTTGTGGTACGCCGAGCTCTTGAGCAGGTCGAGCTGGCCGGAGTTCCGCTGCGGATCGAGCCACTGCTCGTGCGATTCCGGAGCGAGCAGGACCGCCATCCGATCGTGAAAGCGGCTGTACCAGTCGTCCGCTTCCTTGACGATGACCGTGCACGACCACAGCTCGTCTTTGCTTGCTGGATCCATCCACCGACTCCACAATCCGGCCATCGCGAATGGGATCCGATCCCGGTGTCGAATCAGGTGCGGGATTTTCCTTCGCTTCTCCCCGACCCATTCGATAATGCCGTCGACTACGACGAGGCAGCGCTGGCTGCGCCATGACTCCTGAAAGGTCGGCGCCGACGCAACGCTTTCGATCCTCGCGTTGAACGTCGAGTACTGGGAATCGAACGCAACGACTTTGTCCCTGCTCTCCAGCTTCGACGGGATGAGATTCCAGTGCATCGTCCGGAGAACCTTCTCGCGCAGGAACGGATCGTAGTAGACGGCCGGGATGTCCTCGTGCGGATTCAGGTTGTAGCGCGGCTTCCAGTCGCTCGGCACGAACTTCCGGGTGAAGCCGTAGACTTTTTCGGTTATTCCGTCGGGATTGATCACCGTGGCGCGGCCGCACATACGCGAACGGTAAAGGATTGTCCCGTGCGCGGCCAGACTCTCTAGTTCCTGTCCGTATAACCCTTGTCCTAGATGCCAGACCAAACCGGCTCTACTCTAGAATCTCCACTCTCTGATCAGGAATGCCCCGAACGCGCTCGTCGTCAGGATGTTCTGATCACGCGACAGGCTCGGCTCCCGCAGCAGATAGCGCGTATCGAGTCCGGTCTCCAGCCGATAGCCGCGGGTTCCGCCGAACCGGTGCACGACCTGCACACCGGGGCGGGCAAGGCCCTGCGGATCGAGCGGAGACTTCACCGCTACGAAGGTGTGCGGCTTGACGTATTTGCCGAACTCGAATTGCGTTCCGCGCAGAAAGTTGCCGACATCCGTCTGCACGTCGGCGGGAGTGATCGTAAACACGTCCGCGCCGAGCGAGCGTGCCGCGCTGCCGGCGATCTGGTCGGTGGCGACACCCAATGCCACACCCGCGAGCTGACGGCTCGCCAGCGCGGCGCCAGCGCCCACCAGGTTGGTTCCACCACCGCCGTTGGTGAGACCCGAGCCCTCGAGCTGGAGGAGTGAGCTCGACGACTGTCCGAACGCGAGATAGCTCAGTAGATCGCTCTGCGGAATCGGCGGCTGCGCATCGCTGGTGAGAGAGATGTTCGGATTTCTCAGCGTTCCCCCGACAGCAATCTGAATATTGATCGCCTCGCGGCTCGGCTGTCTCACCTCGTATGCGCCCGTTGCCTGCAGAATCGGATTCAGCTCCGTCGAATTGATGAACGTGGCCGACCCGCGCGTGACCGTGAACCTTCGCGTCATGAAAACGTACTCGCCGCGCTCGGTCAGGATCACGCCATCAAGAACCAGTGTCTCCTTCGCACGATTGACGTGCACGCCGAGGGCTTCATCGCTGTATATCTCGATGTTCGCCTCGCGCGAGCGGACGAAGACGTCGTGATCGATGCGCAGGTTCACGTCCATCAGAAGATTGGCGAGCAGCGGCGACTGGCTGGGGAACAGCTCGCGGCTTGCCATCACAGCAGTGTCCAGAACGTTGAACAGAGCGGGGTCGCCCGCACCGACGAGGTTCTTGTTGTCCGACGGTGGGATGTAGATCACTCCCTGGCGAAGTCGTACGTCGCCGGTGACGTGCGCGCCCTTGAATGGGCCAACCATCGCCAGGTTGGCGCCTACGACGAGCTGGCCACGATCGTTGTTGAGCACCTGCGCGCCGGACGTGAACAGCTTGAGATTGAAGCTCGGCGCGGTCAGCGGCCTCAGTCCGATTCCCCCTGTGAGAACGATTCGGCCCTTGTTGTTGGCGGAGATCGAGTCGATCACGACCGTGTCGCCCAGCATCCGGATCGACGCTTCGATCTGATTGAGATTGATGCCGGCCATCACCACGCGCGCCTGGCCTTCGTGCATCTGGAACTGACCGGTGAGCTGAGGCTTGTTGATACTGCCAGCCAGCTTGAACGAGCCGCTCGCCCGGCCATGCACGTTGGAGACGTAGTCGGTGAGTTGCGGCATCATGTCCAGCGGCAGACTGTCGGCGGTGATGTTGAGCGCGATCTGTCTGTCGGCAGGGAAGCGCGATCCGGTGACACCTGTCAGAGCGAGATTGATGGGAATCGTTCCCTCTGCCACGAGAAATGGAGGCTTTCCCGCGCTCATTGCTTCCGCGCGTCCGGTCAGCGTCTGATTGGCGTAGTCCAGATTGCCGTGGACCTCGGGTAACGCCGTCCCGTTGTACAACAGGTTGGTGCTTCCGAACGCTCCCTTGAACGTGGGATTGTCGAGCGTTCCGGTTCCGTGAACGTTGAACGACACGAGCCCTTTCGCATTGATGTTGCTCTGGGTCAGCGCGATGACATCGCCGATGTTCAGATTGTCGACAGCGATGTCGAGATTCGCGCTGCCCTGCTTGGGCAGCTGGCCGTTGACGTAGATGCGGCCGTTTGCTCCGTTCCGCAGCTCGAGACTGTCGACATCTATGCCCGCCTGTCCCCAGTGCACCGCCGCGGCATGCGTGCTTGCCCACACACTGCTGGTATCGAACTGCATCCGCAGGTTATTGAGATGAAGCTCGTTTCTGATCTTGTTGAGGGTGAACGCGGCTTCGGCGGTGTACTGCTGTGAATTCTCCTCGCTGACGAGTATCTGAAGCGTTCCGTTCGGCTTCTGATACGTGAGCTTCGCTGCCACGGTATCGAGGTTGAATCCCACCGCATTAAGCTCTATCGCCTTCGCGTTCACCCTCACCTGAGACTGCGGCGTTCGGGCGTTGATCCAGTCGTAATCGGCGACGAAGGAGCTGGCCGTGTTTCCACGCGCGACGATGTTCGAGCCTGAAGCCGTTCCCTTGAGACTGAAATTCCTGATGTTGCCGGTGGCGACGCCGTCTGCCTGCACTGATCCGGAGAGCTCGTTCTTGCGCACGGTCTTCGGCGTGTCGACGGCAAACGTCGGCAGCTTCCTGCCCGTCACTGCGCGCTCGACTTCAGTGGCGCGTGCTACTCTCGCGGAATCGGCTTTAGCGCGCGCGATGCGACTGGACAGAATTCCTGGTCGCGGATTCACGACAGTGGTGTCCTTGGAGATCAGGCCCGCTACGCGTGAGAGCGAATCGATCGCGACGTGATAGCTGAGCGTGCCCGTACTTCCGGGTGCGAGCCCGAACGTTCCTTTCGCCTCCACGATTCCCTGCGGCAGCTCCAGAGCCAGAGTGTCGATGCGCGCCATGCCGTTGGCCGCTACGAGCTTCACATTTGCGCGATCGACCAGGAGCGTATCGATGGTGGACGTGCTCACGTTCGCAGTGAGCTGCGCCTGCATCGTCGCGGGATCGAATCCGCGCCCTCGCGCTGATCCAACCGAGTTGAGCGAAGTCGTCGGCGCCTTCGCGACAACGGCGTTGGCGTTGAACAGTCGAGTGACGAAGTCGAGGTTGTAGCCGGTAGTCTTGCTGGCGAGATCCATCGTGCCGCGCAGATCGAGAAATCCACCGTCTGGAAACGTGAGCTGAGTATTGATAGCGAGATCGCTGATCGGTCCTTTCAGCTTCATCGGCCCGCTCGCGCTTCCTCTCAGCCCCACCGTCGGCATGAATCGGCCGAGCGTGACAAGGGAGAGCGGGTGCATCCGCGCGTCGACGTCGTACCAGGGCAGACCCTTCACTCGCATGGCGGCGCGACCGGTCGCGCGGGAAATCGAGCCGCGCTCGACGTGAGTCACGTCACCCTGAGCAATCATGATTCCCGCGGTCGTTCCATTGAGCGTCAGCAGCCCGGTGAGCGTGCCGCCAATTTTTATCGACGGCGCTACCGCTTTGGCGAGTCCCATCTGGAGCGGAGCCATTCGGACGCGAAGATCGCGGGCGTTGAAGATCCCGAGGGCCAATCCCATCAATCCTTTTCCGATGACCCGGCTCCGGCCAGAGAGCCTGTCGTCAACCGTGACGTCTCCATCGACGTTGAGCGAGTGCTCTCCGCCGTCGAACTTCGCCGCACCATTGAGAATGAGCGGCCGCGGAAATTTCATCGCCGGGAATAGCTGGGTCAGCAGCTGCGTGTCGAGATTCGTGAAGTGCAGATCGGAATTCTTGTAAGCGAGCGTATCCGTTACCGCCACTTCGATCTGACCGGTGACGTGTGACTTCACCAGAGTCACGTTCATGTTCCTGGCGATGTAGACGCTCTTTTTTCCGGTCCAGTCCATGCCGAAGTCGAGCTTGCCCGAGCCCTGCTCGGGAAGCTGGATCATCGCCCAGCGGAGATCAGCGGGATTTACCGGATCGCCGTGGAGGCGGAGATGGAGATCGCCGTTGCCGAAGTAATAGCGCCCGTCGCCGGAGACCTTCGTCGTCGGGAACGCGGCCCGCGCGCCCTTCCACCACACCGAATCTCCGGTGAACTCGAACGTTCCTGTGAGTCCCCGCACGTCGGCGAGTGGCGGCCGGAACGGCTCCGCGATCATCTTGAGCGCGGCGACGTCGATCAGTCGCGTTTTGTAAGCGGGATCCTCGAGCCGCACGAGTGGAAACAGTCCGTTGACCTTGTGGAAGCTCGAGATCTTCTGGTATCCCTTGGGCACTCTGACCAGCGCCAGTCTGCCCGACGGTCCGAACGCACGGCGTACGGCGTCATTCCGCTCCGCCGGCGTCAGGTTCGGATCGGGATGCCAGGGTGAGCGTATGGTGACATCGCCGTCGAGCATCGTGACGTCGGTGAATCTGATCCATGTTCCCCAGCCGGTTGTCTTCGGACCCGACGGTGTCGTCGTGTCGCGCGGAAAAATCCGTTCGTAATTCCACTTTCTGCCGGGCTGCTCGTCGATGACTATCACCGGGTTGAGGAGACGCACCTCGGAAAAGTCGATCTTCTTTCCGCGCAGAGTACTCAGGCTGTACTTCGCCCAGATCTCGTCGGCCTTCAGGAATGGAGCGCGAGCGCTGTCGGTGATCACCACATCGTGAAGCGTGAACCCGTTGAGAAGATTTCCGCTTACGCTCCCGATGTGCACAATGCCGTGACTGTTCCCTTGAATGATTCCGAGGACGTAGCGGCGCACGCGCTCGCGACCCCAGTTGGTGTTGGTGATCAGAAAAACTGCGGCGACCGCGAGCAGTGCCACCACCGCGATTCCTGCGAGGAGGCGCACCACCCACTTAGGCATTAGAAGGCTTCGCCGATGGAGAGGTGAAGGACCATCCTGCCCAGAATGCCGTGCCCACTGGTGGGTGCGTATATGCGGCGCTTCTGCAGGGTGACGAGCGTCTTCTGGCCATTCACGATGCTCTCGGTTACGACCGGCAGGGATTCAGAGCCACCGGGATTGAAGCCAATATCGGCACGAATGGGGCCGACCGGCGACTTGTACCGGAACCCAAAACCGGGGGTCACGGCCGACTCTTTCTTGGCCAGGTCCGGGTTGGTTCTCTGGCTTACCATTCCGGCGTCGATGAAAACAGCGCCCATCAGCTGCTGCCACACCGGAAAACGGGCCTCGACGCTGCCTTCGACCACGAAATTGCCGCCAAGCGGTCGCGCCTCGAAATCACGATCCTTGAGATTGCC
>DATCPG010000324.1:0-7808 GCA_036570225.1 Gemmatimonadaceae bacterium | reverse complement strand
GGACGATGATGGCGACGGCGATCCTTACGATCCCTGACGATTACAGCGCCACTTTGTACGTCATCAGACATTCTATCGATCAATTCGCGGCGCGAATCACGTAGGTATTTATCATCCGAAACCTTTTTCCCTTGGAGTGTGTAACGCGATTGCAACGGCGTGCACCAATCTGCACGGTTCGCGCGTAGTAGGTGTGGCATAAGTCAGACAGCGCAGTTGGCTATTGCGCATTCCTGCACGCGACATAGTGTGGATCGTCACTCGGCGTCATCTGTTTCTGGAAGTTGCGTAGCTCGAACTCTCACGTCCAGGCAATCGCAAGTTGACCGCACCGCTCCCGAGCAGCTCAGACCTCGATCGCTTTTCCGGTCAGTCGCAGGTCACGCGCGATGATTCGCGGCGACGTGCGCCAAGTACGGCTGATGGCATATCGCGCGAGAACCGTTCCGAGTTGATCGCGGCGCTCGAAGAGCTCAGTATCGCCGAAGGCGACCTCCGATCGAAGTACGAGGTGCTCATCGAGGCGCACCGGCAGCTCCAGCAGCAGCGCGAGCGCTATCATGCTCTTTTCCAGTCGGCGCCGGATCCTTATCTGGTGACTGACCGCAAAGGAACCATCGAGGAAGCGAACGCAGCAGCGGGCGAGCTCCTGGGGTTTCCCAGCGCGTTTCTGGTGAGGAAACCTCTCTTCGCTTATCTGGATGCTGAGTCGCGCGCGGAGTTTGGAGACCGGCTCGACCGGTTGACTTCTTCGGGCCGCTTCGACAAATGGGCGTTGACGCTGGAAGCGCGCGACGGGATACTGGTCCCGATGGAGGCGACCGCATCCCTCGACGGACATGGATCGATCTGCTGGCTCCTGCGGGATGCGAGAGTGCGACGCGCTTCTGAAGACAGCATGCACGCCCTTAATAGATCTCTCAATGCGCGCGTGGCGCAGCGCACTCGCGAGCTCGAAGTCGCGCTGGAAGGAGAGCAAGCGGCGCGCAAGGAGGCCGAGGCCGCGAATCGGATCAAGACCGAGCTTTTCGCGCGCCTCAGTCACGAGTTCCGGACACCGCTGCACGCCGTGTCGGGCTACCTCGAGATTCTGGAGCAGAACATCCATGGCATGCTCACAGCCGACCAGCGTCGTGATGTCTCGCGCATCCACCAGGCTCAGGAGCATCTGATGACGCTGGTGAACATGATCCTGGATTTCGCGAAGCTCGAGGGCGGCTCGATCGAGCTGTCGATGGCGGAGATTCCCATCGAGGAGACACTGCGTGGGGCGGAGGCGCTCCTGGCGCCGCAGTTTGCGAAGAAGGAGATCGTCTACACGCACCACGCCGGAGATCCCGCAGTTACAGTGTTTGCTGATCGCGAGAAGGTTCAGCAGATCGTGCTCAACCTCCTCGCCAACGCGATGCGATTCACTCCTTCCGGCGGATCGGTGGATCTCGACTGGCGCATCGAGACCGATGCGCTGCTGGTACATGTGCGCGACACGGGACCCGGCATCCCGAATGACAAGACCGAGCAGATCTTCGAGCCGTTCGTGCAGCTGCGCGCGCCGGGCTCGGTCCCCAGCGGGGGCACAGGCCTTGGTCTCGCCATCAGCCGGGATCTGGCGAGGGCCATGGGAGGTGACGTGCGCGTCAGCAGCGCCGTCGAAGTGGGGTCGGTATTCACACTGATCCTCTCGCTTCGCAAGCATGCGGGGTCGAAGCTTTCAGCGTTGAAGACCGCAAGTTAGTTTCCTGAGAGTCTCGCGCACTCCGGAGCCCACATTGCAGGAATCAACCGCGGCGCTCTACGATCTCGTAGAGGATCCGTCCGTCTTCATCAAGCAGGATTGGAATTCCTACACGGCCGACGATCACGACGTGTGGGGGCTTCTCTACGAGCGACGCATGAAGGAGCTCCGCAAGAACGGCAGCCGCATCTTCCTCAAAGGTGCCGACACGATTGGCCTGAAGCGGGAGACGGTGCCCGATCTGGCTGAGGTGAACCGCCGGCTCGCTCCGCCAACCGGATGGGAAGCGGTTCCGGTGTCAGGTTACATCCCCGCCAAGAGCTTTTTCCAGTGCCTGTCGCTGCGAAAGTTTCCGACGACTGTGACGATAAGAAAGCGGGAACAGCTCGACTACCTGCCGGAGCCGGACATCTTCCACGACGTCTTTGGGCACGTCCCGCTCCACGCGGATCCGGTATTCGCCGATTTTCTTCAGCATTACGGGCAGGTTGCCGCGGCTGCCGAGAACGAAGAAGACACGACGCGCATGGCCCGGCTGTTCTGGTTCACGGTGGAGTTCGGTCTCATCCGCGAGGACAATCAGATCAAAGTCTACGGGTCGGGACTCATCTCGTCACACGGCGACGCCGCCAATGCCCTCGGCCCGAAATGCGACCGCCGGCCGTTCTCCCTGGACGCGGTATTCAATCAGCATTTCGAGATCGACCACTTCCAGGATGTGCTCTTCGTCACGGAGTCATTCGACCAGCTCTACCAGGCGGTCGAGGAAGCAGGACGCAGAATCGGGACGATCCGCTAGACACCACAGCGGACCCGACTCCCTCGGCGTAGGGAGAAGACCGTCACGGGTGTCTTTTCAAAGGTTCACCGAGCGAACGTCTTCGAGGAGAGCGATAAGGGACGAGAGATCGTCCGATGCAAGTGCGGACACGGCTTGCGCCTCGCACTGGTTCACCGGTTCGTCCAGCTCCTTCAAGAGGTCGAGGCCCTTGTCCGTTATTCGACAGAAGACCCGGCGACGGTCGGTGGGACACGGAGTACGTGTCACGAGTCCTTTCCGCTCGAGACGGTCGACGAGCCGGGTGGTGCCGGGAGTCTGCTCGATCATGCGTTCGCCTATGGTCAAAGTAGGTAATCCGGCTGGCCCGGCTCCGCGCAGAATTCGCAGAACGTTGTACTGCTGCGGCGTGATGCCGTGGGGCTCGATCACTCGCGCGAAACGCCGCTTTACGGCGTCTGCGGTCTTCAGCAGGCACAGAGTTGCCTGTTGCTCAGGTGAGCGAAAACTCTCCGGCGGCTTCGGGTGGGACGCCATAGACCGGTTCTTATTTACTGCTGAACCGTTGGGCAAGCAAATGGAGCCTTTGGCAGGCGAAAGGCGGCAGACCGCCGCGGTGATAGCGAGCGGCGGGAACCGGCATCGCTTCGCAAGGTACCACCTCCGTCACGTGCAGAGCAGAATGCCGCTGACAGGAAGCTGTCATGTTGGACCGTAGCGGAATCGATTGCGTCCGGCCATCGCTGATTGCGGTTTTGCGCCGTCAGCGCACGACTGTTGCTTTGTAGCCGCTCTCGAAGCGCCAACAATACGCGTGTCTCAATCGTCTTAATTATGAAGGGTGAAAGAAGGTGCTAAACCAACGACGTATTTTTCCCTGATATCGAGGAAGCTCCACACATGCGGCGTATCGGTCTTCTGCTGGGGTTGGCGGGCATCGTGCTGGCAGGTGCGTGCACCGACACTGCCGGCCCCAAACCCGCGTCGGCGTACAAAATAGATCTCCGGTTTTTCGGCAAGGCGACGACGACCTCGGAACAGACCCTGTTCGCGAATGCCGCCGCACGCATCGAGCAAATCGTCGTTGGCGCGCCGCCGTTGGTTGATGCCACTGGCGCGGATCCCGCCAAGAATTGCGATGCCACCGGCGTGGCGGTTTTTTCGGGCACCATAGACGGAGTCGTGATTTACGCGTCGTTCGACTCGATCGATGGTCGCGGGAAAATCCTCGCGCAGAGCGGTCCCTGCTACATCCGCCAGAACGGAACCGCAAACGATTGGCGCACGTCGATCGGTGTTATGAAGTTCGATACCGCAGATGTCGCGTACCTCGCGGCGTCGGGAAATCTGCAGGAGGTAATCACCCATGAGATGCTGCACGTCCTTGGTTTTGGCTCATTCTGGGACACGACGTCCGCGAATCTCCTGATCAATTACGGCACAAACGTCTCCTACATCGGGGCCGGAGGAGTTGCGGGCTGCAAGTCGCTCGGCGGCTTCCAAACTTGCGCGACGTCGGTTCCTGTCGAAGGAAGTGCGGGCGGAGATGGCACAGTCAATTCGCACTGGCGCGAGAGCGTTTTCGGCAACGAGCTGATGACAGGGTTCATCAATCCCGGCAAGAACCCGCTCAGCATCATGACGATAAGGTCTCTCGAGGACCTCGGTTACACGGTCGACACGACGGCCGCCGATCCATACACCCCGCCGTCAGGCGTCAACCTCCGCGCTCCGGGCAGCACCGCGGATCCGGGTGTGTCCACCGAAGCGTGGGAGAAAGGCTTGCCGCACAGACCGATTCCTCTTCCGACTATTCAGGATCGATGAAGCGGCCGGCGCGAGCGGGAATCCTGGCGGCAGCCCTGTTGGCTGCGGCCTGTGCCCGCTCCGAGAAATCGGGAGCTGATACGGCGATGGCTTCCTCCACAGCTACGGATGGAGCAACATCACCGGTGGACACACTCGCGACGGCGAGCGAGTCGACCACATCGGTTTCGACTGTGACGCGCGCTTCGCCCGTCAGGAGATCATCGGGATCGGTTGCGAAAAGGACCGGTACGAGCTCCGCTCAGTCGCGCGTCTCTGCGGGTAAGGATTCCGTCCTCGGGCGGGATAGCGTGATACGTTTCCCTATCCGCCGCCTTCCGACAGCCAGCTCCAGCCCGGTCAAGCGCTAGTAGCCAAGCGCCCTAGATGTCGCGAAGAGCGGCGATGGGCGTTTCCCTGAAAACGTCGCGTCCCGCAAGCAGTCCGATCAGGAGCGTGAGCGCGACGATTACCAGAGCGATGCCAGTTATCGGCGCAATCGGAAGCGCGAAGGGCATCTTGAACAGATAGCGCACGACGGCCCAGCCTCCAGCCATCGACAACAGCATTCCGGTCAACCCGCCCAATACGCCGAGCAGCGAATACTCGGCGAGCAGGATCTTCGCTATCTGGCCGCGGGTGGCACCCAGAGTTCTGAGCAACACTCCCTCTCGAACGCGCGCGCGGCGGGTCGCAGCCACGGCACTGAAGAGAACCGGGATCGCAACCGCCAGACTGAAGAGCGCCATGAAGCGAATGGCGAGCGACACTCTGGCAACGATGCGATCGATGGTGCGTTTTATGGACGTAAGGTCGATGCTCGATATGTTCGGAAACCGATTCACCACAGCGCGCTGCAGGAGTGTCACGCCTTGCGGGTCCTTCACCTGTGTCAGCAGCACGTACTGCTTTGGGGCGTCCTTGAGAACCGGCGGCGCAAAAACCACGAAGAAATTCGGCTCGAACCGGGTCCAGACAACTTTTCTCAGGCTGGTGATGCGAGTGGGGATCTCGACGCCCTGGACGTTCCAGACGATGATTCCACCGAGCGTGACGCTGAGCTCTTTGGCGATGCCTTCCTCGAGTGAGATCTCGCCGGTATCCTGCGCCGCCTTGAGCGCGTTCGAGCCGAACCAGGTTCCGCTGACTATGGTCTCGCTCGCCGCCGGCTTGTCGCGATACGTCGAGCGAAATTCGCGTCTGAACGCCCATCCAGCGCGACCGCCACGCTCACGGGCAACCGGCATGTCCGTGATTCGTTTCCCGTTGATCTCGGCGATGCGCATTGTCACCACGGGCGCGGTTTGCACGACCTCGTTTCCGCGGGATCGAATGATCGAATCCAGTCCCGGCGCCTGATCCTGCTGCACGTCGAAGAAGACCACGTTGCCGCGGGACTCCGCGGCGGCGGTAGTGAATCGGCGCAGGATGTTGTGTTGGACCAGATAAAGCGTGCTCACGAGGAACGCGCCGAAGCCAAGCGCAAGGACGACCGCCCGCGTCTGATTTCCGGGCCGGTAGAGATTCGCGACGCCCTGACGAACGACGTACGGCCATCCGGTGCGGAGTCCTTTGCGCGCTGCCCACGACAGAAGCGCGGCGCTCGCCGTCAGCGCGAGGATTGCCACGCCCGTTGCTGCGCTCATAGACAGAGCCTGCTGCGTCGTGCGCGCGCGCAGAAACGCGATGCCTACCACGCTCATGATCAGCGCAACGTCCACGGCGATCCTCGGCACATCCGACCAGTGCATGCGAAGAACCTCCGCGTCAGTATCGCGACGCAGTGTCTGCAATGGTGACACGTTGCGAAGTGCGAGCAGCGGCCTGAGCGCGAAGATGAGCGCGATCCATCCGCCGACGGCGAGTCCAGTCAGCACAGCAACGGGGACCAGACGAACCTTCACGTCGATCGGAAGAAAATCCGTTAGGGCCTGCGGAAGGATGAATTGAATCGCGACCCCAAGTGCGGCTCCAGCCGCGGCTCCGGCGAGACCCATGCCGGCGGCCTGTACCACGTAAATGGCGAGCACTTGTCCGCTCGAAGCGCCGAGGCATCGAAGGACGGCGACTGTGTCGATCTTGCGGGCGACGAAAGCGCGCACTCCGCTGGCGACGCCGATTCCTCCCAGCAGGAGCGCAACCAGTCCGACGATTCCGATGAAGCTCGTGAGATTCTCGATGGCGTCCGAGGTCTGCACCTCGGTTTGCGTGACCGTTCGGAGGCGAACCTGCTGGTTCTCGATTCGCTTGCGCAATGGCTTCACGAACTTGTCGGGATCGACGTTCGGCGGAAGTTTCGCCAGCACCGATCGGTCGGCGGTGCTGCCGAACACAACCAGCTGCGTCTCAGCGATGTACTTGGCGGGAATGAAAATGCGCGGGCCGAGCATCTCGGCGATGCCGGCGGCCGCGGGAACATCCTTGATGGTGGCGATGATCGTGAAAGTGCCGAAGCCGAGCCTGAGCGTGTCGCCGACTTTCGCGTTGAGGGAAGTGAGCAGGGAAGGATCGACGATCGCGTTTGCACCGCGCTGCAACATTGGCCACAAACCGGCCGGCTCGGTGACGATGTTTCCGTAGAATGGGTAGTTGTCTGTGACGCCGCGCACCTGCGCGAACCTGGTGCCGGCGGTGCGCGGGACTACGGCCATGGATGGAAAGGTCGTTGTCCGCGCAAAGGACAGCCCGTGATGCGAGAGCGAGTCGAACAGGGAGTCCATCGCCGGGGGGAAGGGCTTTGACGAGTTGAATGAGATGTCTCCGCCCATGAGCGCGCGCGACTGGTCCTTCACCGACTGCACGATGTTCGTCGAGAATGAGTCGATGGCGACCAGCGCCGCGACACCGAGCGAGATCGACGACATGTAGAGAAGCAGGCGGCGGCGCGCAGTTCGGCTCTCGCGCCAGGCCAGGCTCCAGATGCTTCGCGAGATGTCGCTCAAGCCGCCGTTCCTGCATTCGCGCCCGTGTCTTCCACGACGGCACCATCGAGCAGACGGATTGTGCGGGATGCGCGCGATGCGAGCGAGGAGTCGTGAGTCACGAGGACGATCGTCGACCCGCCGTCGCTGTTGAGCGATCTGAGAAGCTCAAAGATCCGGTGACCTGTGGCGTTGTCGAGATTTCCCGTGGGCTCGTCCGCGAACAGGATCTTGGGGGAGTTCGCAAAGGCGCGCGCGATCGCGACACGCTGCTGCTCTCCGCCGGACAACTGCGTGGGGAAGTGGTGGCCGCGGCCGGTGAGACCGACTCGCTCGATGAGGTCGCGCGCGCGCTCGACAGCGCCCGGCGTTCCGCGAAGCTCGAGCGGGACCTGCACGTTCTCCAGCGCAGTGAGCGTTGGAATCAGCTGGAACGTCTGGAAAACGAAGCCGACTTTCTCTCCCCGGAGGCGGGCTCGCTCGTTCTCATTCAGCTTTCCGAGGTCGGCATTGTCGAGGAGCACCGTGCCTCGGGTTGGTGTATCAAGTCCGGCGAGCAGTCCGAGCA
>DATCPG010000323.1:0-3078 GCA_036570225.1 Gemmatimonadaceae bacterium | reverse complement strand
CCTGCTCCCGCCACGAAGCAATCGCTGCGTCGAACCGTCCGAGAAGTGCTAACGATCTGGTCCTTCCCTGGCGCGCGAGTTTGCTCGCATTCAAGTCCAGCTCGCCCTGATACAACTTGAGCGCTTCGCTGGGGCGGTTCGCGCAAATCTCTATGGTCGCCTCGCGATCGAGGTAATACGGAGTGAGCGGGTCGAGCTGGCGCGCAACGCGTATCGCATCTCGCGCTTGATCCCACTGCCACGCCGTTCGGTACAATGCGCTTTGTATCATGAAGATCTCAGGGTTGGCAGGCTCCGCTTGAATCGCCCGGCGCATCGGGTCCAGGCCTGCCTTGAGGTTGCGTGCCCGAAGCGCCCGAAGTATCGCAAGGTTCGCCCACGCTGTGCCTTGCAGGCTGTCGAGTGCGAGTGCGCGTTCCGCGGCGGCTGTCGCATGATCGTACCCTTCATCGAAACGGACTTGGTCGGTGAACGTCTCGGCCGACCAGACCGAGCTCAGACCCGACCAGGCACGCGCGTTCGTCTGATCGATCGTCGTAGCCTCGGCAAACAGGCGCTGCGCGGCCTTCGTATCGCCTACCGCGAGCAGCTGCTGCCAACCTTCCAGTGTAAGTCTGTATGACTCCGGGTCGATTGCGCGATCCGGTAGCCGTGGAATCGCGGGGAGCGGCACGCGGAAAATGGCACCAGCCACAGCGGCGGCCAGTTCGCTCTCGGTATTCGGGAGTCCAGCGGTCGTGAATCGTTCTGTGGCGATCTTCTTCTCACCCATCGTAGCCGCGTCGATGACGGAGACGCTTACTTCCAGTGAGTCTTCGACTCGGGAAATGCTAGTGCGGAGAAGAACCGTCGTGCCGAATTTGGTCGCGATCGTCTTGAAATCGTGTCTCGTCGCTTCGGACCAGTCGCTCCGGGCGCCCGAACGAACCGTGAGCCCTCCGATGGATTGAAGCCGGCGCGCGACGCCGTCACCGAGGCCGGCACCAACATACGCCAGGTCAGGATCACCGGTCTCATTGTCGACTGGCAACATCACCAGTCGTTTCGACGGTTCGGCCCGCGCGGACTGGTTCCCGCGCAATAAAAGTGCGCCCGCACCAATCGCGACGATGATCGCAGCCGAAATCGCCATCCACTGCGCGCTGAATCGGGAGGACTGTGCGCCGGCGGGATACACCGGAGTCGAGCGCGTCCGCGCAGCGTTCTGCCCGTCGAGAGATCCGATGTCCTCGCTTTGGGCTGCCGCCGGTTCGTGCGGCTGTACGGCTTCCGACGGGAAGATCCTTCGCGTGCGCACCGATTCCACGAGAGCGAGTGTTTCCGCCGAAGGACGCGTTCCGTATTCATCAGCGACATGCGTTCGAAAACGTTCGTAGACCGCGAAAGCTTGCGTGCGGTCGCCGGCCCTATCGAGAAGTGCGATCCAGCGGCGAGCCGCAACTTCGTCGTCAGCGTTCAACTCGACAGCCCACTTCGCTGCCTCGATCGCGCCGGGCAGGTCGCCGTCGTTCTCACGGATCTGTGACAGTGCTACGGCCGACTTGCGAGCCAATCCGTTGAGCCGACTCCGCTCCTGCTGGAGCCATTTCTCAAAACCTTCGGCATCGGCGATGTAAAGCGCCGACAGGAATGTCCCGGAATAGCTCGCGAGCGCGTCCGCGTACCGGAGACGTTCGAAGTTCTTTACCATCGTCGCGACGTCCGTCGAGAGGAGTGCGGGGTCGATGCTCACTTCATTGTCGCCGCGATTGCGGATCGAGCCATCGGCCAGGTGACGGCGCAGCGTGTGCAGCGCGCTCCGCAAAGCCATCCTGGCTCTGGATTGATCGAGGTTGGGCCAGAAGGTCAGTAGCAGTGCATCTCGGCGGTGCCACGTTCCGGGTCGAGGCATCGCGAGGAACGCCAGCAGGCCGATGTGCTTGGGTTGCCGGAGGAGAGCATCGACCTCGTGGCCCTCCGCGTCGGATAGCCCAATCCCTCCCAACATCCGGAGCGTGTGCATGGACGCCAAATTATGGGAGCGCATCGAATGTGGCAAAGAAACCACCGGCTGACCGGATGCTGCCATCGACGAGAACTCAGCCTCAGTGCGACCTCAGCCGCGACCTCAGCGCGAATACCCCACTATCTGGCCGCCATTGTTTATTGCAGTCGCCTCGCTGGAGCTAGTGCCCGGAAGCACGCCAATGTCCTGCATTCCGCCTTGTTCCGTCCACAAGAACGCTCTCGTTGTGAAGGCAGTGTCGTCACTGAAGTACCCCACGACTGTCCCGGTGTTGTTGATCGCTCGCGCTTCGCCGAAGTTCACACCGGGCAAGGTACTAAGGAGTGTGACGCTACCACCCGACACCCAGCGCACCGCGCTACCCTCCATCCGCCCGACGACACTCCCGTCGTGGTTGATGCCGTACGCGAGCGTCAAACAGTCGGAATCTCCTGAGTGGCTCTGGATGCATGGGCCAAGCTCGTGAGTTGAACCGTTGGGGTTCCACAAGGTAGCGCGATTGTTGAAGTAATCTTCTTCGTCGTTCCCGCTCGAGCCAACGATCATTCCGAGGTCGTTGACGGCTGTCGCGGAGCCCGACGAAAACGGGGGAAGCGACGGGAGGGCTTCCATTCCTCTCAGCGCCGTCCACCGAAAAGGTCTCGAGCCCGCCGCGGACGAGCTCAAGCCGACCACAATTCCGCTATCGCTGATTGCGAGGGCAACGCTTTCGCGATCTCCCGGCAGAGTCCCGATGTCGACCATTCCGCCGCTTTCGGTCCAGAGAAAAGCGCGGTAGCCGTCAGTCACGTCTGTGCTCGAGCCGACGATCTGCCCACTGTTGTTGATTCCGTTTGCTTGCGAGAATGCGCCGAAGGGAAGGGTTCCGAGATCTTCGACGCCGCCACCTGGCCTCCAGCGAACAGCATGGGTTGCGCTGCTTCCCACGACAACGCCGGCGTCGTTAATTCCCCTTGCATAGCTGTCGAACCGTTCGGCCAAAGGCGGAAGAGCGACCATACCCGTGACTGCCGACCACACGAATGCCTTGGCTGGCACCGGCAAGGGAAAAACCGTAACGCTCAATATCGCGG
>DATCPG010000322.1:0-9911 GCA_036570225.1 Gemmatimonadaceae bacterium | reverse complement strand
GCCACGAACCCGTCGAGTGACATCGAGATCCTGAAGCGCAGCTTTGGCATGTCGTACAAGTTGCGGGTGGATGCGCCGAAGCGCGAGCGGCTACGCCGACGCTCTTTCCGCCAGCGCGTTTTCGAGTGCGTACCACGCCAGCAGCGCGCACTTCACGCGCGCGGGGAATCGCGCCACGCCAGAAAGCGCGCGGAGTGATCCAAGCTGAGCGTCGTCGACGGCAGCGGCATTGCCGACCATCAGCTCCCGGAATTGCTTCCTGATCGCGTCGATCTCCTCTGTGGTCTTGCCCTTCACTAGCTGCGTCATCATCGACGCCGACGCCTGTGATATGGAACAGCCACGCCCGGAAAACCTGAGATCGCAAACGGAATTGCCCTCGAATGCCACTTGCAAGGTGATTTCGTCACCACAGAGCGGATTCTTCATCTCCACGGTCGCGTCCGCTTTCTCGAGCGCGCCCTTGTTGCGGGGGCGACGGTAGTGATCCAGGATCATCTCCTGGTAAAGCGCGCCGATCTCGGCCGGGGTCTTAGGCGAAGGCATGCCGCTTCCCGGCTGGATGACGTCGGTTACGCCGACACATAACCGAAGATCTCGCGCGCCTTCATGATCCCGGTGACGAGCGCATCGATGTCGCTCTCGTCGTTATAGACGTAGAACGAAGCGCGCGCGGTTGCTGCCACATCGAGACGGCGCATCAACGGCTGCGCGCAATGGTGCCCCGCGCGGATGCAGACACCTTCGCCATCGAGAATCGTCGCCAGGTCGTGCGGATGCACATCGCCCATCGTGAAGCTCACGACGCCACTGCGCTCTCCTGCTGGCGGTCCGTAGATGCGAAGCCCTTCGATCGCGGAGAGCCGCACCTGCGCAATGGACATCAACGCGCGCTCGTGCGAAAGCACACGATCCATTCCGATGTTGTCCAGGTACACGACAGCTGCCGCAAGACCGACCGCGTTGGCTGCGTTGGGTGTACCAGCCTCGAACTTGTGCGGCAGCACGTTCCAGGTTGTGCGATCGTCGTAAACGAACTCGATCATGTCGCCGCCAGTCTGGTACGGGGGCATCTCCTCGAGCAGCTCCCGCTTTCCGATCAGTCCCCCGATTCCCATCGGCCCGAGCATCTTGTGGCCGCTGAACGCGTAGAAGTCGACGCCGAGCGAATCGAACGCGACACGAAAATGCGGAGCACTCTGGGCACCATCGCAAACGAGGACCGCATCGGTCTTCTCACGCACCAGCCGCACGATGTCCGCAATCGGATTGATCGTCCCCAGTGCATTCGACACGTGATTGAACGCGACGATCTTCGTGCGCTTGTTGAGCAAGCCGCTCAGAAACTTCAGATCGATCCTGCCGTCCGACGTCAGCTCGCAGACTCTGAACTTCGCACCCTTCTTCGCGGCCAGAATCTGCCACGGGACGAAGTTCGCGTGATGATCGAGCGCCGTGACGACGATCTCGTCACCACGTGAGACATTCGCCTCGCCCCACGATCCGGCGACGAGATTCAGTCCCTCTGTGGTGCCGCGCGTGAAGATGAGACAATCGGGATCACTCGCGCCAAGGAATTGGGCGACTCGGACCCTCGAATCGTGATAGCGCTCGGTCGCCAGCACGGAGAGCGAATACGCTCCGCGATGCGGATTCGCGTTCGCCGTCTCGTAGAAATCACGCAAAGCATCGAGAACCAGCCTGGGCTTCTGCGATGTTGCGGCGGAGTCGAGGTAGTGCAGGCCCGGATTATTCGCGAGCAGCGGAAAATCCGCCCGAAGCTCGAGGTCCAGGTGAAGCGCTGAATCGCGGCGGGGCTTCATGGAGCCCGCACGGTCGATTTTTCGTACCTGCCGTCGACTCGCTGACAGCGCGGACCAACCATGATCCTGTCTCCATCCAGCCGGACCTGGAACACCGGCAGCGGGCTCGTCGCGGGGACCTGTCTCACCTCTCCGGTTCTGCAGTCGTACCGGGCCCCGTGCCACGCGCACTGCAGCGTCCCGTCCTCGAGGAGGTCGCCCTGCGACATCGAAAAATGCTGGTGGGTACAGATATCGCTCAATGCGGAGATCTCGCCGTTCTGCCGAACCAGGCAAACGGCGTCACCAGTAGCTCGCACGCGTTGCAATACCGTCCCTTCGGCAAGCTCCGCCAGCGAAGCGACGGCTTCGAACACCGAATCCTGGTCTGCTCTAATGAATGGAAGCCCGCTCGCTGCGCACATCTCTCAACCACGTAAGTGCTGACGACACAAGAACATAAGTCTTGTCCGAGTCAGCTTGACTATCCCGACAGGATTACTTTAGATTGAATCTACGAAGGGAAGTATAGAAACGCCAAGGAGTTGGAATGGGTTCGGGAATAGAGGCGCTGGTCAACCGCGAGTACGCGTACGGATTCGTGACGGACGTCGAGACGGACACCGTCCCGGCCGGCCTCAATGAGGGAATAATCCGGCTCATCTCGGCGAAGAAAAACGAGCCCGAGTTCATGCTGGAATGGCGGCTCAAGGGATATCGCCGCTGGCTCACCATGAAAGAGCCGCACTGGGGAAACGTCAAATACCCGGCGATCGACTACAACTCGCTGGTCTACTACTCGGCGCCGAAGAGCGTCAAGCCGCTTCAGAGTCTGGACGAAGTGGATCCCGAGCTTCTCCGCACCTACGAAAAACTCGGTATCTCGCTCACAGAGCAGAAATTCCTCGCCGGCGTTGCGGTAGACGCGATCTTCGACAGCGTCTCGGTCGGAACGACGATGAGAGAAGAGCTCGGAAAGCTCGGAATCATCTTCTGCTCGTTCGGTGAAGCGGTTCAGAACCATCCCGAGCTCGTCGAGAAATACCTCGGCACCGTCGTCCCCCACAGCGATAATTTCTTCGCCGCGCTGAACGCCGCCGTTTTCAGCGACGGATCGTTCGCATACGTGCCGAAGGGCGTGAAATGCCCGATGGAGCTGTCGACCTATTTTCGCATCAACAGCGCGAACACCGGACAATTCGAGCGCACGCTGATCATTGCAGATGAAGGCGCGTCCGTCAGCTACCTCGAGGGATGCACCGCGCCCAAGCGCGACGAGAACCAGCTGCACGCGGCCGTCGTCGAGCTGATCGCGCTCGACAACGCGACGGTCAAATATTCTACGGTGCAGAACTGGTACGCTGGCGACGCCGAAGGAAAAGGCGGCATCTACAACTTCGTCACCAAGCGCGGCAAGTGCGCGGGCGTCAACTCGAAGATCTCCTGGACGCAGGTGGAAACCGGCTCGGCGATCACGTGGAAGTACCCAAGCGTGATTCTTCAGGGCGACAACTCGGTCGGCGAGTTCTACTCGGTGGCCGTCGTCAACAAGAAACAGCAGGCCGACACCGGCACGAAAATGATTCACATCGGCAAGAACACAAAGTCGACCATAGTTTCGAAGGGAATTTCCGCCGGCGAGGGCAACAACAGCTATCGCGGACTCGTTCGAGTGCTGCCCAAGGCTGAAGGCGCGCGCAACTATACGCAGTGCGACTCGATGCTCATCGGCAACAAGTGCGGGGCGCATACATTCCCATACATCGAGGTGCAGAACAACACCGCCACTCTCGAGCACGAGGCGTCGACGTCGAAGATCGGCGAGGATCAGATCTTTTACTGCAAGCAGCGCGGAGTGAGCGCCGAGCACGCGGTGTCGATGATCGTGAGCGGGTTCTGCCGCGAAGTTTTCAAGGAGCTGCCCATGGAATTCGCGGTCGAAGCGCAGCAGCTCCTCGGCATTACGCTCGAAGGAAGCGTAGGCTGATTTCCTGACACCTATTGGCCTTGCGCAATCTCAACGACAGAGTCCGCGCTGCCTGGGCCTGGTTCCGATCCGGACCCAGGACGCCGGGATATCCCTTCACGGCAAACTGGACGCTATTCAGTCAGGCGATTTACGGCATCCAAACAACATTCAATCACTGGTTTCGTGCTAGAAATAAATGATCTGCACGCCGGCATCGGCGATCGGGAAATTCTCAAGGGCATCTCGCTGCGTGTAAACGCGGGCGAAGTCCACGCTGTCATGGGACCGAACGGTTCGGGGAAGTCCACGCTCGCGCAGGTAATCGCTGGAAATCCGTCGTACCAGGTGACGAAAGGAACCATCAGCTACAACGGGCAGGATCTCCTCGAGCTGGACCCCGAAGTGCGCGCACAGAACGGAGTTTTTCTGGCGTTCCAATACCCCGTCGAAATTCCCGGCGTATCGAACGCCTATTTCCTTCGCTCGGCGTACAACGAGATTCGCAAGGCGAAGGGAATGGAAGAAGTAGATCCCCTCGAGTTCCTCGACCTCGTAGAGGAGAAGCTCAAGCTGGTCGACATGGACGAGTCGATGCTGTCGCGCTCGGTGAACCAGGGCTTTTCAGGCGGTGAGAAGAAGAGAAACGAGATCTTCCAGATGGCGGTTCTCTCTCCGAGACTGGCGATTCTCGACGAGACGGATTCGGGTCTGGACATCGACGCGCTCCGGATCGTCGCGCAGGGAGTCAATACGCTCCGGTCGCCGGAGAATGCTACGATCGTCGTCACTCACTACCAACGTCTTCTCAACTACATCATCCCCGACTTCGTTCACGTGCTGGCGAACGGCCGCATCGTGAAATCGGGTGGCAAGGAGCTCGCGCTCGAGCTCGAGGCGAAGGGCTACGACTGGTTGCAGAACGCCGAGGCCGATGCCGGTGCCGGAGCAGCGGCTTGAGCGACGTTGCAACCAGGAAAGGCAGTCGTGACAACACTGCTGCGGGCAGAAATGGGGCAGATCCCGTGAGCACTCGCGCGGTCACTCCGATCGAAGCGTATCGCGCGAATTTCGAGCATCAGCCTACGGCGCCGGAGTGGCTTCAGTCACTGCGTGCGGAAGGGATGGCCCGGTTCGAGGCCCTCGGATTTCCTACGATGAAGAACGAGGACTGGCATTTCACCAGTGTCGCTCCGATAGCCGAGCGGCTGTTTCACGCCGCCATGACGAGCGAGTCGGGGGTATCGTCCGAGGGAAGCACCGCGGGAATGGTGGCGCGCGCCGACCTCAAACGATTCACGTTCGATCAACCCGCCTGGCACACTCTGGTGTTCGTGAATGGGGAGTTCTCTCCCGACCTGTCGTCCTACGCGGGAGTGGGAGACAAGGTCCGGATCAACAGTCTCGCCAAGGCAATGCGCCTTGGCGTCGGCCGCCCCGAGCGACATCTGGGGAAGATCGCGAAGTTCAAGGACCACGCCTTCACCGCGCTCAACACGGCGTTCGTTCGGGACGGCGCGTTCGTGGAGCTGCAGTCCGACGCAGTCGTCGACCAGCCGATTCACCTGATATTTGTGTCGGAAGGCGAGGGCGAGGCAGTCTCGCATCCGCGCAACCTGATAATCGCTGCGCCGAATTCGCGCGCGACGATAATCGAGAGCTACGTCTCTATTCGTGACAGCTGCTACTTCACCAACGCGGTGACGGAGATCGCGCTCGGCGAAGGCGCGCGCATTGATCACTACAAGATTCAGCGGGAAAGCGAGAAGGCATACCACGTCGGCACGACGCAGATCCGGCAGGAGCGCGACAGCCAGCTGCACTCGTTCTCGTTCGCGGTCGGCGGCTCACTGGCGCGGACGAACATCTACACCTCGCTCGAGGGAGATGCTGCGACATGCACGTTGAACGGACTCTATCTCACCGACGGCGTCCAGCACATCGACAACCAGACGAGCATCGAGCACATCGCCCCCAACTGCCCGAGCCACGAGATCTACAAGGGTGTTCTCGACGGCCGGTCACACGGCGTGTTCAACGGGAAAGTGTACGTGCACCCCGAAGCGCAGAAAACCGACGGCAAGCAGAGCAACAACAATCTCCTCCTGTCGCCCCAAGCGAGGGTGGACACCAAGCCGCAGCTCGAGATTTTCGCCGATGATGTGAAGTGCACGCACGGCGCGACGGTGGGTCGACTCGATGAGGTCGCGATGTTCTATCTGAACAGCCGCGGAATTGGTCCCGAGACGGCGCGCATGCTGTTGACCTATGCTTTTGCGGCGGACGTTCTGGAGACTATCGAGCTCCAGCCGATGAAAGAGCATCTCGAGAGGATGGTCCTCTCTCGGTTTGCGGATTCTGGGATTTAGCCGCGATCTGGCATCCACAGAACTGAAGCAGGGAACTCTGAGGCAACTGCGCTTAATAGCTGGGAGCTCTCATACTGGCGTTACGATTTCACGGAGTCCGTGATCGCGCGCTTTGTCGAGATCTCACGAGGCCCGACATAACCCGCTTTCGCAGTTCTTTACGCCGACAGAAAAGCTCCCAGCGTTGTTGGCTGTAAAGCTCCTAGCTCCCTGCTTCAGTTTTGTGGATTTCTGCTGCGCAGCGCGATCTAGACGCCGAGAGTTACCTGCCGAGCAGGTAGAGAATCACGACGATCACGGCTACGGCCATGATGATCACATTCGTCGGGACCCTTCTCGGAGAATCGGGATCGAGATCACCGGCGAGAATTGGGTGCTTGATAGTGTTGCGGCGGGTATTGATGTCCTTCTCGCGCTTGCTTGCACCAGCCGGTTCGATCACCGCAACGCCCAGCGGAAGACGCTTGGTCGTGAAGGTGAGGATCGCCGAGCCGACTTCGACCTTGTCGCCTTCGGAGAGGGATCGGGGCTCTGCGAGCGTCGTTCCGTTCACGGTCGTCGGATTTACGCCACACGGATGCAGAACGAACTTGCCATCTTCCGATCTCAGCTCGGCGTGGTTGCGTGACACGGCCGGCTCGCGAATCAGGATATGGCTTGCGGCGTCGCGCCCGATCGTCAGAAGAGAATTCCTGACTGGATAGGCGCGCCGCTCGAACTCGTAAATGAGGTGGGCGCTGTCGTCGTCCGGCGCTTGTAGGGCCATAAAAGCCATAGTGTCTCCGTCGAGGTATAGACGAGCGAGGGCTCAGGCAGGCTACATTAAGCGCCTACGGGATGGTGGGACTCGAAGGTCGGACCGTCTCTGGGTATTTTATCGCGAACCACAATTCAACTCCCCGGAGGGGGCATGGCGACAAAACTCGAGAAAACCCTGAAGCGCGAGATCACGATCGACGGCAAGGCCTACATGGTCGCAATCTCTCCTGAAGGCGTTAAGGTGACGCAGAAAGGCTTTCGCAGGGGCCCGGAGATGACCTGGCGAGCGATTATCAGCGGCGAAGCCGAACTTGGGCAGCAGCTCAAATCGTCGGTCGGCGCAACCGGGGGAGATTCCGAGGAGTAGTTACTGCGGGTTTGTCTGAAGGTTCGGGTTGCTCTGAGCATCCGACAGGTGTTCCTGAATAATCACCCATTTTCCATCGCGTTTCTGGAACACCGCCGTCCACGCCCCGCCGATGACGTGATTCATCCCCATCGGCGTAAGGTGCGGGATTCGATAGGTGCTCGTCATCACTGCAGCGTCCGGTGCGAGCACATCGACCGTCATCGAGGTCCATTCCCACCGCGGCTGCCGCATGTTCTGGCCGACGTAGGTCCAGAACGCCTGGATAGCCTGCTGGAGCTCCGGGCGCGTCGTCGTAGTCACCCCGCCACTCGCTGAGATCACCCGCCCCTCGGCGGGGTATAGGCTCATGAGCCGATTCACCGGATCGGGCTTGGACAGATCGTAGGTGTTGGCGACGAGGTGCTTGAGACTGTCCGCAATCGCCTTTTTGTCGGCGGCGGACATGTCCGACGCCGACTGTGGTCCGCAGGCGACCAGGACAACGATTCCGGCAACGATTCCGGGCCACGCAAAAAGCCGGAAAGCGCTAGGCCAACGGGGTGACGTAAAACCGCTCATGGGCAAAAGGTACAGCCGGGGGCGGAAGACCGCGCCGTCTCTTAACCGAGACAACCCCTGTCCCTCACTGGGGACATCCCCGTCAGGGGCGGCGAGTTAGCCCTCATTTCATAGGGAAAACGTCCGGCGCGGCCGTTGCCTCTATAGATGCCGCCGGAGGGCTCCTTCCCCGGTCTAAGAGGTCGCACAGCAGTCATTTCCCGGTCATCGGGAAGGAGTTTTTATGCGAAAGAGTTATCTGTTGCTTGCAGGAGCTGGTGCCGTGCTTCTGGCCGCTTGCGGCGGCGACAAGAAAGTGGCGATGAACGACGATCTCAAGAACGACCTGGCGCTTGCCTCCTCGTCCGACGGGATCGACCTCGCCAACAGCTCCCCAAATGCGGGTCAGCAGGTGATCTCGGCCATTGAGCGTACCGCTCCTGCGCCACGCCAGATTGCTCCGTCGGCGCGCGTCAGGCACCACAAGCCGGCTCCCAAGGCCCCCCCGCAGGTCGTGAAGACCACAGCGCCGGCCACTGTCGCTCAGACCGAGCCTCAGTCAGTAGCGCCGGCACCGGTCGCCAACGATCCGACTCCGGTGTCTCCGCGTCCGCAGCCGGTGGCGGTATCCTATCCGAGCGGCCCGTCGTCTGGTGGTGACGAAGGCAGAGTCAGCCGCGGCACGTCCGCGGGCGCAATAATCGGAACGATTCTGGGCGCCGTTATTCGTGGCGGTGTGGTCGGCGGCGACGGCGACAACTGCGATCCACGCACTGAGGGTCGTGCCGGGACTTCAATCAACCGGCAGATCCCGTGGCCCATGGGTGGTATCGGTACCGGCCGAGTCATTAGTGGCCGAGTCAATACCGGAACGTTCCCCTCGAGGGGCGGGCACCGCTAGGCAACTGGGGTGCGGCCCACTCGGCCGTACCCTTTTGCTTTGTTGAGATGACTATGATGAAAATCGCTTTCTCGAGGATCGCTACACCGGTCCTCTTTGCCGTCACGATAGCGTTGGGCGCCTGCAAGCAGGGCGACAAGCCCGAGGACGCACTCGCGCAGGACACCTCGCTGGCTCACGACCTGACTCTGGCGAACGCCGACACCATGGCGCAGCCGCAGCTCAAGGACGTCCCTGTAACGATTGCTCCGGCCGTAACCCCCGCCGCACCAGCTCCCAGAGTCGTGCAGCGTCAAACTCCGTCCCAGATCCTCACCCCGAACAAAAATCCGCGCCGCGTAGCGACCACGACGCGAACCACACCTGAGCCGGTGGAGAAAGCGCCCGTCACGACTGAGAACGGAAACACTGTGACGGAGAGTGCTACTTCAGGCGCAGGCGCGGGCACTGCCAAAGCGGTAGGAACGATCGCCAGCGGGTCGGAGATCTCTCTCTATTCAGGGCAGCGCGTCTGCACCAACACCTACGCGGTGGGAGATCGTTTCACCGCGAGTGTGGCTGAATCGGTGCAGGGCACGAACGGCGTCGCGATTCCAGCGGGCGCGACGGCAGTCATAGAGGTGACCTCGCTCAAGCGCAGCGAGAACGCGAACGACAACATCACGATGGAATTCGTGGTGCGCTCTATTGCGTTCAACGGCACGACGTATCCGGTGAGCTCCACGGTGACGTCGGCGCAGGTGGACAAAGTGCGCAACGGTGACGCCAGCAACGACGTGAGAAAGGTTGCGACCGGCGCGGTAATCGGCGCGATTGCCGGACAAATCTTCGGACACCACACCAAATCCACCGTTATCGGTGCCGCTACTGGTGCTGCCGCGGGTGCGGTAGTCGCGGGCGCCACGGGCAAGTACGACGGGTGCGTGCCGAACGGTGGGCGGATATCGCTCAAGCTCAATCAGCCGATGCAGGTCCAGCAGTCGGTCTGATTCGATAACGCAGAGACTAAAAAGGCGCGCTCATCTGAGCGCGCCTTTTTTATTACTCGAAGTAATTCCTGGCGAGCTGACGGCCGAAGTACATGCCGATGCCGGTCCCGACCATGCTCACCGCGAAAGCCGTGTAGAGGCCCACGGGCGCGCCGATCGCCCAACCGGCGTAGCTGCCGATTGTCGCGCCGACGAAAGAGAGGAGCTTGCCCATACCC
>DATCPG010000321.1:0-27215 GCA_036570225.1 Gemmatimonadaceae bacterium | reverse complement strand
GGAACATCGTTTCCCGCCCACTACAGGGGCGGAGCATTCATCGCGTTCCACGGGTCGTGGAACCGCGCGCCCGGACCGCAACAGGGATACAACGTCGTGTTCGTACCCTTTGCCAACGGGAAGCCGGCCGACCCATCGAAGTACGAGATCTTCGCCGATGGATTTGCGGGCGCCCGCAAGGATCCAGATGGCGCCGCGCATCGTCCGACAGGCCTGACGGTGGGCCCGGACGGCGCGCTTTACATCACGGACGACAAAGCCGGCCGCGTCTGGAAAGTGGTATACAAAGGTCCGTAACCCCCGCGCTTTGTTGTCGTCTGATTAGTGAGTCCAGCGGCGGCCGTAATGGTCGCCGCTGGTCATATCTACCAGACCAGGACAACCAAATGAGTACCTCGCCCCTGCAGTCCGGCATGCGCGCGTTAGGCTGCGCGGCAACCATCATCTCGTTGTCCGTCGCCTGCGGTGGCGGGCACCATCTCGCCGAATATCCGTTTGCGAGCCGCACCCTCGCCGTTGTGTACATCGCGCCGCCCGCTCCGGAGCTCCTGACCAGCTACTACGACCTGCGCAGCTCGCAGAACCCGGTGGAAGCGGTCGTCCGGGCGGGCGCCGACGTGGCCCGGGAGCGGGAAGGCCGCCGCGCCAACGCGCGACTCGATAGCGCGACAACACGCGTGGACATTCCGACCGTTCTCGCACAGCGCACGCTGGCCAGAGCGAGCAGGTACCTCGGCACCAGACCCGTCACGGACGAAAATCAGGCCGACTATCTGATGGAGGTTCGCATGGAGAGATTCGGCATCAACGCGAAAGCCGATGAAGCCGCGTACCTCTTCACGTTCGCCGAAGCGGTCCTGATCGACCGGCGGACCGGACGCGAGATATGGAACGTCAACATCCATGGTCGCGATCGGCTCACTCCCTACGTCGAGAGCGACAGTCGGATTCCCGGGTCCGTCATCACGGCCAGCACGCTCGGCTCGGTGAGCGTCGCTGATTTCCAGAACGCGCTCAATCAGTTGATGGACTCCTCATCGAATCTGATCACCAACGAGCTCCGCGCCGCGTTGAGGGACGTCCGCAACAACTAGCTGTCGTTGAGACACATTGAGTGAGTGGCCGGGCGCTTGCTCTACTCACTCCATGCTCCATTGGATCGCGCACCTGGTCAACTCCCTGAATTATTGGGGAGTCGCAATCCTGATGGCCGTGGAGAACATCGTTCTTCCGATCCCCTCGGAGCTCATCATGCCGCTCGCCGGTTACAGGACGACGCGCGATCAGATGACGCTCCTGGGCGTGATCCTCGCCGGCACCGCCGGCTCCGTCCTCGGCGCGCTTCCATTGTATTACGCCGGCTACGCACTCGGCGAAGATCGTCTGAGGACGTGGATCGAGCGTCATGGCAAGTGGCTGCTGTTGCGGCCCAAGGACGTCGACCGGGCCGCGGACCGCTCCTCCGGCAAGAGCTTCCTTGATGTGACGATCGGGCAGCTCCTGCCCGGCGTCCGCGGGCTGATTTCGATCCCCGCCGGAGTGGCGAAGATGAACGTCGGGCTCTTCCTTCTGGCGAACTTCATCGGGACGATCGTCTGGTGCGCGGTGCTCGCCGTAGCCGGGCGACTTCTGGGCAGAAATTTCACCAGGATCCACAAATTCCTTGGACCCACAGGCTGGGTCATTTTGGGGGTTCTGGCGGCGGGACTCGCCTACTGGCTTATACGGCGAAAACTAAAGTCGACCAGGGGGCGTAAGTAGCCTCTCGCCAGCCCTCTCTTGCAGCAGCCGAGTTACGGGCTTACGTTCGCCCGGCTCGGCATTGCGCCGCGCAACACTCGTCCCTCACCCAACACGGGGGTTACATGTTCACGCTGCAACGCTTCACCCGCATAGCGATTTGCTGCAGCGCTGCGGTCCTCACCGCCTGCGCCAAGAAAGACAACGCCGCGATTGACACGACGGCGTCCTCGAGCGTAAGCACAACTACCGACACGACGGTGACACCCGCACCTGCACCGGCCCCGGTCAACCTCGCGGATTTTGCCGGCAAATGGAATGTGCGCTCGGTCCCCGTCAGCGGCGACACTACTGCGACCACGTACGTCCTAACGGCGACGTCAACCACCTCGGGATGGACGATCAAATTCCCGGGGCGCGCTGCGATCCCGGCGAAGGTCACCGTCGCCGGCGACAGCGTCGAGATCGACGCCGGCCCGTTTCCGAGCGTGCGTCGCAAGGGAGTGACGGTTACGACCAACGGCGGATTGCGGGTCCAGAACGGAGGCCTGACCGGCACGACGACCGCGCACTACAAGGTAAAGACCGCCGATTCAGTGCTGGTTCTAAACTCGACGGGCACGCGCGCCAAATAGCACACGTGAGACCGGACGGCGCGCAGGTGCGCGTCGTCCGGTCGCTTTTCTCAATGGTCGGAGGAAACATGTTCAGACCAAAAGGCCCGGCCTGCCAGAGCTGCGGAATGCCGCTGAGCAGGGATCCGCTGGGCGGCGGCACCAATGCGGATGGAACTCGCACAACGGAGTACTGCAGCCACTGCTACCAGAAGGGCGAGTTCACCCAGCCGGACATCACCGCCGAGCAAATGCAGACGCTCGTCGAGGGGAAGCTGCGCACAATGCACTTCCCGGGATTCCTGGCGAAAAGGTTCGCGAAGCAAGTACCGACGCTGCGTCGATGGAGAAATGGCGCCACTGGTCCTCAACACAACCGGGAACAGCGCCAATTAGCGTGAAGCTCGGGGAGTGATGCGCACGCGATCGATTCTGGCACTTTCGCTGCTCGCATCCTCGCCCAGAATCGCCGGCGGCCAATCCGCGGTGGGGTCGTGAACTACGTAGCTTTACGTACAGCCCCACGGCGTCACGGGGCGCATTGTTGAATCAGGAGGCCGTCATGACCGCACCGACCTGGCCCAAGCGATACGACCAAGGGGTTCCCAGCACGCTCCAGCCATATCCAGACCGGACCCTGCTGGACTACCTGTCGGAATCCTCACGCAATTGGCCCGAGCGGCCATTTCTGCTGTTCAAGGGCTCGAGCATCAGCTATCGCCAGCTCGAGGATGAGAGCGATTCACTCGCGGCAGCTTTGGTGGCAATCGGCGTCAAACAGGGCGACCGTGTCGCGCTGTGCCTTCCCAACTGCCCGCAGTTCATTATTTCGGAGTTCGCCGCGTGGAAGGCCGGTGCGATCGTGTGCCCGTTCAATCCGACCTACAGCGAGCGCGAGATGGGTGAGGCGCTGCGAACGACGGGCGCCGAGACGCTCATCGTGCTCAGTCGGTTCTACGAGAAGGTGAAAAGCATGCAGTCGACAACCTCGCTCCAGCGCATCATAGCCACGAACATCAAGGAATACCTTCCGCCGCTCGTTCGCATCGCCTACACATTTTTCAAGGAGAAAAAGGAGGGCGATCGGATCTTGGTGCGGGCGGCCGATTACCGTTTCACGGATTTGCTGCGCAGCTTCCGGCGCGCCCGTCGCCCGGATATACGCGTCTCGCCCGAGGATCCGTCGGTCATTCTGATGAGCGGCGGGACGACCGGTACGCCGAAGGGAGTGGTCGGCGCTCACCGTGGAATGGTGATGGCAGGACTACAGCTCCAGGCGTGGCTTCGACCCGCGATGGACGAGTGGACAGACACTATCATGTGTCCGCTTCCGCTGTTTCACGTCTACACCAACACCGGGCTGCAAAGTCTCGCGCTCATCAACCACAATCCCATCGCGCTCATTCCAAACCCTCGCGAGATCAGGGATGTGCTGAAAGAGATCATCGACGTGAAGCCCGCCTTCATCTGCACCGTTCCAACGCTCCTCAACGGGATCATGAATCACCCGATGGCGCGCGAGGGAAAAGTTGATTTCACCTCGATCAAGCTTTGTTTTTCGGGCGGATCGGCGCTCATGGCTGAGACCAAAAAAAGATTCGAGGAGCTGACTGGGGGCGTCATCGTCGAAGGCTACTCTCTCACCGAAGCGCAGATGGCCGTTCACGCCAATCCCGTGCTCGGCGAGAAAAAAATCGGATCCGTCGGATTGCCCCTGCCTGATGTTGAAGTCCGCATCGTCGATACAGAGGATGGCATAACACCCGTGCCACAGGGCGAAGTCGGGGAAGTAGTACTGCGCGCGCCGCAGCTGATGCAGGGATACTGGCAAAAGCCCGACGAGACGCGTGACATGATCCGCACCAACGACCGCGGCGAACGGCTGCTGTATACCGGTGACCTCGGCTACCAGGACGACGACGGATATCTCTTTCTCGTCGACCGCAAGAAGGATCTGATCAAGACCTCCGGCTATCAGGTGTGGCCACGCGAGATCGAGGAAGTCATCTCGTCGCACCCTGCCGTGGCGGAGGTGGGCGTCGTCGGCCTGCCGGACCAGATGCGCGGCGAGATCGTGAAGGCGTGGATAGTTCTGCGTCCGGGCCAGCGCGCGACTGGCGCGGAGCTCAAGGCGTTTTCACGCGAGCGCCTCGCGCCCTACAAAGTCCCCGCGAAGTACGAGTTCGTGACGGAGTTGCCCAAGACCCAGATCGGCAAAGTGTTGTACAGAGTGCTGCGCCAGCAGCCGGCTGTTACGGAGGAGCCAGCGGAGTCAGCGGCTTCGCCGTAGCTCCCTCGGGTTGCGCTAAGGCTTGAGCGCTCTGGTTGCCAGCTCATCCTCGATTCTCGCGAGGAAATCGGCGACGGACATTGCCTCCTGCTTCTTCCCCGCTCCACGCACTCTCAGAGCAATCGAGTCCGCCTCGGCCTCGCGCTTTCCAACGACGGCCATGTAGGGAACCTTGAGCATCTCGCCTTCGCGGATCTTGTAGTTCAGCGTGTCCGAACGATCGTCGAGGTGGACGCGCACACCGCGCGCTTTGAGACGCTCGACCACCGACTGCGCGAATCCCTTCACCTCATCGGCGATCGGGATGACGCGCACCTGCTCCGGCGCGAGCCACAGCGGGAACGCACCGGCGAAGTGCTCGATCAAGCCGCCAACGAAACGCTCCATCGATCCCACCAGAACACGATGCAACATGATCGGCCGGTGCGCCGCGTTGTCGGCGCCGGTGTACTCGAGCCCGAATCTTTCCGGAAGATTGAAGTCGAGCTGCACTGTCGGTCCCTGCCACTTTCGTCCGATGGCGTCGATGAGCTTGAAATCGAGTTTCGGCCCGTAGAACGCGCCGCCGCCCTCGTCATAGGTGAACGCCTGCCCTCGCTTGGCAAGAACTTCAGCCAGCGTGTTCTCCGCCTGCTTCCATAGCTCCGGACTGCCCAGGGCTTTATCGGGGCGAGTGGCCAGCTCGATGGTGTACGGGTAGCCGAACGTCTTGAGCATCTCGTCGCAGAGATCGAGCAGGCGTACGATCTCACCCGGCACCTGCTCCGGCGTACAGAAGATGTGCGCATCATCCTGTGTGAAGCCGCGCACGCGCATCATACCGTGCAGCACGCCACTCCGTTCGTAGCGATAGACCGCGCCAAACTCGGCGTACCTGATCGGCAGGTCGCGGTACGACCTCTGGCGAGACTGATAGATGACGATGTGGCCCGGGCAGTTCATCGGCTTAGGCCGATAATGCGCGCCCTCGACATCCATCGCCCCGAACATGTTCTCCTTGAAGTTCTCGAGGTGACCCGAGATCTGAAACAGCTTCTCGCTGACGATGTGCGGCGTGAACACGAGATCGTAGCCGTGACGAAGGATGAGCGCCTTCTCGTACTCCTCGATCTCATTCCGGATGATCGCGCCCTTCGGGTGCCAAAGGATCAGGCCAGGTCCTACACGCGCATCGGTGGAATAGAGATCGAGCTGCTGCGCGAGATGACGATGATCGCGGCGCTTCGCCTCCTCGAGCTGGTGCAGGTGCGCCTCGAGGTCCTCTTTCTTCCAGAACGCCGTAGCATAGATGCGCTGGAGCATCTGCCGATGCTCGTCACCCCGCCAGTACGCCCCGGCGGTGTGGAGCAGCTTGAAATTCCTGAGGTACGAAGTGTCGGGCACGTGCGGGCCGCGGCAGAGATCGATGAACGGACCATCCGTATAGGTGGAGATGATCTCGTCGGCGGAAAACTCGCCTAGCCTCTCCAGCTTGAGCGGATCGTCGGAAAAGCGTTTCTGCGCTTCCGGCTGTGAGACTTCCTCCCGCACAAATGCAAACTTTTCCGCCACGACCTTCTTCATCTCGGATTCGAACTTCTCGAGGTCGTCGGGGGTGAACGGCTCCTTCACTTCGAAGTCATAGTAGAAGCCGTCTTCGATGGCGGGGCCGAAGCCGATCTTGGCGTCGGGCCGCAGCCGCCGGACGGCTGTCGCGAGGATGTGCGCTCCCGAATGGCGCAGGACGGCCAGCGATTCCGGATCCTTTTCCGTCAGTACCCGGAAAGCCCCCCCTTTGCGAAGCGGAGTATTGAGATCCAGGACTTCTCCGTCCAGTTCGACTGCGATCGCGTCGCGCAGCAGCCTGGGCCCGATCGATGCGACGACGTCGCGGGGCAGCGCGCCTTCGGGAGCTTCACGGGTGGCGCCGTCGGGGAGCCTCAGCGTCAACATTTTTGGTATAATTTCGAGTACTGCGGATGGCCTTTATTTTGCTCCCCGTTAAGGTATCGTTTGCAGAAACCCTTCGCTACAGGCATCCAATGTCTCCCTTCCGTTATCGTGACGAGCCGCCGTACATCTACGCTGAGGACGAAGAGGAATCTTCGCCGCGCAACGCACTCTACATCGCCATTGGAGCCGCGGCCGGCTTCGCCGCCGGTGTGCTGATGGCCGAGCGATTCGGAGGTTTCAAGGGATTGACGGAGAGGATCAAGGACACCTTCGGCGGCGGGACTGGCGAGGAGGAGGAAGAATTTGACTACGAGGGACTCGACGAGGACGAATTCGATCCCGATTTCGACGATGAATTCGATACCCCGAAGTCATCCCTGAACGGAGCCGAGGAGTTGGAGGAAAGAGTCCTCGAGGCCTTCCGAAACGATCCGATACTCAGCGAGCGAGCAGTGGACATCGGATCCGTCGAGGACGGAATCATCGAGCTCACCGGTTGGGTAAATTCCGACGACGAAGCGCACCAGGCGGTAGTGGTCGCTCGTGGAGTTCCGGGAGTAGAGACGGTGGTGAACCGGCTCGTGATCCGCACCGATGAGGACCTCTTCGACGACGCGGCGCACCGCTACAAGGACGGCGATCCTGCATTCACGGAGCGCCATTGGGAAGGCCAGCAGGTCGGAACGGGCCGCCGGAGGCAGGGCAACTCAACCGAGATCGATCGTCACGCAGACCCCCGGAATATTCTGGAGGATCGCTCGCTGAGTGAAGATCGCGCTTTCATGGCCGCGGCTGACGAGATTCCCGACGCGGCGGTGCGGCACACCAAGGCCAAGAAAGTCGCTCGGGGCGGACGCAATGATGGCTCGTCTGTCGCGCCGAGCGGCGTTCCCAAGGCCGATCACGTCGCTGATCCGGGACGCGTAGCGGACGACTGATTCTCGCGGTCTTACCCGCGAAAATGGCGCCGGTTAACTTGCGCCAGAGATGAGCACAACACAGGAACTTCACGAGCTGCCGGCGCAATACGATCCCGGCCAGACCGAGCGCGGCATTTACGAGCGTTGGGTCGAGGCCGGGGTATTTTCAGCCGACGAGAAGCGGAGCAAGCGCAACGGTGGTGATCGCGATCCGTTCGTGATCATCATGCCCCCTCCAAATGTGACGTCAGTGCTGCACATGGGACACGGTCTCAACAACACGGTGCAGGACGTGATCGTCCGCTGGCGCAGGATGGCGGGCGACGAAGCGCTCTGGGTTCCGGGGACGGACCACGCGGGAATCGCCACCCAGAACATCATCGAGAAGCAACTCGCCGCCGAGGGCAAAACGAGATTCGACCTCGGGCGCGAGGCATTCGTCGAGCGCACGATCAGCTTCGTCCGCCAGACCGGTGGCCAGATTCTGCAGCAGCTTCGTGCAATCGGCGCTTCCTGCGACTGGAACCGGACCGCCTACACTCTCTCGCCAGAGCTCTCCGTCGCGGTGCGCGAAGCCTTCGTGCAGCTGCACGAGCGAGGTCTCATCTATCGTGGCCACCGCGTAATTCATTGGTGTTCCCGCTGCCTTACTTCCCTCAGCGACGAGGAAGCAGAGCACAGTGAGGAAATGGGAACGCTGTACCACATCGCGTATCCGATCGCTGGCGCGAAGGACAAGGCAACTCTTGTTGTAGCGACGACGCGTCCAGAAACTATGCTGGGTGACGTCGCCGTCGCTGTTCACCCGGACGACGAGCGCTACACAGATCTCATCGGCAAGTCGGTGCTGCTGCCGATCGCGGACATCGAGATCCCGGTCATCGCCGACGATTACGTGGATCCCGCTTTCGGGACGGGAGTCGTGAAGATCACTCCCGCTCACGACCCGAACGATTTCGAGGTGGGCCTGAGGCACAAGCTGCCGATGCCGGTGATCATGGCACCGGATGGGACTCTGACAAACGGAGTCGACGCGGGATCGCGCGTTCCGCCGGAGCTGGTCGGCGTCGACAGGTTCGAGGCGCGAGAGCGCATCGTGAGATTGCTCGAGAAATCGCGGCTGCTCAAGAAGGTCGAACCGCATCAGCACGCGATCCGTCATTGCTACCGCTGCGACACCGTGGTCGAGCCTCGGCTTTCCGATCAGTGGTTCGTCAAGACGGAGCCGCTTGCCAGGCCTGCGCTCCAGGCTGTGCGTGACGGCACGATCCGCGTCCTGCCCAAGAGATGGGAAGCCGCCTACATCCACTGGATGGAGAATCTCCGCGACTGGAACATCTCGCGGCAGCTGTGGTGGGGTCACCGCATTCCGGTCTGGTACTGCGACAAGTGCAACCGGCAGATAGTGAGTCGCACAGACGTGATCGCGTGCGACAAATGCGGCGGATCGGTTCGTCAGGACGAAGATGTGCTGGACACGTGGTTCTCGTCGTGGCTGTTCCCGATTTCCACGCTCGGCTGGCCCGACAAGAGCGCGGCTCCGCTCGTCGCGTTTTATCCGACGGACGATCTAGTGACTGCACCCGAGATTCTTTACCTGTGGGTGTCGAGAATGATCATGGCCGGCTACGCGTTCATGGACGCTCCGCCGTTCCACACGGTCTATCTGCACGGAACCGTTCGCGACACGAATCACGTGAAGATGTCGAAGTCACTCGGCAACGGCATCGACCCGCTGGACGTGGTTGCGAGTTACGGAGCCGATGCACTTCGCTACACGGTGATCGCCGGGATGGGTATGGGAGCGGATCTCGTGCTCGATCCGAAGGATCTCGAGAGATCCTTTGCACCGGGCCGGAATTTCGCGACCAAGCTCTGGAACATCGGCCGTTTCCTGCTGACCAACGTCGGGCCGGCGCCGGTGAGAAGCGTCGACGAGCTGCGCGACAACGAGCTCACACTCGCCGATCAATGGATACTCGGCCGATTGAACGCCACACTTCTCGAATGCGATGACGCTCTTGGCCCCTCGCGGCCGGACAAGGGAACGTGGCGTCCAGAAGACCGGTACTCCGGCCTGCGCCTGAGCGAGTTTGCGGAGGCTGCGCGACGCTTTGTCTGGAATGACGTCGCTGACTGGTATCTGGAGACCACGAAGGGACGCATCGGCATCGAAGGAGCCGACAGCGAAGTCGCCCGCGCGGTGCTCACGCACGTCTTCGATTACGCGTTGAGGCTTCTCCATCCGATCATGCCGTTCATAACGGAGACGCTGTGGCAGCGACTCCCTTCACCGGTGGCCGCGGATCGCGGCGAGTTCCTGGCGATCGCCCCGTGGCCGTTGCCGCATCCCATCTCCAGGAGCGAGACGGAGTCGATCGCGCGGTTCGACCTGCTGCGCGAAGCGGTGGGCGCAATTCGACAAATTCGTTCCGACTACGCCATACCTCCGGGAAAGTCGATACAGGTCGTCGTCCAGTCGCGATCGAATGCCGGACTCTTCACCGACCATGCACGGCTTGTCGGCCAGCTCGCGCGCGCAACAATAAATGTTGGCGCGGGGTCGACCGACGCCGCCGCGGCGCACTCCGTTCTTACCGATGGCAGCGAAGTGATCGTCTCTCTGGGCGGCCTCGTCGATGTTGCCAAGGAGTGCGGCAAGCTTCGCGGAGAGCTCGATCAGCTGGAGATCCAACTTCAGTCGTTGTCGAAGCGCTTGCGCAATGAAGGCTTCACGAGTCGCGCGCCAGCCACCGTGATCGAGTCGGAACGGAAAAAAGAAGAGGAATGGATCAAGCGGCGCGAGCAGCTTGCCGCAAAAGTGAAAGCCCTTTGCGGCGGCTGATCGCCGCCGTGGTGTTCGGACTGGCGTGCGCTTCTCCCGGCATGCCGCCTGGCGGGCCGCCCGACAAGGTCGCTCCGCAGATCATCCAGATCACCCCTGATTCAGGAAGCGTGGCTGTCAGGCCAAAGGAAGTGCTTTTCCGCTTCGACGAAGTCGTCGCCGAGAAACCAGTGTCGGCGACTACGCTCGCTGATCTGTTCCTGATCTCGCCGCGCGACGGTGTGCCGAAAGCTTACTGGCATCGCGATGCGATCTCGGTGAAGCCAGCCCATGGCTGGCGCGCGAACACGCCGTACACCGTGATCATGATGCCCGGGCTCGCCGACATCCGCGGAAATGTCCGCAACACCGGCGCGACCACTTTTTTCTCGACTGGGCCGACGATCCCCCGGACACGTATATCGGGACAAGTTTTCGACTGGGTTGCCGGCACTTCGGCGGCGGGCGCGCTAGTCGAATCCTTCGTGCAGCCCGACAGCCTCCACCCGTTCGTCGCTCTGGTCGATACGAGCGGCGCGTTCGTTCTCGAGCATTTGCCACCCGCCAGATACACAGTCAGGGCTTATCTCGACCGCAACAAGGACCTGAGTATCGATCCGAGCGAGCCGTGGGACAGCGTCTCCGTCAATCTTGCGGACAGCGCCCGAACCGAGCTGCTGTTATTCGTTCACGACACAGCGGCGCCTCGGCTGCGCGACGTCGCCGCGGTTGACTCCATTACTTTCCGCCTGACCTTCGACAAACCGATCGATCCAGCCCAGACACTCACCGTCGCGAACTTTGCGATTGTGGGGCCTGATTCTGTACCGGTTCCGATGGCGAGCGCTGGTCCCGAACCCAAAGACACCAGCGTGAAAGCACCCGCGCCGGCTCCACGCAGGGCCGGAGTGAATCCGCGTGTGGACACTACTGTGGTGCGTAAAGCCGTGATGTCGCGTCCAGTGCCGATTTCCACCGTGATAATCAAGTTGCAGCGGCTGCTGACACCGAAACTTGTCTATCGCGTGCGAGCTATCGGGATTCGCGGACTGCTCGGCAGCACAGGGAATAGCGACCGTCCATATACGGCGCCCGCGCCGCCTCCGCCCCCAAAGCCGACGGTCGTCCCGGCCAAGACTCCCCCCGTCAGCAAATGACGGATCCTCGACGCGACCTGCCGAGCGTGAACGCGCTACTCGAGAGCGCGGGGGTGCGTGCGCTGCTCGAGCAGCACCCGCGGCGCGTGGTTCTCGAGGCGGTGAGGAGTGCTGTCGACGCCGCGCGCGACCAGGGAACCGCTCAACGTACCGAGCAACAGTGGCTCGCGAGCATTGAATCCGCGGTCGCGAGCCTGAGCCAGCCGTCACTTCGCCGCGTGATCAACGCAACCGGGGTGATCCTTCACACCAATCTGGGTCGTGCGCCACTGGCCGAGTCCGCAGTCAAGGCGATTACGGACATTGCGACCGGGTTCAGCAACCTCGAGTACGACCTCGCGACCGGCGAGCGGGGCTCGCGTTACTCACACTGCGTTGGTCTGTTGCGTCAGCTCACCGGGGCCGAGGACGCGCTCGTCGTGAACAATTGCGCGGCGGCAATTGTGCTGGCGCTCAATGCCCTGGCGCAGAGGAAGGAAGTTCTCGTCTCGCGGGGAGAGCTGGTCGAGATCGGTGGCAGTTTTCGCATCCCGGACATAATGGCTCGCTCGGGCGCGAAGCTGGTTGAGGTGGGCACCACGAATCGCACCCACGACGACGACTATCGTCGCGCCATTACACCGAGGACGGCCGCGATCGTGAAAGTGCATCGGAGCAACTTCGCGATCGAAGGGTTCACGTCGGACGTAAGCGTCGACCGCCTCGCGTTCATAGCCGCGGAGCACGGGTTGCCGGTGATACACGATCTCGGCAGCGGACTGATGGTGTCACTCGACGAGTACGGGCTTACTGGCGAGCCGACGGCGAAGATGGCGCTCGAGTCGGGCGCGTCATTGGTCCTGATGAGTGGCGACAAGCTTCTGGGCGGACCGCAGGCCGGGATCATCCTCGGAGCTGCCAACCTGATCGCCAGGCTTCGCAAGAACCCATTCGCGCGGGCGATGCGAGTCGACAAGCTCACGTTCGCGGCGCTGGAAGCCACACTCAGACTCTACCTCGATCCGGAACGGGCGGTGAGGGAAATTCCCGTGCTCTCGATGCTCACGGCCACGGTGAAAGACGTCACGACACGCGCGGAGGTCGTTGTTGCGAAGGTGCGCGCCGCCGGAATCGAAGCGGAGGCTACTGAGTCGAACGCCAGCGTGGGCGGAGGCGCATTTCCAACCGCGGCAATCCCGTCGCGCGCGGTTGTCCTGTTACGAAACGCGCAGGAATCAGAAAAGAAGCTCCGCCTCGGCGATCCCGCAGTCATCGGTCGGGTGTCTGACGGAAATCTCCTGCTCGACTTGCGTACGGTACTGCCGCGCGAGGACGAGCTTCTCGCCCAGGCAATCATTCGGCTGGCGCGATGACCAGGCCGCCCGATGCATTTTTTCTCGACCGCGACGGTACAGTGATGGAGGACGCGCACTACATCAAGTCTCCTGACCACGTGCGGCTGATCCCGGGGGCTGCAGCGGCGGTGAAGAAGATCAACGACGCGAAAATCCCGGTCATCGTCGTAACGAATCAGTCGGGTATCGGGCGCGGGATGTTCACCGTGAAGGACTACGAGGCCGTGAAGACCCGGTTCGAATCGCTGCTTGCGCAGGAAGGGGCGCACGTCGACGCCAGCTATTACTGTCCCGACCATCCGAGCGTGACCGGGCCGTCCAAATGCCGCAAGCCCGCGACGAAAATGTTCGAGGATGCAATCCGTGATTTCAATCTGGACTCCGCAAACGTCGCGTACGTTGGAGATCGATGGCGGGATGTCGCCGCGTCTAGGAAACTCGGCGGCCGCGGAATCATGATCACCTCGGACATGACGACAGACGACGATCGCCGGAAAGCGGAGCAGGATGGAATCGAGACCGCGGCTTCACTGCAAGAGGCGATTGATATCATTTTCGGTCTTACTGGGAAGGACGGCCCGGCGTAAAATCGGTGATGCCGTCACGACTCGCTGTGCTCGCATCGGGGCGCGGCTCAAATCTCCAGGCAATCATCGACCACTTCGACAACCTCGCGCGTGAGCGGGCGGCGAAGGTCGTGCTCGTGGCGTCCAACCGTGCCGACTCCCCTGCCCTCATTCGTGCCGCGACTGCGTCGATCGACATCGCGCACTTCAACGCGGCGGATGACGGTTCCGAGCTGCTGACCCTGCTCCGAACTTTCCGCATCGACCTCGTCGTGCTCGCGGGTTATCTGAAGCGAATCCCGCCGAGCGTGATCAGTGAATACGCTGGCCGCATCATGAACATTCATCCCGCCCTCCTTCCTGCTTTCGGCGGGGAAGGAATGTACGGTGCACGGGTTCACGAAGCCGTGATCGCGTCGGGCGCCAGGGAAAGCGGCGTCACGGTCCATGTCGTGGATGACGAGTACGATCGTGGCCCGATCGTCGCGCAGTGGCGGATACCGGTGAATCGCTCGGATACGGCGGAGTCCCTGGCAGCGCGGGTGCTCAACGTCGAACACGTGGTTTATCCGCGCGCCGTGGAAATGGTGGCGATCCTGCAACAACTCGAATCGAAACGAACTGACTGATATGCCCACTGCCCTCCTTTCTGTCTCCGACAAGACCGGACTCGTCGACTTCGCCAGTGCGCTCGCCAAGCTTGGTTGGGACCTCATCTCGACCGGCGGCACGGCCAAGGCGTTGCGGGCGGCCGGCGTAAAGGTTCGGGATGTCAGCGATGTGACACACTTTCCGGAAATGCTCGACGGAAGGGTGAAGACTCTGCACCCGGCCGTCCACGGGGGCCTGCTGGCGCGACGCGATTCGCCCGAGCACATGAAGGCGCTCGCGGAACAGAAGATTTCACCGATCGATCTCGTTGCGGTAAGTCTTTACCCGTTCGAGCAGACAGCGGCGCGGACGGATGCCAAGCCGGAGGAGGTGATCGAGCATATCGACATCGGAGGACCTTCCATGCTTCGATCCGCCGCGAAGAACTTCGCTTCGGTTACGGTCATCGTCGATCCCGCGGACTATGGACGAGTTCTCGCTTCCATCGAGGCAAAGGACGACGATCTCGATCTGCGTAGAATCCTGGCGGAGAAAGTCTTTGAGCGCACGGCTGCCTACGACGCGGCAATCGCGCGCTGGTTCGCCAGCGAGAGATCGGAGACCTTTCCCGACAGCATTGCCATCCCGCTGGAGCGCGAGACTACGCTCAGATACGGAGAGAATCCCGGCCAGCGTGCGGCGTTTTACGTCGAGCACGAGAGAGGTGGAATTGCAGCGCTGGCGAAAATGGGTGGAAAGGAGCTCTCCTTCAACAATCTCCTCGACATCGAGGGAGCGCTCATCGCCACTGATCCCTTTGCCGGCGAAACCGCTTGCGCCATCGTCAAGCACACTACTCCGTGCGGTCTCGCCACCGGAGCGAACGCCCTCGAGGCTTACAAGAAAGCGCTCGAATGCGACCCTGCATCGGCCTTCGGCTCCGTGATTTCCTTTACTGTTCCGGTTGACGACGAGACAGCCCAAGCCGTGTCGAGCCTCTTCGTGGAGTGCATCGTCGCGCCGAGCTTCACCGGTGGAGCGCTGGAGATATTGGGGCGGAAGAAAAATCTACGCGTCCTTCAGGGTCAGGCACGGTGGCGAGAGCACGCACTCGATTACAAGCGCGTCCGCGGCGGATTCCTGGCGCAGGAGCGCGCGCCGTTGGGCGGCAGCGAGAAAGATTGGCGTGTCGTCAGCAGCAGACAACCGACCGAAGCCGAGTGGTGGGATCTGCGGTTCGCCTGGCGAGCCGTCGGCAGCGTGAAATCGAATGCGATTGTTCTGGTCCGCGAGAGCGCCACGATAGGGATCGGCGCGGGACAGATGTCACGCGTCGATGCCGCCTTTCTTTCCGTCCACAAGGCGAGACTCGCTGGTCACGATACCAAGGGCTCAGTGATGGGTTCAGACGCATTTTTCCCGTTCCGCGACGGCGTCGAGCAAGCCGCAGACGCCGGTGTCAGCGCGATTGTGCAGCCGGGCGGCTCGGTGCGAGACGAAGAAGTCATTCAGGCAGCAAATGAGTTCGACATCGCGATGATCTTTACCGGCATGCGTCAGTTCAGGCACTAGAGTGACGCCCCGCTCGCGAGAAACCAGCGACGAGCTCGACTTCCGCCCGTCGTATCCCGCGGCGAGGATCGCGTCGGCGATCGTCTTCCTGCTTTATCTCATCACGCTGTCGCCATCGACAGCGATGTGGGACACCAGCGAGTACATCGCGGCCGCGTTCGATTTCGGGCTTCCCCACCCTCCCGGCAACCCGTTCTTCGTCATACTCGGCCGTTTCTTCGCGCTGCTGCCGATTGCGACGAACGTCGCGATGCGCATTAACATTCTCGCGGCACTCTGCAGCGCCGCTGCGGCTGGAATGTGGTTCCTCATCACCGAGCGCGTTCTCGTAGGATGGCTCGCAGAGCGCTGGCAGAGAATCGTTGGCGGTTCTCTGGCCGCTCTGATCGGGGCGACTGCCTTTACCGTCTGGGCTCAATCCGTCGTCAACGAGAAAGTCTACACCGTCTCGCTGCTCGGCCTCGCGCTCGTGTCGTGGCTGATCGTGCGCTGGTGCGACGATCCGGACGGGTTGCGGGCCGACAGATTGCTCGTGCTCATCGCGTACCTGACCGGACTCGGATACGCGGTCCACATGGCCGGCTTTCTGGCGGTGCCGGCGGTGGCCGCCGCCGTGATCATCCGCCGGCCGCGCACACTTCTGCGGTGGAAACTCCTTCTCGCGATCGCCGGCGCGCTTGCCCTCGGAATGACGCCGTTTCTCACGCAGCCGCTCCGTGCAGCGCACTTTCCGGGAATCAACGAAGGCGAGCCGACGGGCTGCGCGACGAAGATCGGTGCCGGCTGCACATTCAGCAAAGCGACGTACGACCGCTTCATGTACAACTTCAATCGGGGGCAGTACAGCAAGCCCGCCCTCAGTGACAGGCAGGCACCGTTCGTTGCGCAGGTCGAGATGTGGTGGCTGTACTTCAGGTGGCAATGGCTGCGCGATCCGTTCAACGGTCACCCAGCAATTCAACGAATGCTCGCGACGCTGTTTCTGCTCCTCGGCGGCCTTGGCGGCTACGTTCACTGGAAGCGGGACAGACGTTCGTTCTCGTACTTCGGTCCGTTGATGCTGACGGTGACGCTCGCGCTCATCTACTACATGAACTTCAAGTACGGCGCGTCGCAGTCGCCGGAGCTGAGTGAAACCGTCCCTCGCGAAGTTCGTGACCGGGACTACTTCTACCTGTGGAGCTTTTCCGCGTGGAGCGTCTGGGCTGCACTCGGGCTCGTCTATGTATGGGAGACGATTGCGGCCCTCATCGGGTCCGAGAAGATTCTGGTGGGCAGCGAGACACTCGATCTTCCGCGACGCAGGAGCTGGCTCCTCGCGACGCCGATGCTCGCGGTTGCGTTCATTCCTCTTTTCGCCAATTGGCAATCGGCGACACGGGCCGGACAGACAGACACCGCGGATTTCGCGGCAGATCTTCTCAATTCCGTCGAGCCGTATGGAATTCTGATCACGTCGGGCGACAACGATACGTTCCCGCTCTGGTACGCCCAGGAGGTCGAGGGGATTCGACGCGACGTGATTATCGCCTGCCTCTCGCTGCTCAACACCGATTGGTACACTCGACAGCTGCTCCGTCGTCCAGTCTACGAATACGATTCTCTTCGCGGCCCGTCGATCTACCGCGGCAAAGTGTGGAAGAAGCCAATCGGGCCGCCGGTAAGAGTGACCATGGAACAGGCGGACGCGGTGCCGCCAGCGATCGAGCTCAGCGCGCCGCAGACATTTCGAAAGGAAGGGACAGACATCGTCGCCACGATCAACCCACGTCCGCTCGGAGACTACGCTGGTCTGGAGCGCGCCGATCTTTTCGTTCTGTACATGATTCGTGACAGCTATCCGGAGCGGCCGTTCTTCTTCAGCCGAACGTCGGGTGGATACGCCGAGGAGATGGGCTTCGCGCGGTACACGGTCACGGTGGGTCTCGCGCGAAAGCTCATGCCCCGTATCCCCAGTGCCGGAGACGGAGTCGTATCTCTCGGTGGTGAAGAATGGTTCGATGCCGCAACGACGCGCGCATTGTGGGAAACGGCCTTCAAGGCTCCCGCGTCATTATCTAGGCGGACGATGTGGGTCGATCGGCCCTCGGCCGGCATTCCCTATCTTTACGTGCGAACCGGACTGGAGCTCAATGCGGTCCTCGATCAGCTGAGATTCAAGGCGGACGCCGCACGGATCCGCGCGCAAACTCTGCAGATCGCGCGCGCCACGCAGCTCGAGGATCTGGTGGAAGGTAGCTCGAGGTAACGCGTTGCCGCGTTAGTTGGCCGCTCTTATCTTGAGAGTGCAGGAGGGTTGGCAGAACGGCTATTGCACCAGTCTTGAAAACTGGCGCCCGCAAGGGCTTGGGGGTTCGAATCCCTCACCCTCCGTCCAAACATCTCGGCGTCGAGATCACTGCAGTTCGACGAGATCCACAAAACTGAAGCGGGGAGCTCAGAGCGCCTAAGCTGAAGCTCGAAGCCTACATACTGGCGTCACGGAAAAGCTCTGAGCTTCAGTTACAAAGCCCAGAGCTCCCCGCTTTAGTTCTCTGGTTGCCAGATCGGGTCGTGATTCCGACGCCGAGCCTTTACTGCCCCTGCACCTTCGGTGCGGGTCCGAGCCGCGCCAGTCTTGCCTTCATCGTCGCGAATCCCGCGTCATTCGACTGGAGGCTATTGAGCTCGGACGCCGGGACCTGACTCAACATGCGCTGAATATCAGCTATCCGGTCCTGAGTACCCGGGTGGTCGGCGAACCAGCCAGCCGTCGCGCCTCCACCGCCAGACTGCTGCTCCTCCGCCAAGAGCTTCTGGAAGAGCGTATACATTCCACGCGGAGTTATTCCCGCGCGCATCACATTGTTGAATCCGCCTTCATCGGCCTGCACTTCGTCGGCTCGGCTGAACTTCGCAAAAACGGCTGTGCCTCCGATGTTGATCGCCGCCTGGGCGACGCCGCTCTGACAAACTCCAGTCAGCGCGCACAGGATCCCAACGCCAACGTTTGCGCCCTGGGCATTCTCCAGCTGCTTCACCGAGTGGCGCTTGACGACGTGCTCGATCTCGTGACCCAGGACGCCCGCCACTTCCGACATGTTACTGGCCCGCTCGAGGACCCCGCGATTGATGTAGATAAACCCACCAGGCAGCGCGAAAGCGTTGACCATGTCCGAATTGACAACCTGGAATTGCCACTGCAGATCGGCGCGCGATGTCCGGCTCGCGATGCGCTGGCCAAGCGCATTGACATAGTTTTGGATGACGGGGTCCTGCACCATCGGAAGTTGGGCGCTTACCTGTTGCGCCTCCTGTTGCCCCATTTGCACTTCCTGCTGGGTCGAGACTCCACATCCGGCGAGCAGCGCGATTGCGCCGATTGTGATTGAGATATTCCGCATCGAAAGGGCCCTCGTTGTTTGCGTGTTCATTGCACAGCCGCGCCTACGCGCAGTCACGGTGAATGGCAGGAACCAGACCAATCGGCCCCAGGCGGCAAAACAGCGCGAAGACGTGCAAAAGGCCGGCACGACGTACGTCGCGCCGGCCTTGAGTCACGTGATCTATCTTGGAACTACGATCGTCCGCTTTACATCCGTGAAGACCGTGAACTGCGTTCCAGCCGGAATGACGGCCGAAAGTCCCTTCTTGGTCGCGCCAATCCCGAGCGTGAGAACGCCGAGAGCCGCAGCTTGGCCTTGCCGGTTCTTTCCAACTGCTTTTGTGGTGCCGCGCAGTGGGACGATAGTGCCATCCACAGCGCGCACTGACGTGACCTGCACAGTCACAGTCCCCGGATTTCCTCCGGCGCTCCGGCGAGCAACGTGCGCCACAGTGCCACGCACTTTCGTCCCCGATGAAATCAGGACGTGGCCGAACGCCGAATAGTCCGAGACGAGATGAAACGACACGCGCTGGCCCTGGTTGACCGAAGCGCTCGAAAGATCCTCATCGATTGCAACGGCGAGAGGGGTGCCAGCGGGAATGATTACAGGCATTCGCGTAGCGGAGTTGGCGGCTGCCGCGGCGCGCTCGTTTTCTCGCGTCGATTGAGCCACCAGCGGGACGGCCGCGAACATGGCAGCCGACAGTACGATCATGCGGTAAGAACAGTTCATACTACTCTCCTAATAGGTTGCGGTCGCGGAATCGCGGACCGCACCACTCTTACCGTCAAGTAGGGTGCCACACTTTGGGGCTTGTTTTACCGGCAAATACCCTCATCTCCCAGTCAAAAAGCGCCTAACCGGCGAATACAAAGCGGCGGGATGAGATTTCCTCACCCCGCCGCCTTCTGAGACAATACCGAGCTGGACGAAAGGCCAGCCTGTTGTCCGCGTTAGTTCACACCCATCGCATGACCGACGTTGATGCGGCCAGCGCCGTACGCGGGGCTGTTTCCACCCAGGCCTAGCTGATCAGCAGAACCGCTGATTCTTGCGGCAATCGCGGACGGATTGCGACCCACTTCGCCCGCGACGAGAGCGGCGAGACCCGCTACGTGTGGGGAAGACATGCTCGTGCCCGAGGCACTAAGCACGAAGGTGGATGCAGATCCCGTCACCGGGTTATAGGTGCGACTCTGGCAAACCGCGAACACAATCGAGAAACCCGAGCAAACCTCCTGCACGGGAAGAGCGTTGCCACCCGGCGCCGCGACAGTGATTGCCGAGCGACCATAATTGCTGTAACCCGCCAGCGCGTCGACATTGATGGGGGCTGCGTTGGTTCCGCCGGTCGGACCCGTCGCCGAAACACAGAGCACGTGCGGCGAGTTGCAGTAGGCGTTGTACGCGTTTCCATCGTGATCCATGTCATACCCGATATGCGTCCTGGGATCTCCATTCCCCGCCGCAACGACGACCGTGGTCCCGCTCCGATAGGCGTAGTTGAACACCGAGTTGATGGTCGCGAGGAACGACGGTCCGAATCCACCCCTGGCACTCGCGTCGCGGCGATTGAAGGTGCCACCAAGGCTCAAGTTGACCACTTCGAGACCCTTGTCGGATGCATACAGAATCGCGTTCAGCACCGAGCTTGTCGGACAGGATCCTTCAGGCGTGCAGACCCTGAGGGCCACGAGGGTTGTCTTCGAAGTCACCCCAGCGAACCAGAACGCATTGCTTGCAACCGTCGTTGCTACGTGCGTGCCATGTCCGTTCAGGTCGGCAAACGTTTTCACGTTCTTGCCCGGAAAATTGGCCTCCACGCGAGCGTTCTCGGCGTTTGACAGAAAGGACTGGGACAATGTGAAGTCGACCTTGCCGTAGGTGTCGGCGGACAAATAGTCGATGCCGGTGTCGATGATTCCAACCCGAACCGTGCTCTTTCCGACATCCCCCGCTGCCCAGGCGGCAGGAGCGTTGATCGCGCGCATGTTCCACTGTCTTCCGAAGAGAATGGCCCCGGCAGGATTGGCCTGCTGCGAAGGGATGCTCTGGTCAAACGACTCCGAAGCCGTCATTGGCTCGTCGATCGTCGTGTAGGCATCAGCATCAACCGCTGCGATACTCGGCGCCGCGGCTAGCGCATCGGCGCGGGTCTGATCGAGACCGCTCACCGCGGCGATTCCTGCACCCGCGTGCGCGAACATGATCTGGCCACCGACGGCGTTCACACGCAGTGCGAAATCGGCGGGGATACCATTGCCCTTGAAGCGGACCAGGTAATTGCCAGAAGCCGGATCGGACGGGGCTGAGATTGCGGATGTGCGGGAAGCAACGGCCAAACCGACCGGCGACTGGTCGGGGGAACAGGCTACTACAAGAGCACTGGCGACAACAAAAGCTGCGATTCGCTTCATGTGTTACTCCTGGGGACACGAGGGTGGCGCCGGCTGGACCGGCTTGTACCATTCACGCAATCGGAGACGAAAGGGACGGGCTTCCGGCGCCACGCTAGCGGTACGTCATCTTGGGACACGCGGAACGGCTGAGCTTCACCAAAAAAGAAACGGCCCCCAGCAGTCTGGCGCAGCCAGGGGTCGGAAGCGGGAACAATATGTTTACGATGCAAACCCCTGTCAATAAATTTCCTTCGTCGCACCAAGACGGAATCGGGGCTCCGGAAAATCAGGTAAATTTTTTGCTCGACCCGTTGAATTTCCCTTTTCTCGCGTGTCATCATCCGAGGCTTACGAAGAATGGCCGACTTCACTAAGGAATGGATCGAGCATCTCAAAGGTCAGATTGGAAGTCGCCTCAACATCGTCGCCGACAAGATGGATCCGCAAACCTACGAAGAGCTCGTCACCGACCTCGCGTGGTTTACCTTCCGCTTCGCCCGCGATCCCGACACGAAAATGAGAAAGATCTTCCGCTGAGCCGAGTGCCACGGCACTAGATTCGCCGTAGAGCGCCTACGCGTCCCACAACCCGGGCTCGGAACGGCAATGGCGAAATGCGAAGTCTGCGGCAACGACTACGATAAATCGTTCAGCGTCACCATGAAGGGAAAATCCCATACCTTCGACTCATTCGAGTGCGCGATTCACGCGTTGGCGCCCAAGTGCGCCCACTGCGGCTGCAAGATCATCGGCCATGGGGTGGAGAGTAACGGGACGTTCTTTTGCTGCGCGAATTGCGCCAACATGTCGGGTGTGAAGGGACTCGAAGACCGTATCTAGCACGGGAGGCAATATCGTTGTGAAATGGAAGAGCCGACGAGACCCGCGCGGGAAGATTGGAGACGAGCGCGTGCGGACAAAGTTCGCCTGGTTCCCCGTCGAGGCGGATGACGGTTACACCTATTGGCTGACACCGGTCGTCGTGCGCGAGAAGCTTCTGCCCAAGGTCACGCGCGGCGGGTTCGAGGACGACGAGCAGGAATGGGAGGTCGTCGAAGCCAAGCCGGTCGCCGGCGGGAAGAAGAAAAGGCAGAAGAAGTAGTCCTTGCGCCCCACAATCGATCTCAATGCGGATCTCGGTGAAGGCTTCGGGCGCTCCCGAGTGGCGGATGACGAAGCATTGCTGGACCTCGTGTCGTCCGCCAACATCGCCTGCGGATTCCACGCCGGCGATGCCACGACAATGCGCGACACGGCAAAAGCAGCGGCATTGCGCGGCGTCGTGATCGGCGCACACCCGTCGTATCCCGACATTCCCGGCTTTGGCCGGAGAGAGCTGGGCCTTTCCCCAAAGAAAATCCTCTTTCATGTCGCCTGTCAGCTGCGCGCTTTCCGCGACATATGCTCGAGCGAAAACGCAAAGCTCTCCTACGTGAAAGCTCACGGCGCGCTCTACAATCGCGCGGCAAGGGATTCCTCAGCGGCCGCTGCAATCGCCCAAGCGATATGCGACGTTGATCCATCCCTCGTACTGCTGGGCCTCGCTGGAAGCGAGATGGCAGAAGCCGCGAGAGCGAACGGTTTGAGATTCGCCGCCGAGGCCTTTGCCGATCGCGCGTACAGGCGTGACGGCTCACTCGTCCCCCGCCAGGAGTCTGGCGCGGTTATCCACGATGTGCAGACGGCCGTCGAACGCGTGCTCACTCTCGTAAGATCGAACACCATCGTCGCGAACGACGGAACTGAGCTGAGAGTCGTTGCGCAATCGGTCTGCGTTCACGGGGACAACCCCGATGCTCTCCCGCTGTTGCGTCAGCTGAGGAAGACACTCGAGGGCTCCGGCGCCACGATCGCGCCCTTCGCCGCTTGAGCCAGACCGAGTTGCGCGCAGTCCCGCTCGGTGACTCCGCAGTCATGATCGTACTCGGAAAGGAGCGCAGCACCGAGCTTCTGAATCGGGTCCATGCGACGGCCGCAACACTGGCGGTGAAGAAACTGCCGGACGTCCACGACATCGTCCCCGCCTACCTTGGCGTCGCCGTTTTCTACGACTCTCTCCACGCATCCTACGGGGAGATGTCGGCGAAGCTTCTCGAGGTCTGCGAGCGAGGCAGTGATTCGACGGACGCCTCGGCTAATCTCCGTGAGCACGAAATTCCAGTGACCTACGACGGGCCCGACCTCGCGGACGTTTCCGCCGCGTGCGGGCTCTCGCCCGAAGAGGTCGTCGCGCGGCACAGCGGTCGGCGCTACTCCGTCGATCTGCTGGGATTCGTCCCGGGCTTCGGCTATCTGAGCGAGCTCGACCCATCCCTCCGACTTCCCCGCCTGGCTCAGCCCAGACCTCGCGTTAGCGCGGGAAGCGTTGCGATCGCCGGTGCTCAAACGGCCGTCTATCCCCTCGACACTCCCGGCGGTTGGCACATCATCGGCCGCACCGACACGCAGATGTTCGATCCGGAGCGCGACCCACCTTCCCTGCTCCGTGCGGGCGACACAGTCCGCTTCGTTCCGGTGCAGTGATAACAATCACTCGCGCCCCACCGTATCTCACCGTGCAGGACGCCGGTCGGAAGCATTCGCGTTCGGCGGGGGTCCCGTGCGGCGGAGCAATGGATGGGTTCGCGCTCCGGGCGCTGAACGCGATCGTTGGAAATGCGCTCGGTTCTCCCGCGCTCGAATGGGCGCTGGGCGGCGGAACCCTCACGTTCCAGGGCGATTGCATCATGGCCATCGGCGGAGCCCGTGCTCGTGCAACCCTGGGGGGACAGACGATCCCTCCGTTCACAACTTGCTATGCGAGGGCAGGTGAGCAGCTGATCGTGGAGCAGCTGACTGCCGGCCGGTTCCTGTACATCGCCTTCAGCGGCGGCATCGATGTTCCCGAGATACTCGGCAGCCGCTCGACGTATCTGCCTGGCCATTTCGGCGGATACAGCGGCCGGTTGATAGCGCACGATGACTCATTGCTCCTCGGTCCGCGTCCGGCTTCCACGCCATCCGAAGGATTCGCCTGCCCTCCCGAGCTCCTTCCGCGTTACGAGTCATCGGCCGTACGAATAACTCGCGGACCCCACGCCGATCTCTTCGACGACGTCGCCTGGCGTACTCTCACCGAGACAGAATTCACAGTTTCGACGGCCTCGGATCGCACCGGCTACAAGCTGAAGGGCCAGCTTGTGACTCATGCGGCGGGAGACCTTCCCTCCGATCCCGGCTGTCAGGGCGCAATCCAGGTCCCGGGCGATGGAACTCCCATCGTGCTTATGGCGGACGCCCCGACCGTCGGTGGCTATCCCAAGATTGCGGTAGTTGCAGAGGCGGATCTGCCGATTTTCGCCCAGCGCTCGCCCGGTGCGGCTGTCCGCTTCCAGCTGGTGACAATCGAACAGAGCCAGCGCGCCCTCAGGCATCGCTCGTCGGACCTCTATACCATCGGAGCTACCGGCGCAGCTTCTGCATAGGAAGAGTAGATCGCCGCTCGATCTGCGGCTCAAACATTGTCGGGAGGCTGTACCCATGGAAGAAACCAACCAGGAAAGCACGCGGTCCAATATCGTATCGTCCGTCAAAGGCAAAGCAGCAGCGATCCCATCGATGCTGGCCGACGGACTCGAGGCGGGCGCCGAAGCGCTTCGCCAGCGACGCCCTTCGCCGAGCCCGGATGGTTCGGCATTGGCGGTGACCAGCGACCCCAGCATCGCGGCGGTAACGGACACCCTCGCCACCGGAATGCAGTCGAGCGCGGACTGGCTGAGGGACGCCGACATGGACAAGCTGAAGCAAGGCGTCGAGAGGCAGGTGAAAGAGCATCCCGCCAGGTCGCTGCTCGTCGCACTCGGCGCGGGATACCTGATTGGGAAAGTGCTCCGCCGGTAATGAAGATGCTCACCACCGAGACCAATCGCGGGGTGGGCCAGCTGCTCCGCGATGTGGCGGAAGACGGAGCGCATCTCGCGCGACAGGAAGTCCATCTCGCTCGCATCGAGTTCGCTCAGATCGCGCGCGACATCGGCAAGGGAACCGGATTCACCGTCGCGGCAGCGATGATGGGTCTACTGACCGTGCAGATGCTCGTTTTCGGAATCGTGCTGCTGATGGGGGACGCGCTTTTTCGCGGCCACTATTGGATCGCGGCGTTCGTGCTGACGGCGATTCTGGGCGGTGCGGCTTTTTTCCTGCTCAAGCGCGGGGCATCGCTACTCTCGCCCCGCAACATCAAGCCCGAGGAAACATTGGCAACGCTACGGAGACACAAGCATGCCTGAGACCACTACAGAAGTTCGTGCGGACATCGAGCAAACGCGCGAGAGAATGTCCGGCGCAATCGCCGAGCTCGAGCGAAAAGTCGACGTGACTCAGAGAGTGAGGGATAATCCCTGGGCCGCGGTCGCCGTCGCGTTCGGCGCCGGTGTTGCCTTGAGCGCCTCAAAAGCGGATGTGAGAGCGGCGCAGGTCACATCGCAGGCGACCAGGGATACCGGAAGCAAGCTGGGTGGCGCGCTGGACGGCGTCGTGGCCGCGCTGGTCGCGGGGGTCACGGAGGCGTTTCACTCCCGAATAGACGGGATGGTCGCGGAGGTCGTGACGTCCATCAAGGGAGATTCGATCGCGCGACCTTCACGGCAATCCGACCGCTTGACGGAGACGCCGATCAGAGCAGATTGATCGGGATCCAAACGCTACCCCCTCGGATCTCATTCATCGCCGTCGCTGTTTCGACCATACTGCTGGTCGTTCCAGTCGCGCGCGCGCATTCGCAGACGTCAACCGCCATTCCGAAAGGGCGCGTGCCCTTTCGAATCCCATCCGACGCCGAGCTCCGCGACAGCGCTTACCGCATATCGGCCATGCGCGGCCGCGCGATTCTGCTCGCGACGAAGGATAGTCTTCCGCGCAATGTCGGCAACGCGCTTCGATGCGCCAGCTGCCATCTCGACAATGGCCTCCGCCCGAACGCGATGCCGTGGGTGGGTAGCTACGCGCGGTTCCCGCAGTATCGAGCACGGAGTGGAAAGGTCGATCTGATCGAGAACCGGGTAAACGACTGCTTCGAGCGAAGCATGAACGGCAAGGCGTTAGCGCCCACCAGTCGGGACATGGTCGACATCGTCGCATACCTTGCGTTCCTGTCCAGCGGAATCCCCGTCGGTGCGCAAATGGAGGGTCAGGGCCTCGCGCGGCTCAAGTCTCTCAATGGGGACGCAAAACGCGGTGTGGCGATATTCGCCTCCACGTGCGCGAGATGTCACGGACCGAATGGACAGGGCGCGCTCGCGCCGCCACTGTGGGGACCGCGCTCCTACAACGTCGGCGCAGGCATGGCGAACATCATCACTGCGGCGTCGTTTATCCACGCTGTGATGCCTATCGATCGCGCACAACAGCTCACGGAGCAGCAGGCATTCGACGTGGCAGCGTACATCAACACGCGGCCGCGTCCCAATTTCGCCAGAAAAATCCACGATTGGCCGAAAGGCGGGAAACCCCCGGGCGCCGATTACCACATCTCGCGCTAGTCCTCAGGGCATGGATCAGAACCGGCGCTGATTTCAGCGCCGGGCTTTCTTTTCGGGACTATCGCGCCGGCGCGAGGGCGGGAGGGTTGCTCGCTTTGAGGTAGCGCGCAAAGTATTCGTCCGTGACCTGCCGGATCAACCGCGAGCTCTGTGCGTTGTAGGCGGCTCCGTGATGTCCCGGTGGATAAATCCTCAGGTCCGCGTCTCGCCCCGCGTTCGTCAACGCCGTGAGCAGCTGCATCGTGTTCTGCGGGTGGACGTTGTCGTCCATCATCGAGTGGATGAGCAGGAGCTTCCCGCGCATCTTCGCGGCCTGCTCGGCTGGCGCGCTCTCCACGTACCCCTTCAGGTTGTCGTTCAGGAGTCCCATGTAGTGCTCGGTGTAGATC
>DATCPG010000320.1:0-8664 GCA_036570225.1 Gemmatimonadaceae bacterium | reverse complement strand
GGCGAGCTCGCTGGCCAGCTCGCTCTTGAATCGTTTGACGGTTCCGAATCTCTCCGAGCCCGAGAGATCCACCACGAGCATGACCGTGAGCTCGCGCTCTTCGATGTAGCGCTTGACGAAGGGACGGCGCATGCGAGCGGTGACGTTCCAATCGATTGACCGAACTTCGTCGCCCGGCTGGTACTCACGCACCTCGGAAAACTCCATTCCCTGCCCCTTGAACACGGAGCGGTACTCTCCGGTAAAGACGGAGTTGACCAGCCCGCGCGTACGCAGCTCGATGAGCTTTACCTGCCGCAGGATCTCCGGCGGCACGCCCATCGGCTTTTCGGGCGTGCGAGGCGGTGCAGCCTTTTTTCTGCGGAGTCGAAACTTCCCGATCACGGAGCCGGGATCGCCTCGAGGACGCGGCCCACGATCTCGTCGCTCGTCACCTCTTCCGCCTCGGCCTCGTAGGTCCGGAGCACGCGGTGGCGGAGCACGTCGGGTGCAATCGCCTTGACGTCGTCTGGTGTCACGAACGCCCGCCCGCGAAGGAAAGCGTGCGCGCGAGAAGCTTGCGCCAGAGAAAGAGTAGCGCGCGGACTCGCGCCGAACTCGATCAGAGGCTTCAGATCCGGCAGGCCCGCCTGCTCTGGATTCCTGGTGGCGTGAACGATCTCGACTATGTAGTCGACGATCCGATCGTCCATGTACAGCTCCGCGATGTGACGCCGCGTGGCGAGAATCTGCGCCGGCGTGGCGACGCGATCCACGGGAATAGGCTCGCCGCCGGCCATTCTGCGGAGGATCTCCTTCTCCTCGTCGCGCGTCGGATAGCCAACGTGCAGCTTCAGCATGAACCGGTCGACCTGCGCTTCGGGAAGTGGATACGTCCCTTCCTGTTCGATCGGATTCTGTGTAGCCAGAACGAGGAACGGCTCCTCGAGGATATGAGTGGTTCCGCCGATGGTGACCTGCTTCTCCTGCATCGCCTCGAGCAGCGCGGCCTGGACCTTCGCCGGAGCGCGATTGATTTCGTCCGCAAGAATGATGTTGGCGAAGATCGGTCCTTTCTTCACCGAGAATCTGCCGTTGGACTGATCGTAGATTTGGGTTCCGACGACATCCGCCGGCAGCAGGTCGGGAGTAAACTGGATTCGGCTGAAGGTGGTGTTGATCGTTTCAGCGAGAGTCCTCACTGTGAGCGTCTTCGCCAGTCCGGGAACGCCCTCGAGAAGTACGTGGCCCCCGGTCAGCAGGCTTATCAGAAGTCGCTCGACCATGTAATCCTGCCCGACGATGCGGCGGCCAACCTGGCGCACAACCTCCTGGACTATCGATGCGTCAGCGGCTGTAACGGCGCTTGGTGTCACGTCTTGCTCCTCTCTTGATGGTCTTGCTTCGGCCTCCGCTCCCAGTCAGAGCGGAGATTATCTCGTTTTCCCGCGCGGTCAGTGCTCGCGTCTTTCCTGATTCCAGGGAGCCGAGCTTTACCGGTCCGAATTTGGTGCGTACGAGGCGCTCGACCCTGAGCCCGAGCGCTTCGCACAGCCTTCTGACTTCTCTCGTCTTGCCCTCCGCGATCGTGAGCTCGAGATCCCACAGACCGCGCCCGACCTGTCGCGCCGAAACGTCGCGCGGAACGACAAACCCATCTTCCAGCTGTACCCCTTTCGCCGCAGCTCGTGCCGCGCTCCCACCGTCCCCGCGCACAGTGGCTACGTACGTCCGTTCGATTTCGCTGCTCGGGTGTGTCAATTTGTGCGCCGCGTCGCCATCGGTCGTGAGAATGAGGACGCCCTCGGTCATGTAATCGAGTCGCCCGACGTAGGTCAGGCCGGGCACATCGTCGACCAGCTCGAAGACCGTTCGGCGCCCTTCGGGATCGACCCGTGTGGTGATGACGCCGCTCGGTTTGTTGAGAACGATCCAGTGCGCTGTCGCCGGTGCGCCGACTCTTTTCCCGTCCAGCGTGATCGTGTCACGCGTGGGATCGACGCTCTGACCGGTTATGGCGACAGCGCCGTTGATCTTGACTCTGCCCGCCGCCACCAGCTCCTCGGCCCCGCGGCGCGACGCGATTCCCACGCGCGCCAGAGCGCGCTGAATTCGCATCGACTTGTCGGGCATCAATCAGCCCGTGGCGGGGCCTCGCCGTTGCCCGTCGTCGTCGCGACCGATGTGGGAGTCGCCTGGCGCGGAGCGCGAAGCGCAATCGCGAGCTCGTCTGCGCGTGGAAGCTCTTCGAGGTGCCTCAGGGCAAAGTGCTCGAGGAAGGACGGCGTCGTTCCATAGAGGAGCGGTCGTCCCAGCCCTTCACCGCGCCCAGTGATGTCGATCAACCCTCTCTCGTTCAACGACTTGAGGATTGCGCCCGCCCCCACCCCGCGAATCTCCTCGATCTCGGCTCTCCCAATCGGCTGGCGATAGGCGATGATCGCGAGCGTCTCCAGCGCCGCGGCCGACAACCGTTGCGGACGGGCGGCGAGCTGCGCGCGCTCGATCGCCTCTGTGTATTCCGGCCGCGTCAGAATCTGCCATCCCCCTGCCACTTCGATCAGCTCGACCCCGTGTCCCTCGTTGTCGTAATGATCGCGCAGCTCAGCGAGCGCCGACTCCAGGGTCGACTCGGCATCGTCCGCGTGGGCCGCCATGAGTCGCAGCGCGGCGGCTGGCACGGGAACAGCGCTCGCGAAGAGCGCCGCCTCAAGCAGCTTCGCCAGCGGTGTCACGATTTATTTCGAAAGCCGCAAATGGCCGCGGCTGAAGGAGACGGAGCTCTCCGAGCTTGGCGAGCTCCAGCAGCGCGAGAAGCAGCGACAACACTTCCCACGGCTCGGCCTTCTTCGGCACCACGTCCTTCCAATGTGCATGCGCCCGGATGGCCAGCAGTGCGCGCACAATCCCGATAGCTCCGTCGACGTCCAGGGCTCGAGGGATGACGTCATGGATATGCGGTTTTTTCGCCAACCGAAGAACGCGATCGACAGCGCTCAACAGCTCCGGCAGCGCAATCCTGAGGGCCCCCGCGACTGGAAGCTGGACCGCCTGCTGAGTGTATGCCCTGGCAAACCTTCCCCGGCGCTCTTCACTGCGCCTCTCCAGAACATCAACCACTTCACGAACCTGTTGGTACTCGAGGAGTCGTCTCACCAGGTCAGCGCGCGGGTCGTCCCACACGTCCTCGCCTTCGCGTCGCGGCAGAAGCATTTGCGCCTTGATGCGCACGAGCCGGGCGGCCATCTCGAGATAGTCCGCAGCTTCGTCGAGCTTGAGCGTGGAGATGCGCGCGAGAAACTGCTCCGCGATGCGGGCAATCGGAATGTCGTAGATGTCTATCTGCTCGTCGCGAATGAGTGAGAGCAGAAGATCGAGCGGGCCGGAAAACTCGGCGAGCTCCACGACGAAGACTTCCGGCGACGCCATCTCGGCTACGCCCGGAGAGGGCGCACCGGCAAACCTTACATCGTCCATGGGCTGGGAATGAGGTAGGGCATCACGACTCGACTCGACAAAGTTTCCAGAAAGAAAATCGGAGCAAACCAGAGGTTCAACAACGGTCGGCCGAACGTCAGGAGCACGATGAGTATCAGCAATCCCTGTGCGCCGAGCCGCTGATAGTTCAGAGCCCAGGCTGGAGGAAGAAGGTATTTGAAAACGTGCGACCCATCCAGCGGCGGTATCGGGATGAGATTGAACGCCACGAGGGAAAGATTGATAATGATGCCGAAGCCAAGCATGGCCTGAAGGATCGCACCCGTAGTGGCGAACGGGGCTACCGAGTTTCCGATGAGCCCCAGCACGATCATCAGTGGCACACACACCAGCGCGATCAGGAGGTTTGTGGCAACGCCCGCAAGTGAGACGATGATGTCGCCGCGTTTGTAGTTCCGATAATTCCGCGGGATCACTGGTACCGGTTTGGCTCCTCCGAAGACCATGTTGCCGTGACTGACGAAGAACGCCATCAACGGCATGATGATGGTGTAGAACGGATCGATGTGGGGGATGGGATTCCAGGTCAGACGGCCGAGGGAGTAGGCGGTGGTGTCTCCCTGCTTGAGCGCAGCGTAACCGTGGGCGTACTCGTGCGCGACCATCGAGAACAGAAGCACGGGCGCGATGAGAATGATTTGTTGAAAATTGTCCAATGTGTCGGGGCTTGAGGAGCTTTCCGCGGTGGAAGTTAGCTCGTCTAACACTGTGGGACAACTTGACATACGTCGATGCGAGCGGCAAATTTCCCGACTACATCACTGCCAAAGACTTCGGAGATCAGTTAGTGCCCAATATTGCTTCAGCGAAAAAGAACATGCGGAAATCGCGCGCGGCCGCGATCCGAAACCGCGCCCAGAGATCCGCCCTCCGCACCGCGCTCAAGCGCGCATCCTCGGCGGGAAACGCCGAGGACAACCTCGCAGCAGTCAAGCTTCTCGATCGCGCAGCCCGCAAGGGACTGATCCATAAGAACGCGGCCGCCCGTCACAAGAGCCGGCTCGCGAAGGCCGCGAAGTAACCGCGGTACCGTAAATCGAAGAGGCGCCTTTCGGCGCCTCTTTTTTTTACATCGTCGCGAGCTCTCCGCCGCACCGCTCGCAATACCATTCGGTGGGATAGTTGGCTGCGCCGCATTCCGGGCACTTGAGCGTCTTGTGTTGCTCCGATCTCGGATCGTTCGCACCGCCGCTCTTGGGAACGGAAGGCGGCGTCGCAACCGCTGTCGTCGTCTGCGGCGGTGTGCTTGAACCACCTGGCCGGAGCACGGGAAACTGGTCAAACGGCGAGCGGGCGGGAGTCGTTGGCGGCGACGGATTCTGTCCGCGCGCAGCAGTGGGCTGTTCGACCCGAGCCGGGGGATTCAATGTCGGAGGTTCGGGAACCGCCGGACGCGGCAGCACCGGCGAGATGGGCGCACGAAATCCGTCGCCGCTGGTTCCTCTCGCGAGTGGAGCTGCCTCGGACTGCTTCTCTTTTATACTGAGCGTGAAAATCCGGTTCAGCTCGTTGAGCTGAGCATCCACCGCGTTCTTTTCCTTGTGCAGTCGCGCCAGCTCCTTATCCCATGCGCCGCCGATCTCCTTCCACTGTTTGTCGGTGTACTCGCCGACCGCGGCGCGCAATTCTGCTTCCTGCCTTGCTTCGCGCTGCTGGGTTTCCTGGTGAGTGATCTCCTCGAGCTTGATGGTGAGGGCGTCGATGTTCTCGCGCAGCTCGCCAGCGCGCTCGGCCAGTTTGCTTGAGACCTCGCGCAGGCGTGTCTGATAATCGCCCTGGACTCGCTGGTACACGGATTCGGGCGTGTTTGCGCGCTTGTTCTCCAGCGCGGCAAGCCACTCCTCGTATCTCTGGCGCTCCTTGAGTAACCCATTGAGCGCGTCCAGCGAAACTGGCTCCCTCTCAGCCATCGTGCATTATCCCCTGTTTCGTTTCTTCTTCTCCCCACCACGGGCGGAATTCCCCGATCGATAGACGACCGACCCAGCCACAATAGTACAAGTGGCGCGCCCAACCAGGGTCATTCCGGCGTAAGGACTGTTTCTTCCCTTCGACAGAAATTGCGAGGGATCAACCTTCCAGCGCGCCGAAGGATCGAAGACGGTGACGTCCGCCGCCGACCCGCGCTTGAGCGATCCACCCGGGAGATTGAAGATCCGTGCGGGCGTGCACGACATCCGGTCGACGAGATCAGAAAAGCCGAGGTAGCCCTTCTCGACCAGATTGGTCACAATGACGGCGAGCGCGGTTTCGAGCCCCACTATGCCGTTTGGCGCGTCGGCGAACTCTCGCTCCTTCTCATCATAGTGGTGCGGTGCATGATCTGTAGCGATCAGGTCGATCGTGCCGTCCTTCACCGCCTCACGCAACGCTTCCACGTCGTCGGCCGTTCGCAGCGGCGGATTCATCTTCGCATTCGTGTTGTAGCCGCGCACGCTCTCTTCACTGAGCGAGAGATGGTGCGGGCAGACCTCGGCCGTCACGTTGATCTGGCGGTCCTTGCCCCACCGAATCAATTCCACCGATCCTCTGGTGCTCATGTGAGCGAGGTGCACGTGTCCTCCCGTCAGCCGCGCGAGAAGAATGTCCCTGATCACCATGATCTCTTCCGCTTCGGCGGGAACGCCCTTGAGTCCGAGGTGCGCGCTGACAATGCCTTCGTTCATTGCGCCGTCCGCCGCGAGGGTCGGCTCCTCGCAGTGGTCGATCACCGGAATCCTGAACGTCCGCGCGTATTCGAGGGCGGTGCGCATAAGGTGGGCGCTGGCGACCGGCTTTCCGTCGTCGCTCACGGCGATCGCGCCAGCTCCAACCATTTCACCGAATTCGGCGAGGACTTTCCCTTCCTGTCCAACCGAGATCGCACCGATGGGATATACGCGAGCAGCTGCGGCGCGCTGTGCCTGACGAACGATGAAGCCTACCGCCGCCTGATTGTCCGTCACCGGATCCGTGTTCGGCATCGCGCACACCGCGGTGAATCCACCAGCCGCGGCCGCCCGCGCTCCCGTCGCAACAGTCTCTACATCCTCGCGTCCCGGCTCGCGCAGATGGCAGTGCACATCGATGAAGCCCGGCGAGACGATGAGTCCCTTGCAATCGATCGTCTCCGCTTCGTCGGGCGCGTTTATCTTCCGGCCGAAATCCTTGATTTCCCCGCCAGATATGAGAAGATCTCCGGTCTCGTTCAGGCGCTGCGAGGGGTCCACCAACGTCCCACCGCGGAGAAGGATCGGCTTCACTCGCGGTCTCCGTGATCGCGTCCGCGCCCGGCGCCACCTTTCGCAGCCTCGGCGAGCTCTGGCTTCCCACCAGCGAGGAGGTAGAGAACCGCCATCCTCACCGCGACTCCGTTCGTCACCTGATCGAGAATTACGCTGTGCGGACCGTCGGCAACGTCCGAGTCGATCTCGACTCCGCGATTCATTGGTCCCGGGTGCAGAATCAGAATGTCCCGTTTCGCGCGATCCAGCCTCTCACGCGTGATCCCGAATACCCGGTTGTATTCGCGCGCCGAGGGTATGTAGCCGGCCGTCATCCGCTCGAATTGCAGCCTCAGGACGTTGAGCGCCTCGGCCCATTCGATGGCCTCCTCCACCCGATCGAAGATGCGCACTCCGAATTCATCGATCGCGTTCGGCAGGAGCGAGCGTGGCCCGCAGACCGCCACTTCCGCACCGAGCTTCGTGAGTCCGTAAATGTTCGACCTGGCCACCCGTGAATGGAGAATGTCTCCGCAGATGCAGATCCGCCGGCCTTTGAGATCTCCGAACCGGTCGCGCAGAGTGAGGATGTCGAGCAGGCCCTGGGTCGGATGCTCGTGCGTTCCGTCGCCGGCGTTGATGACGTTCGACTGAATTCTCTCGGCCAGGAACTGCGCGGCCCCGGACGCGGAATGGCGAATGACGACCATGTCGATTCGCATCGCCTCGAGATTTCGTGCGGTGTCGACCAGCGTCTCACCCTTCGACACACTGGATCCCGAGGTCGAGACGTTCACGGTGTCGGCGGAAAGCCTCTTCTCGGCAAACTCGAACGAGATCCGCGTACGAGTCGAATTCTCGAAGAACAGGTTGACTATCGTCGAGCCGCGGAGCGCGGGCACTTTCTTGATCGCGCGCTCGCTGATCTCCTTGAATGGCTCTGCGGTGTCGAGAATGAGTCGAATCTGGTCGCCTGTCAGCGACTCGAGGCCGAGGAGATCTTTGCCGAGGGTCCCCGTCACGCGTCGGATTTGGGCACGATCACGACCTCGGTGCGATCATCAAGCTCGGCGACCATTACATCCACTCGCTCTTCCTCCCCGACGTCGATTTTCTTCCCCACTACGTCCGCATGGATCGGAAGCTCACGACCGCCGCGATCGATCAGCACGGCGAGCGAGATCGCTGCCGGTCGTCCGAAGTCCGCAAGCTCGTCGAGGGCCGCGCGGACCGTCCGCCCCGTGTACAGGACGTCGTCGACAATGACGATATGCTTTCCGTCCAGATCCCACGGGAGGTAAGTCGGGCCGACAACCGGCCGTGGGCCCACCGTCTGCAGATCATCACGATAGAGCGTGATGTCGAGCGACCCCTGAGGCACGGTAACCCCTTCCCCACCTTCGATCATCTTCACGAGTCGGTCCGCGAGCTGAACACCGCGGCGCTGGATTCCAACGATGATCAGATTGTCCGTGCCTTTGTTGAGCTCGACAATCTCAACCGACATGCGCTTCAAGGTGCGCTCGACGGCCCGTGCGTCGAGGACCGTCGTATTTTTCGTAGTCATCGGTTCACAAATATGGCGCAGGACGAGACCTAATTGAAGGCACTCACATGTTGTCCGACCTGATTCGCCTCTTCGGGAAGCGAAAGCCAGATGCCCGCGTTTCGCATCACCTCGTGCGAGGCATTCCCGTGGTGGTGAACAACACGCGACCGGATATCGACACGAACGACGCGGTCGCGCGCATTGACCGTACGCTGGCCCTCATCCAGCGGTACGTTCCGCACCACTTCCGTCATCTGCAGCGCGACTTCGCGTACATCCTCGTCGAGCGCTTCGCGTGCCGCGGCGCCTACTTCCACGAGCAGAAGGCGTGTCTCGTAGAGCTGACGTTCTCGGTGAATCCGGCTTTTTCGGACGCGGAAGTCGGTGCAACCATTCTCCACGAAGCGATGCACGCGCGCTTGCACAACCTTGGCT
>DATCPG010000319.1:0-2490 GCA_036570225.1 Gemmatimonadaceae bacterium | reverse complement strand
GGATTATAGTCAGTGCAACTGCAACTGAACACGACCGGCCGGGGGCTGCGCGCGGGCCGGCTTGCGGCTGCGGGCTTCAACCATAGTTCATCTCGTGCGTCGGTGGGGTGCCGCGGCTCTGATCAAAATTTCTGAGACCGGTTGCCTGGGCTGTTACCATCGCGACGTATAGCGGGTTCAGTAGTGCGTAGCGGCGCCATAATCTTCTCGGCTCCTTTGACAGGCGAAAGGCCCATTCCAGACCCGCGCGTTGGAGTGCATTCGGAGCTTGGGGGACCGTGCCGGCGTGGAAGTCGAAGGCTGCGCCTACCGCGATCACTGGCATCGATAACGCCTTGCGGTACTCGTACGCCCACACTTCCTGCCGCGGGCAGCCCAGGCCGGCGAAGACTACTCTCGCTCCGCTGTCACGAATCGTTTGAACGATCTCCTTCTTTTCCTCGGTGGTGACTCGGCGAAATCTGGATGGTTGTGCGCCCGCGATCTTTAGCGACGGGAATTTTGATTGAAGTCTATCGCGCAGTTTCGACAGCACATCCGCGCTGCTCCCGTACAGATAGATCGGCAGCCCCTCCTTTGCGCAGCGCGCGCACAGCTCGAGCATCAGCGTTGGACCGTAAACGCGTTCACCCAGTTTCGCCGAGTGAAGGAGATTTAGGGCCCAACGAACTGGTTGGCCGTCGGGGACTACCAGATCGAACTGGTTGAGACGGAAGCGCTGCTCGGGGTCCATTGCACCGGTCATTACCCCGTGCACGGCAAGGGCAGTGACCGCAAATGGGCGTTTGCCCTTCGCTGCTTGTACGACCTGGTCGACCGCCGACTCGTAGTCGATCACGTCGACTGAAACGCCAAGCACGTTGCGCTTGCCGCGGCTGATCATCCGACTGCGGCTGGAGTCTCCGCCCGCCAGCGTTCCTTGTTGTGCTCGTAGATCTCGCCGAGGATCGTTGGCACGTTGCGGCGGATTTCCCAAGCCGGATAGTGGCTCTTGAATCGCTCGAGACTGGAGATCCACCAGATGTGGTCGCCGATGCGATTGACGTCGCTGTACGTCGCCGACATCGGCCGGCCGACAATCTCCTGGCACATCTCGATCGCCTCCATCATCGAGCAGTTGCTGTCGCGCCCTCCGCCGACATTGTATACCTCGCCGCTCCGGGGCGACGCGAAGAACGCGTCGAACGCCGCGATCAAGTCTGCGCTGTGAATGTTGTCGCGCACCTGCTTGCCGCGATACCCGTGAACCGTGTACGGCTGTCCCGTGACCGCGCACTTCATCAGGTACGCCAGAAATCCGTGTAGCGCAGTACCCGCGTGATTCGGTCCCGTGAGACAACCGCCGCGAAAGCACGCGGTGCGCATTCCGAAGTACCGACCGTACTCCTGCACGAGAACGTCAGCGGCGACCTTCGACGCGCCGAAGAGGCTGTGCAAAGTGGAATCGATCGACATGTCCTCCCTGATGCCATCGGCGTAAGTGTGGGCAGGATCGATCTCCCAGCGCTTCTCCTGCTCGATCAGCGGCAGGCGATTTGGCGTGTCGCCGTACACCTTGTTAGTCGACGTGAATATGAACACCGCGTCGGGCGCTGCTTTCCACGTTTCCTCCAGCATCACGGCAGTGCCGTTAGCATTCACCGTGAAATCAGTGGAAGGATCGAGCGCCGCCCAGTCGTGCGACGGCTGTGCCGCCGTGTGAATCACCAGCGAAACGTCTCGGCCGTACTTCTGGAGAATCTTCTTGATCGCCGGCTGATCCCGGATGTCGGTCGAGTTGTGCGTGTACTTTTTGCCGAGGCGGTTCTTAAGGCGCTCGAGACTGCCGGCGGTCGAGGCATCGTCGCCAAAGAATTTGCGTCGCATGTCGTTGTCGATGCCCACCACCTCGAGTCCCCTCGACTCGGCGAAGAGAACGGCTGCCTCGGATCCGATCAGACCGGCCGATCCGCTGATGACGGCGACGCTCATTGGAAGGAGACGCTCCAGCGCGGCTCGATCGCGATCTTCACTCTTCCCTCGAATCCGGTGTACGTCGCACCAGTGACATGCAGATAGTTGGTGTCGTGATTGACGCCGACGTCGCCACCAACTTCGAAATCACGCCAACGAGTGGCGCCGCTCACCGCTAAACGAGTGACGCCCATCACGACGCCTGAGAAAATGCCGGGGGTCGTCGCAAAATCAGCGGGCAAAGGAAAGGAAGTGTTGTAGCTCCCCTCGCCCTGCCGGCGATGCGCGGCGTACAGGCGCAGCGGCGTGCTTGGCACCAGGGCGAGGTCGAGTCCGGCCTTTACTTCATCGTAATCGCTGAATCCTCTGGCGAGGCCAACGCCGTACACCTCGTAGGTCTCGTTGGGATTCTTGTTGCGGTAGGCGAGATTCGACACCCTCGTGTAGGAGGCGAACCAGCGTTGGTCGCCGGCCAATGGCAATCCTTCGGCACTCATCGTCAGCGCATACGACGAGGGCTGCTTGCAGTACGGGTTG
>DATCPG010000318.1:0-3583 GCA_036570225.1 Gemmatimonadaceae bacterium | reverse complement strand
CGCAAAGTGTCTCGCACTATATGTGGCTTCCTCCGCCTGTCGTGGCTATACCACGTTGCGGGACAGCCCCCGACGAGTGCTGCCTTGCGCGGCCCGAGCCCTCTTCGCTGGACGTCACCGAAGCCGCTAGACGAAGAGCTTTCTTGCGTGCACCCTTTTGACTTGTCCCCTCCTCCGGATAAAGTCTTGAGCCTATGGCTAAGCGGAAGGGAGGCCGGCAGTATGCGGCCGACGTCGCTGTTTACGCGCCGCTCGCAGGGCGTTTGTACGAATCCATCCCAGGGCCTGCGGGTGGGGCGGAGGTGCAGACGGCCTACCTCGCACAGAGTCTTGCTGGGCTCGGCTTCCGTGTCGTCCACATCGTTTCTGGAACGGATGTGGTTCCCCACCGCAACGGTGTCCGGGTCGTTCAGCTACCCCGGTCGTATGGTGACCGCGGATTACCTCGCCGCCGGGCCATTTTGGCAAGTCTTCGAGACGCCGACGCGGCCGTGTACATCCAGCGGAGCGCAGGCTTCGAGACGGGAACCGTTGGGCTATTCGCGCAAGCTACCGGAAGGCGCTTTGTATTTTCTAGCTCGTCAAAGGGTGACTTGCTGCTGGATCGACGTTTGAGCCGACAATCCAGCACGAGCCTCGACGAATGGCCGACGCGATTGCAGTATCTGATAGGTCTCTATCTTGCGAACGCGGTTGTCGTTCAGACGAATGAGCAACGCGTTCTTGCTCAGCAACGACGGGGAGTCGAACCTAGGGTTATCAGAAGCTTCTGCGCGCCGGTAAGAACTCTTGGAAAGAACCGGGAGGCTTTCCTCTGGATTGGAGGCCTCCTCGATTTGAAGGAGCCGCTTGCGTACGTGGAGCTTGCGCGGCGGGTCCCTGAGGTGACGTTCTGGATGATCGGTGGCGATCGGGGACCCCGTTGGGCCGAGCTGGCAGCCCGGGTCCGCGCGATTGCCAACGAGGTGCCAAACCTCTACCTGCTTCCGCGGCTCGGACGTAAAGATGTTCTTTCTCTGTACGACCGAGCCGTCGCGGTCGTCAACACATCGTGGGTCGAGGGCTTCCCCAACACGTTTCTCGAAGGATGGGCTCGCGGCAGACCGGCGCTTTCGCTGAGGGTCGACCCGGATGGAGTAATCGAGCGGAATGCCCTCGGAGCAGTCGCCCATGGATCGCTCGACAAAATGGAAGCTGCCACCCGTGAGCTTTGGCATGCGCGTGACTCGATCGATCCGGCTCCGCTCCAACGCTATGTGGCACGTTTCCACGACCCGAATGTGATCGGAACCGAGTGGGCGGCGCTCATCCAGGAATTGCAGTGACCACGACACGCGTCGCTCACATCATCCACGACCTCAGGCCCGGTGGTACTGAGCGGCGCCTGCTGGCCGTCTTGCGTGGTCTCGAGCGGGAGCGGTTCGAACCTATACTCGTATGCATCGACGGATTTGGGCCGCTTATCGAGGATGTGGAAGAGCTCGGTCTCAAGCCGTTCGTCCTCGGAAGAGTCCATCGCTTCGACCCAACGGGAATTCACCGACTCGTCAAGCTTCTGCGCAGCGAGAAGGTCGAGATCGTTCACGGGTGGCTGTCGCTCGGAAACGCCTTTGGGCGCATTGCGGGGACGCTCGCGCGGGTGCCGGTCAGGATCGCGGCTGAGGGAGCTGCTGTCACAACGGCCTCTCACAGCCGCGCCCGCCGGGACAAGGTCATCGACCGCCTGCTCGACCCCGCTACGACCGCCTACGTGGCGAATTCCGAGACCGTCGCGGTGTGCCTCCGCGCCAAGGGCCTTTCCTCCGCGAAGATCGTTGTGATCCCGAATGGTGTCGCCATCCCGGAGCCGCTGAGCGACGCCCGACGTGTGCGTTTGCGATCGAGTTTGGGCGCGAGTCCGGATATGGCCGTTGTTGGGATGGTCGGTAGGCTCGATCCAGATTTCAAGGATCACCACACGTTTCTCACGGCCGTCGCTTCGCTCCTCCAAGATGGCCGCTTGGTCCGGGGCGTCGTCATCGGCGACGGACCTGCCCGTGGAACGCTCGAGCGATTCGCGGAAGCACTTGGGATCGAGGGCGACGTCGTATTCACAGGCTATCGGCCTGATGCAGTTGATTTGCTTCAAGCACTCGACGTCGCGGTGTACTTGACCTACTCGGAGGGGTTCTCCAACGTCGTCCTCGAGTCGATGGCCGCTGGGGTGCCGCTCATGGCTACCGACATTCCCTCGAACCGCGAGGCAGTGTCCCATGGCCTCGACGGGCTGCTCGTCCAGATTCGGAATCCACAAGCGACGTGCGTCGCCCTCCGACGGTTGCTGGACGATCAGGCGTTCGCTCGTCGCCTGGGCGAAGCGGGTCGCCGTCGGGTGTCCGAGCACTACTCGCTCCAGGCCCAGGCGCAAGCGACGATGCAGCTGTACGAGCGGATGCTCGAGATGCGTCGCTAGGCTTTCCGGCGGGCTTGCAGCCAGGCCACCTTTCGAGGTTATCCTGGGCCGTGATGGCCTCGGATCGACGTTTAAGGGCGTAGCGACGCCCGGCATGCACGCTCGCACGGGCATCCCGACTCGCGCTGCTGCGGAACACGAACGGCATCCGCCGGTTACGGTCGTGCAACCGTCGCGAGGCTGGATTGCCTTACGCCTGCGGGACCTGTGGACATATCGCGAGCTTGGTTATCTCCTCGCCTGGCGCGATGTGAAGGTCCGATATGCGCAGACGGCGCTCGGGGCGCTCTGGGCAGTCATCCAGCCGCTGACGATGATGGCGATCTTCGCACTCATCTTCGGTCGATTCGCCAAGCTACCGTCGGAGGGTGTCCCGTACACATTGTTCACCTTGGCGGCGCTGGTCCCCTGGACCTTCTTCGCGTCTGGACTGGGCGCTGCGGCGCAGAGTCTCGTGCGGAGTGAGCAGCTCGTGTCGAAGATCTACTTCCCGCGTATGCTCCTGCCGATCGGGGCAGCGGGCTCGTTTCTCCTCGACCTCGCGATTGGTTCAGTACTCTTGCTCGCGCTGATGCCGCTCTACGGGATGTACCCAGGGATACAAACGCTGACGCTTCCGATGATCGCGTTGCTGCCACTCGCGTGCACGCTCGCCGTCGGCATCCTTTTCGCCGCGCTCAGCGTTCGCTACCGGGACGTCGCGTACCTCGTTCCATTCCTGATTCAGATCTGGCTGTTCGCGTCGCCGGTCGCGTATTCGGGAACGCTCTTGCCGGCCGAGCTGCAATCGCTCATCGGCCTCAATCCGATGGCCGGAGCGGTCGAGGGTTTCCGCTGGGCCGTTCTCGAAACCGGTCCCTTCCCGTTGAAGACGCTCGGCCTGTCCGCTGCATCGTGTGTGGTGTTGCTGCTTGTCGCCTTGATCTATTTTCGCCGGACCGAACGGCATTTCGCCGACGTGATTTAGATGGCTGCTCCGGCGATCGTCATCGAGGATCTCGGCAAGCGCTACCGGCTGGGCAGGCTCCACTACGGTCGGCTGACTGAATCCATCTCGAACACGTCGAAGCGTCTTCTGAAGTCGAAGACGGCCCAGAACGGCGCGACGACCAAGGTTGAGTACTTGTGGGC
>DATCPG010000317.1:0-7111 GCA_036570225.1 Gemmatimonadaceae bacterium | reverse complement strand
GTAAGCGAACTCCGCGGCTACGGGTGCCCGCGACAGCCTCTCTTCTCTCCTGTCGTGGCCGCTGCGTCGCTCGGCAGCGTCGATTCTCTCTTCGTCTGCTACTCTACGCGCGGAGAACCTGCGCTCCGCCGCGGCGGGATGGACTTGCCACACATCCCACGTCTTGCCCTGCTGGTCCTTGAATTGTCGGTGTGTCACCCTGTTCGCGCGGCGTGAAGGTCTGCGTTTCAAGCTGCGAATTGCTTGCCAGCAGATTCTTTGACAGCCGGCAGCCAGTAATTGGTGTTAAAGGACTACCGCGCTTCGAGGGACGCGCTCGATTCCTGGCGAAAGACTCTCGGTGCCGCCGGCCGAGTGGGGCCGTGGCCAGCGCCAGTGCTCTCGATGGCGAGAGCGATGTCGTCGAGATCCTCCGCGGTGAGCGCCAGGGTCGCTCCGCCGATCCAGCCATCTACCTGCTCCGCCGATCTCGCGCCCACGATCGCGCCGGTGACGCCCGGCCACGCAAGCGTCCACGCGATGGCGACGGACGACACCGTGGTATTGCGACGGCGCGCGATCGGGACGAGCGCGTCGCGGAGCGCGAGGTTTCGCTCGAGCTTGGGAGTCTGGAAATTGGGCGAGCGCGGACGCCAGTCGTCGCGAGCCATCTGCTTCACCCGCTCCGCGGAGAATGACTCGGTGAGAATTCCCGTCTGCATCGGGCTGTAGACGATTACGCCCGTGCGATTGGCGCGGCACCACGGGATCTCCGACGCAGCGGTCTCGCGCTTGATGAGGGAGAAGGGCGGTTGGAGCGAGTCGACGTGCTGGATTGGCTCGATTTTCCTCAACAGCGATGCATCGAAGTTGGAGACACCGATCGCGCGGATTTTTCCTTCGGCCTGCAGCTGAACCATCATCCGCCAGGATTCTTCGGGCGGAGTGCCCGTTTCCTCGTCCGGCCGGTGGATCTGGTAGAGATCGATGCGCTCGACGCCGAGCCGGCGGAGCGATGCCTCGCATTCCTTGCGAATTGATGCGGGGGTCAGGATGCGCCGCGCATCCTTCATCGGATCGTTCGGGTCGCTGATCAATCCGCACTTCGTGAATACGTAGGGCCGGTCCGCTCCCGTCAGTTTCTTGAGCAGTCGTCCGACGACTTCTTCCGAGTGGCCAAGCCCGTAAACCGCCGCGGTGTCGATCCAGTTGACGCCCCGGTCCAGAGCGCGAGTCATCGCGGCGATCGACTGGTCGTCGTCCTGCGGCCCCCATCCGTACGACCAGCCGCCGCCGCCGGCCGCCCACGCGCCGAACCCGACGGGGGTGATGTTGATGTCCGTGGTGCCGAGCTGACGTGTGGGGAGTTTGGTGGGCATGGACGAGATTCCTGAGGCTGTTGGCAGTTACGCGACGGTCCCTCACCTGCCATTGTCGTGCCCGCACTACTCCAAGTCCTGCGACACCTGTAGAATATTGGGTGTGATCGAGACGCTATCGGAACGGAAGACGGAGCTCTGGCCACGACTCTCGCTCGACGACTGGTCGGCGACGCAGGCGACGCTCCACCGGTGGACCCAGATCGTCGGCAAAACACGCCTGGCGCTGTCGCCGATGCAGAATCACTGGTGGCACGTCGCTCTCTATGTGACGGCTCGTGGGCTGACTACCTCGCCGATCCCATCAGGCACCGCTGCCTTCGAGGCGGAGTTCGATTTCATCGACCACGCCCTGATGATTCGAACGAATGAAGGAGAGGTGGGCGTCGTACCGCTCGTGGCACGTTCGGTCGCCGAATTCTACTCCGACTACATGTCGGTGCTGCGCTCGCTGGGCATCGACGTCAAAATCAGGCCGGTGCCGTCGGAGATGGCGGACACGACCCCGTTTATCGATGACCGCGTGCATGCATCGTACGACGGCGACGCGGTCCAACGCTGCTGGCAGATCCTGGTGCACGCCGATCGGGCGCTCAAGGAGTTTCGCGGAAAATTCCTGGGCAAGTCCAGCCCGTCGCATTTCTGGTGGGGAGGATTCGATATCTCGTGCACTCGGTTCTCGGGACAGCGGGCGCCTCAACACCCGGGCGGGGTTCCCAACCTTCCGGATTGGGTGACACGCGAGGCCTACTCGCATGAATGCATCAGCGCCGGGTGGTGGCCGGGAACTGTGGGATCACCGGTGGCCGAGCCGGCGTTTTATGCGTACGCGTATCCCGAGCCGGCGGGCTGCGACGTCGCGCCGATCAAGCCGGCGACTGCCTCCTACAACAACACTATGCGCGAGTGGATTCTGCCCTACGACAGCGTCCGGACGTCGGAGACACCCCAGCAAGATCTGAAGGAATTCCTGCAAAGCACCTACGAAGCAGCGGCCGATCTCGGTAGGTGGGATAGAAACGCGCTGGAGCGCGAGCCGCTCCGCTGACGCCGCCTGTTTTGGATCTTTCCTCGCCGGACATCTATAGAACCGAAGCAGGGAGCTGTTAGGCAACGACGCCGGAGCTGCCTAGCGATTCCTCGGCGGGCACGGTGCCTGCACTCTCAAGGTTTACCTCCCAGGGAGAATCCGATGGAAATCAAGTTCAGCCACGACGTAGATAACGTCCTGAAGGAAGCGAAGAAACAGAACAAGCCCGTTCTCCTCGATTTCAGTGCCGCGCCCATGTGAGGTGGCTGTGCTCGGCTGGATGCCGAGGTGTGGCCGGACGAACGCGTCGTACGCTTCGTGAACGAGAACTTTCTGCCGGCGCGCGTGCACGTCAAAGACGATGCGGATGCGTTCCAGCGCTACGGAGAGAAGTACAACGCGCACTGGACGCCGACAGTGCTCGAGCTTGATCCAAATGGCGAGGAGCAATGGCGGGTCGAAGGATTTCTGCCGCTAGATGATTTTCTGGGGCAGCTGATGCTCGGCCGCGCTCACATGGACTTCAAGCAGGAAAAGTGGACTGAAGCCGAACACCGATTCCGCGAGATCGTGGAGAAGCTGCCGAAGGCAGATGCCGCGTCTGAAGCGCTCTACTGGGCGGGGGTATCGAAGTACAAGGCGAGCCACGATCCCGCCGCGCTCAAGGCAACCGCCAAGGCGTTCACGACGCGGTACAAGGACTCGAGCTGGGCGAAAAAGGCCTCCATCTGGGCGTAAGGCCCGCTGGCGAGCTCCGCTGAGACGATACTACGTCGGATGACGTATGGAAGCTGGGTCCCTTTGGGTGCATTCTCCTGATTGCGTGCGATTGTCACCCGCCAGGAGCTCGGAATGAAAACTCTCTTCACTTTAGCTGTTCTGCTCATGGGCCTGGTCGGTTGTGGCTCGGGTTCTGACGGCGCGACAAATCCTTTTCCCTTGCCAGTTGTTCCCGCGCTGGAATCGGTTCCCTACGCACTGCTCGGATCGGGCAAGGTCGCGTTCGAGCGGATCAACGGGACCGTCGGATATGGCGCCATTTACGTCGTCGACGCGACCGCGATGAGCTCAGCACACATCTTTGACAACACACTGGGATGGGGACCCGCTCTTTCGCCGGATGGGCTACGCCTGGCATACACCACATACGCCGATGGCAACACGCTCTACGACGTGTACGTCGCGAACATCGACGGGACAGGTGCTCAGCACGCTACACACTTCCCGCAACAAGAGGGTCCACCGACGTGGTCGCCTGACGGAGCGAAGATCGTTGTGGCCGCGGGAGTAAGCAGCAATCTCATTCATGACGTCTACTCGCAGTCCCCAGTGGCGAATCCCGGCGATCTGACACAGTTGACGCACTTTGCCCCTGGGCCAGGCGGAGCGCTGAGTTGCCCGATCATCATCGACAACCAGGTGTCTGTCGCGATTTCGTCGCAGGGTATGTTGGCTTTTGCTTGTAATTTCGGGCAGATTGACGTGCTCTCGCCGAGCGGGACGCTATCGGCGTCCTATATGCCCTTGCGCAATGATCAAAGACACTGGCCCAACGTTTTCTCGCCAGTATGGTCACCGGACGGGACGCGCATCGCATTCGTCGAAACGACGGCGGATTCAGTCACGAATTACAGTCTGGTCGGTCTCTCGGTGAAAGTCATGAATGCGGACGGCAGCAACGTCGTTACCCTTGCGACCGTGAGCGGATCCAGCGCTCACGCCGGTGGTGGATGGCTCGGGCCGAATAATTTCTCGCTCTGCTGGATGCCGGACGGCTCGAGGCTCGTCTTCAATATTCCCGAGAGCGAGCTGGTCGGCCACCTCTGGGTAGTACACGCCGACGGCACCGGCCTCGCCCAGCTCACATCCGCTCCCGGTGCATGGGACCGAAGTGTCTCGTGCTCTCGTTGACGCTAATCGGCCGGGCCGCTTCGCGGAATGCGGCAGACTTCCAAAGGAGCGTGCTGGGCAAGAGCAACTAAGGAGTTAGTTGACAACTCGGAGATGAGGTACTAGCATTCAACTAACTCCTTAGTTGGGAGACCGAATTGAGCGTAGCCTTCACCGAGCGCGAGCTCGATATAATGGCGGTGCTATGGGACCGCGGACCCTCCACCGCCGCGGAGGTTCGAGCTATTCTGGCAGGAGAAGGTGTCGACCTCGCCTACAATACTGTCCTCACACAGCTACGTATCCTCGAGGACAAAGGGCACGTCGACCATAAAGAGGAAGGTCGCGCCCACCGGTATCGACCGCTGGTCAAGAGGAAGGAGGCGAGAGCAAGCGCACTGTCGCGCACCCTGGACCGATTGTTCGGGGGATCTGCTGAAGCGCTCGTCACTCAGCTCGTGCAGCACCGGGGGCTGTCAAAGGACGAACTGAAGGGATTGCGCCGAGTGGTCGACGAGGAGCTCGGCTCCAGGCCGTCGGGTAAATCGGGGGATCGAAAATGATTGCCTCATGGATGATCTACCTTTTTCTGATAACGCTTGGCAGTGCGGTTGCCGCGGCCGCATTCGAGAGCGCATTACGCGCGACTCATCTGCCGGCCCGACTGGTGTGGGCGGCAGCGATCTATCTGGTCATTGTCGCCGCTGTCTGGAGTGCACGGCGGGCGCGAGAACAGAACCCGACGGTGCCTCCTCTTGAGATCTCTCGCGGCGCAACTCGACGAGAACAGGGCGCCGTCGTCGCAACGCCGTACTGGGCTCCCGGGCAGCGAACCGTTGCTGTCTCGCCCGACTCCTCGTCAGCGAGATTCGATTCAACGCTACTGGTGATTTGGCTCGGGTCGTCTCTCTTGACTGTTGGAGCATTTGGCGGCGCAGCGATGCGTCTACGCCGAATCAGGTCGAGTGCACAGGTACACACGATCAACGGTCTCCGCGTCGCGATCACGCCCGGAACCGGCCCCTTGGTCGTCGGCGTAATTCACCCCCAAATAATTCTACCGGCGTGGGTGCTCGAGCTCCGCCGATCAGAGCAACAACTTGTGATCGCGCACGAACAGGAGCACGTGCGTGGTCGTGATCCCGCGCTGCTCGTGGTGGCGGCGTTTGCTGTCGCTCTGGCACCATGGAACCTGCCGCTCTGGTATATGCTGCGGAAACTCCGGGAAGCCGTCGAGCTTGACTGCGACCGCAGGGTGCTCGGCGTGCACCCGGACGCGCGTGCATACGCAGGACTTCTCCTGTCCGTCGCAAGCCGAAGTCAAAAGAGTCCGCTTCCACTGGCTGGCTTGGCCGCGTCGGTCTCCTCCCTCGAACAGAGGCTACGCCTTATGAGAATGAATCCAGAACGCCACCGTGGCTACCGACTGGTTGGCAGTCTTGCCATCATGGTCACGGTTGTTGTTGCAACGGCCATGATTCCGCGACCGATTCGTGGAGTCAATAGCAGTTCTTTCGCCGCACAGGTCGGCTCGCGGGCGACAGGCCGGGTAAAGGTAACGAGTGTTTCAGCGGATGTGACTTATCGCGTCTACGCAACGGGTGGGATGTTCACCGAGCTCGCCAAGCGTCGTCGCGTCACGACGGATACCCTAACCGAGTCAGTCCAACGGTCGGGTACGGGAGACGTGTTCGACATCGACGTGACGAATGGAGATGTTCACTTCGTGGCTGAGAATGGCTCGATGATTCACGTCGAGGCGGCGATGTCGGGCCAGAGTCCGGCGGTCTGGCTGTCGGCAACAAGCGGACACATCGTGCTGCAACGAGGCGGTGCCGGCATTCTTACTCATGGTTCAGCGCAAGCCACCGATCCAGCCACGACCACCTTTTTCGAGTACCAGGTCGACAAGCCAGTCACTCTACGCACGAGCGTAAATCCGCGATATCCCACCGCGCTCAAGAGCACCGGTGTCAGCGGTGAGGTTTGGGTACAGTTCGTCGTGGATGAAACCGGTCGCGTCGAGATGGGAACGTTCAAGTCGCTAAAATCCTCGGGCTCCGAGTTCACCGCTGCCGTAAAGGAGTCCCTGCCGACGTGGCGATTCGACCCTGCCACGAGGCAAGGGAGAACGGTCAAGCAAGTTGTCCAGCAAGCATTTGAGTTTAAACCTCCACCGAGCATGTGACCCGCTCCTTGTTTACTGCAATGACCTGACTGGATTGCGAAGCCACAGGAGGGGCTGGCGACCCTGATTGGGCGGCGAGTATTCTCTCCTATGCTCGCCGACGGTTCGACTTCCAGCTACCTTCGCCGACTTGGCGTATTCGACACGACGATGGTCGTGATCGGCGGCATCATCGGCGCAGGGATTTTCCTCAACCCAGCCATCGTAGCGCAGCGAGTCCATAGCTCGGCGTTCATCCTCACGGCGTGGATCACTGGTGGCGGCGTCGCCCTCGTCGGTGCATTGGCGTTCGCCGAGCTGGGTGCACGGAGACCGCAGGCGGGTGGCGGTTACATCTATCTCACGGAAGCCTTTGGCCCACTCGCGGCGTTTCTGTATGGGTGGACGTTCCTGTTCATCATCAACAGCGGCGGAATCGCGGCCGTCGCTGTGACGTTCGCGCGATACTCGGTCGATCTGTTCGGGATCTCGACGATCTACATCAAGCCGCTCGCGGCCGCGCTGCTCGTCACGCTCGCCGGCGTCAACTACTTCGGAATCAGATCCGGCAGCATCACGCAGAACATTTTCACGGTGCTGAAGCTGACAGCGCTCGCGGTGCTCATTTTCGTGGGAGTGTTCCTGGCGAGCGGGGGAGCGCAGGCC